>NZ_BAAAQM010000001.1:0-305923 GCF_039531675.1 Catenulispora subtropica
CCCCCGCGCACCATCACCACCATGGCCGAAGGTCGTATCAAGCCTTTAAAACCCACAAACCAACCGCACCCAGCCACCCAACCTGCTCCCACCGCTCACAGCACATGCGCGCCCGCCGCCGGGCCCAGCGCCCGCCGCACCGCCCGCACCGAAGGGGCGGCCGCCAGGGCTTCCGCGACTGCGGCGGCGCCGGCCGCGTCGGCGGCGAGGAAGGCGCACGTGGGGCCGGAGCCCGACAGCAGGGTGCCCAGCGCGCCCGCTTCCCGTCCGGCCTGGAGGGTGGCCCGAAGGTCGGGGCGGAGCGAGGTGGCCGGGCGGGTGAGGTCGTTGCGCAGAGCCGCGCCGAGCAGCCGGGAGTCGCCGGCCCGCAGTGCGCGCAGCAGTTCCTCGTCCACACCGGGGGACGGCGCCTGCTCCCCGGCCGCCTCGCGCAGCCGGTCCAACTCCCGGAAGACCGCGGGGGTGGACAGGCCCTCATGGGCGAAGGCGAAGACCCAGTGGAACTCGCCGCGGGCCAGGACCGGTGCGATCTGCTCGCCGCGGCCGGTGCCCATGGCGGTGCCGCCGTAGAGCGCGAAGGGGACGTCGCTGCCCAGGCGCGCGGCCAGGGCGTGCAGGTCGTCGCGGGACAGGCCGGTGCCCCACAGGGCGTCGCAGGCCACGAGCGCACCGGCGGCGTCGGCGGAACCGCCCGCCATCCCCCCGGCGACCGGGATGCCCTTGGTGAGGTGCAGGCGCACCGCGGGCGTGCGGCCCACGGTCTCGGCGAGGAGGACGGCGGCGCGCCAGGCGAGGTTGGCCGCGTCCAGCGGCACGTCTGCCGCGCCCTCCCCCTCGCAGGTCAGCGTGAGCGTGTCCGACTCGGCGGCGGTGACCTCGTCGAAGAGGCCGACGGCGTGGAAGACGGTCGCCAGGTCGTGGTACCCGTCCGGGCGGAGTGGGCCGACCGAGAGGGCGAGGTTCACCTTGGCCGGGACGCGGACCGTGACCGCTTCGGCGGCCCGCGGGCGGGGCTCGTCGCCCGGGGTGAGGGCGGCGGCGGTCATGCGGACTCCGCCTTCGGCCGCTTCTCGGCCAGCCGCGCGAACTCCTCGACGGTCAGCGTCTCCCCGCGCGCGCTGGGATCGATCCCCGCGGCCACCAGCGCCTGTTCGGCGGCGGCCGGCGACCCGGCCCAGCCGCTCAGCGCCGACCGCAGGGTCTTGCGGCGCTGGGCGAAGGCCGCGTCCACGGCGGCGAACACGGCGCGGCGGTCGACGAGCGTGGTCGGCGGGGCGTCCCGGCGGTCCAGGCGCACCAGGCCCGAGTCGACGTTCGGGGCGGGCCAGAACACGTTGCGGCCGATGGCCCCGGCGCGCTTCACGTCCGCGAACCAGCGCGCCTTGACCGACGGCACGCCGTACACCCGCGACCCGGGCTCGGCGGCCAGCCGGTCGGCGACCTCGGCCTGCACCATGATCAGGGTGCGCTCGATGCTGGGGAAGCGCTCCAGCATGTGCAGCAGGACCGGGACGGCGACGTTGTAGGGCAGGTTCGCCACGAGGGCGGTCGGCGGCGGGCCGGGCAGGTCCGTCACCCGCAGCGCGTCGGAGTGCACGAGCTCGAACTCCACCTGGCCGGCGGCGATCCCGGGCGCGTGCTCGGCCAGGGTCCGCGGCAGGGCGGCGGCCAGCGTCGGGTCGATCTCGACCGCGACCACCCGGCGGGCCACGTCCAGGAGCCCCAGGGTCAGCGAGCCGAGTCCGGGGCCGACCTCGACCACCACGTCGTCCGCGGTGACGTCGCCCGCGCGCACGATGCGGCGGATGGTGTTGGGGTCGATGACGAAGTTCTGGCCGAGCTTCTTCGTCGGCGACACGCCGAGCCGCTCGGCGAGCTTGCGCACTTCGGCCGGGCCCAGGAGCCGGGCCGGGAGGCGTTCGGGCTGCTCGGCGGCCGAAGCGGGTTCGGAGGGCAGCGGTGCGGGAGGCGGCGTGTCGGACATCGCGAGCCATCGTATGCCGCGCGGCTCAGTACCGCGGTACCGCGCCGCGCGGCGGGCGGGCCCGCGTCACGGTGCCGGCGTCGTGCCGGCCCGCTCACGAGCCCATCCCGGCGACGGTCAGGTGAACAGGTTCCGCCCGCACACCGGCCACTGCCCGGCGCCGGAGCGCACGTACAGGAGCTTGGCGCGGTAGGTCTGCTCCTCCGGCGTGGCGTTCGACGGGAGGCCGGAGCCGCCCATCGCGGCCCAGGTCGAGGGCGAGAACTGGTAGAGGCCGAAGTACAGGCCGCCGCCGCCCACGGACTTGGGGTTGCCGCCGGACTCGCACTTGGCCAGGCCCGCCCAGTTCAGGTTGTCGGCACCGGCCACGGTGTTCGGGACCGGCTTGGTGCCGACCTTCACCACGGCGTTGACCGGCTGCTTGGTGACGTTCTTGCTGACCACCTTCGGCGGCTGCTTCACGCCGTTGACGGTCTGGTACGCGTACACGACCTCCTGCACGCCCGGCACGCCCTGCGTGACGGTCTTGCGCGATCCGACGTAGGCGGTCGGGTCCTGCTGCTCGGTCGTGCTGAAGGCGATGGCCTCCTGCTTGGTCTCCTGCGTCCCGGTGATGCGCTCGACGGTGATGTTCTGGCCGTCGCCCGGGAAGGAGGCGGGGTCCGGGTTCGCGGTGTCCTGCCCGGCCAGCGTCACGCCCGCCTCGGACAGGGCCTGGGCGACGGTGGGGGCGGTGGTGTCCATCGGGATCGACTTGCCGTCGACGAGTATGTTCACGTGGCGGCGGGTGCGGATCTCGAAGGCCAGTCCCTGGCGCCCGATCGGCTGGTCGCGGTTCACCGAGACGTACGGGTTCGCACCGTGCAGTCCCAGGCCGTCCATCGCCTCGGCCACGGTGTTGCCCGTGGTCCAGATCTTCGAGTCCTTGCCGTCGACGGTGACGTCCAGCTGGCGGCCGTAGTTGACGGCGATGTGCTCGCCGTCGACCAGGTGCTCACTCGGCGCCGGGGCCACGGAGTCGTGCTCCCCGGGGGTGATGCCCTGGGCCTTCAGGACGTCGGACACCTTGCTGTCGAAGGTGTGGATGGTGCGTTCCTGGCCGTCCACCGTGATGTGGACCGTCTTCTCGAAGCCGACGTAGGCGCCGACGCCTCCGACGAGCCCCAGCAGGACCGTGCCCTGGACGGCGCGGACCTTCGCCTTGGAACCCTCACTGTGCCGACTAGCGGAACGTCTACTGCTCACGCTGATCCAGACCTCGTGGTGTCCGGTTACGACGCTGGGTCCTGGCGGGCCCGAGCGGGTGCGTCGATCCGGCTGCCGAGCAGACAGTAGCGGGCAACCCGCGGCCGCCGCTAGCGCGTGTCCGCTGGATGTCCTGCGACGTCCCTTTGACTCCAGGTCGGCTGTCGGTCGACTGATATGACCAAGTTATGCCTGAACCTGGAAGGCATTCCGCAGATTGGCGTCGAGAGCGTGACAGAGTTCGGCCAGGCCGTCCTCGCTGTCCATGCCGCGCAGCGCGGCCATTGCGCGGACCGTGTACGGCACCAGGTAGGGGGCGTTCGGGCGTCCTCTATAAGGGAGCGGAGTGAGGAACGGAGCATCCGTCTCCACAAGGATCCGGTCCAGCGGGGCCACCTGGAGCGCTTCCTGCAATGCCTGGTTCGCCTTGTAGGTGACGTTCCCTGCGAAGGACATGTAGTAGCCCCGCTCAGCGCACACTTCGGCCATCGCGGCGTCACCCGAATAGCAGTGGAAGACCACTGTTTCGGGCGAACCCTCCTCAAGAAGGATGCGGAGGACGTCGTCGTGCGCGTCGCGGTCGTGGATCACCAGGGCCTTGCCATGGCGCTTGGCGATGGCGATGTGCGCTCGGAAGCTCTGCTGCTGCGCCGCCACGCCGTCCGGGCCGGTGCGGAAGTAGTCGAGGCCGGTCTCGCCGATGCCCCGGACGTGCTCCTCGGCCGCGAGCTCGTCGATCTCGGCGAGGGCGGCTTCCAGCGCCTCGGTGCCACCGGGGCCGCGGCGCTGGCCGGACCAGCCGTCGGGGTCGCCGAGGACCAGGCGCGGGGCCTCGTTGGGGTGCAGGGCGACGGCGGCGTGCACGCGCTCGTACTCGGCGGCCAGGGCGGCCGCGGTGTGCGAGGAGGGGACGTCGATGCCGACCTGGACCAGGGTGCGGACGTTCACCCGGTCGGCGGCCGCGATGATGTCCGCGGCCGCCGGCTCCTGGAGGTCCATATGGGTGTGGCTGTCGCCGACCGGCGCCGGAAGGGGCTCCGGCGCCGGGGGCGGGGTCTCGTCGCGGTCCTTGGACTTCTTGCGCTTGCGCTTGGCCTCGCCGTCGGAGTCGCCTGGGCGGCCCGGGCCGCCGGAGCTGTTCGCCACGCGCCTACGCCGCCTCGCCGCCGAGCCGGGCCAGCTCCTCGTCGACGATGGACGGGTCCAGCTTCTTGAAGATCGGCGTCGGCGGGTCGAGCTTGCGGCCGACCGCGATCGGCGTGGACTCCCAGCGGGCCAGCGCGGCGTCGTAGTCGCCGGTCAGGACCGGGTAGGCGGGGCCGCCGTCCAGGTCCTCGACCTCGCGCAGCTCCGGCATCGCCGACCAGGTGCCCTCGCCGCCGAGCAGGTGGAAGACCTTCTCGGAGGAGAACGGCAGGAAGGGCGTGAGCAGGGTCTTGGCGTCGTCGACGACCTGCAGGGTGACGTGCAGGACGGTGGCCATGCGCGCCGGGTCGGTCTTCGCCAGCTTCCACGGCTCGTGGTCGGAGACGTACTTGTTGGCCTCGGCCACCACGCGCATCGCCTCGGCCAGCGCGGCCTTGAAGCGGCAGCGGTCCAGCAGGTCGCCGACGGTCTGGAAGGCGCCGCGGGAGGCGGCCAGCAGGGCCTCGTCCTCGGCGGTGAGGTCGCCCGGAGCCGGGATCTCCCCGAGGTTCTTGGCGGCCATCGAGATGGCGCGGTTCACCAGGTTGCCCCACCCGGCGACCAGCTCGTCGTTGTTGCGGCGCAGGAACTCCGCCCAGGTGAAGTCGGTGTCCTGGGTCTCCGGCCCGGCGGCGGTGATGTAGTAGCGCAGCGCGTCGGCGTCGTACCGGGACAGGAAGTCGCGGACGTAGATGACGACGGCCCGCGAGGACGAGAACTTGCGGCCCTCCATGGTCAGGAACTCGGAGCTGACCACCTCGTGCGGGAGCGAGAGCTCGCCGAGGGATCCCGGGTCGCCGCCCTTGTCGCCCTTGCCGTCGTAGCCGAGCAGCATCGCCGGCCAGATCTCGGCGTGGAAGACGATGTTGTCCTTGCCCATGAAGTAGTAGGCGTCGGGTGCCTCACCGTTCGGGCCGACCTGCCAGAAGGTCCGCCACGCGTCCGGGTCCCCGGTGCGGCGCGCCCACTCGACGCTCGCCGACAGGTAGCCCACGACCGCGTCGAACCAGACGTACAGCTTCTTGTCGGGCCGGTCGATCCACCCCTCCAGCGGAACCGGGACACCCCAGTCCAGGTCGCGGGAGATGGCGCGGGGCTGGAGGTCGTCGAGCAGGTTCAGCGAGAACTTCAGGACGTTGGGACGCCAGGTCTTCTGCTCCTGCAGCCAGCTGCCGAGCACCCCGGCGAAGGCGGGCAGGTCCAGGAAGAACTGCTCCGTCTCGATGAACTTCGGCGTCTCGCCGTTGATCCGCGACCGCGGGTTGATCAGCCGGTCCGGGTCCAGCTGGTTGCCGCAGTTGTCGCACTGGTCGCCGCGCGCGCCGTCGTACCCGCAGATGGGACAGGTGCCCTCGATGTAGCGGTCGGGCAGCGTGCGGCCGGTGGACGGCGAGATCGCGCCCTGGGTGGTCTTGGCGAAGATGTAGCCGTTGTCGTACAGACCCTTGAACATCTCCTGCACGACCGCGTAGTGGTTCCGCGTCGTGGTCCGGGTGAACAGGTCGTAGGCGAGCCCCAGCGACCGCAGGTCCTCGGCGATGACGCGGTTGTAGCGGTCGGCGAGCTCCCGCGCGCTGACCCCCTCCTTGTCGGCCTGCACCAGGATCGGCGTCCCGTGCTCGTCCGTCCCGCTGACCATCAGCACCCGGTTCCCCGCCATCCGCTGGTAGCGGCTGAAGACGTCGGACGGGACCCCGAAGCCGGAGACGTGCCCGATGTGGCGGGGGCCGTTGGCGTACGGCCAGGCCACGGCGGTGAGAATGGTGCGCTGGGTGGACGGCATGCCGTCTAGGGTATCCGGCGCGGGGGCAGGTTCAGGTGCGCTTCCGACGGGGTCCAGATAGTGGACGATCGGATGGGACGGTCCGGAGCACGGCCATCACTCGAACGAGTTCTCCTTCGCCGCCACGACCGCGTCGAAAACCTCCCGCTTCGGCAGCCCGACCTCGGCGGCGACCTCCGCGATCGCCTCCTTCCGCCGCAGCCCGCCGGCCTCCTCCCGGGCGAACACCAGCTCGGCCAGCTCCGCCGCGCTCAGGTCCTTCCCCGCGCCGGGCACCGCACCGCCGACCACCACGGTGATCTCGCCACGCACCTCGCCCTCCCCGGCCCAGGCGGCCAGGTCGCCGAGGCCGCCACGCTTGATCTCCTCGTACGTCTTCGTCAGCTCGCGACACACCGCCGCCGGCCGCTCGGCCCCGAACGCCGTCGCCATGTCGGCCAGCGACGCGGCCAGCCGATGCGGCGCCTCGAAGAACACCATCGTGCGCGGCTCGGCGGCGAGCTCCGCCAGCCGCGACGACCGTCCGCCGCCCTTGCGCGGCAGGAACCCCTCGAAGCAGAACCGGTCCACGGGCAGCCCGGAGACGGCCAGCGCGGTCAGCACGGCCGACGGCCCGGGCACCGCCGTCACCCGGACACCGGCCCCGACCGCGGCGGCGACCAGCCGATAGCCAGGATCGGAGACCGACGGCATACCGGCGTCCGTGACCACGACGACCCGCGCCCCGGCCACCAGCTCACGCAGCAGCTCAGGCGTCCGCGCGCTCTCGTTGGCCTCGAAGTACGACACGATCCGGCCGCCCGGCGTGACGCTCAGCGCCCCCAGCAGCCGCTTGAGCCGCCGTGTGTCCTCCGTGGCGATGACGTCGGCCGACGCCAGCTCGGCGGCCAGGCGCGGGGAGGCGTCCCCGTCCTGGCCGATCGGAGTGCCGGCCAGGACGAGCAGGCCGGTGGGGGCGGGGGTGGCGGGTTCGGTCACGTGACCATCCTGGCCCAAAAACACTGATCCCCTGTCCGAACGACCGACACGCTCCCTACGATGTCGGGGTGACCAGCCTTGCCACCACCCGATCCACGCTGCCGGATGACGACAGCGAGGAGGATTACGGCGGCCGCCGGCGCCGCGGCGGCTCGCACCGTGAGCGCGGACGCGTCTGGTGGCGTCCCAACCTGCGGCCGCGGGACGACGAGCAGGGCGAGCTCACGTTGCGGGAGCGGCTGGTGCCGCCGTTCGGGGCCGAGCCGTGGTGGGTGGGCTGGGGCTTCCCGGTGCTCATCACGCTGATCGGCGGGGTCATGCGGTTCTGGCACCTGGGGCTGCCCAAGTGGGTCATCTTCGATGAGACCTACTACGCCAAGGACGCCTGGGCCACCATCCACTTCGGGCACGAGATCGGCTGGCACGACGACGGGCCGAACGTCGGCATGGCCAACGACGACCACGCGATCATCGCCAACCCGCACATCTGGCGGACGCTGATCCAGGACCATCACGGCAACGCCGTGCACCCGCCGGTCGGGAAGTGGATGATCGGCGCCGGTGAGTGGCTGTTCGGTTTCACGCCCTACGGCTGGCGGTTCGTCCCCGCGCTGTGCGGGACGCTGGCGATTCTGATGACCGCGCGCATCGCCCGCCGGCTGTTCCGTTCCACGCTGGTCGGGTCGCTGGCCGGGCTGCTGCTGGCCGTGGACGGCATGGAATTCGTCATGAGCCGCACCGCGCTGCTCGACATCTTCGTCATGTTCTGGACGCTGGCCGCGTTCGGCTGTCTGCTCGTCGACCGCGACAAGATGCGCTCCCGGCTCGTCGACTGGCGGGAGACGTTCCCACCGGGCCCGCTGCCGGACGACGTGACGCCGCCCAAGTTGGGCTGGCGCCCGTGGCGCATCGCCGCGGCGATCTGCCTGGGCCTGACCATGGGCACCAAGTGGAGCGGGATCGCGATGATCTTCGTCTTCATCCCGATGTCGATGCTCTGGGACCACGCGGCGCTGCGGGCCGTGGGCATCCGGCGGCACTGGGTCGCCTTCATCCGGCGCGACCTCTGGCAGAACGTCTGCATGGGCTTGCTGGCGCTGGCCACCTACACCGCGTCCTGGACCGGCTGGTTCATCACCAAGGACGGCAACTACCGGCAGTGGGCCACCGAGCACAACGCGATCCACGTCCAGGGCCTGTCGGCGCTGCGCAGCTGGTGGGAGTACCACTGGCAGACCATGATCTTCCACACCAACCTGGACTCGCCGCACGCGTACATGTCGAACCCGTGGAGCTGGCTGGTGATGGGCCGCCCCACCGACTACTACTACTGCTCCAAGGGCAACGAGGGCTGTCCCCCGCTGAACGACAACCAGCACCAGCAGGTGCTGGCCCTGGGCACCCCGCCGCTGTGGTGGTTCGCGACCCTGGCCCTGATCTGGTGCCTGTGGCGGTGGCTGGCGCGGCGGGACTGGCGGGCCGGGGCGATCCTGGGCGGGATGCTCGCCGCGTGGGCGTTCTGGCTCCAGTACCAGCACCGCACGATCTTCACCTTCTACGCGGTCGCCTTCGTGCCCTTCATGGTCATGGCCGCGGCTTATCTCCTGGGCGTGATCGTCGGGAGATCCGACGCGCTCCAGTACCGAAGGGTCTGGGGCGCGGTCGTGGCCGGGGCCATCACCGTCTACATCGTGGGGATGTTCATCTACTTCTTCCCGATCTACACCGCGCAGACGATCACATGGAACCAGTGGATAGACCGCATGTGGTGGCCGAGCTGGATCTAGGGAGAGATGCGGGTGATCCGGGCGATCCGCCCGTGTCACACCTTCCGTCCCGCGCCACGAAGGGCTACCGTCCAGTAACGTGGAACTCTCCTTCGCGCGCCGGGGCTCGGGCGAGCCGCTCCTGCTGATCCACGGCATCGGCCACCGCTGGCAGGCCTGGGAGCCGGTCCTGGACCGGCTCGCCGCGCACCACGACGTCATCGCGATCGACATCCCCGGCTTCGGCAAGTCCGCGCCCCTCAAGCTCGACCCGGGCCAGCGGCCCACCATCGAGCTGGCGATGGAACGGATCGCCGGCGCGTTCCCCGGCTTCGGGATCGAGCGCCCGCACGTGGCGGGCAACTCGCTCGGCGGCGCCCTGGCGCTGGAACTGGCCAAACACGGGCACGCGGCGTCGGCGACCGCCTTCTCCCCCGCCGGGTTCTGGACCACGTGGCGGGAGAAGGCGTGGGCGGTCGGGAGCCTGAGCGCGCTGCGCGCCACCACCTTCGCGCCCAAACCGATCCTCCGGTACGTCGCGAACCATCCGACGGCGCGGGTCGTGGCCTTCGGCATGATCGACGGACAGCCGCGCCGCCTGGACCCGGAGCTCGCCTACGGCGACACCCTCGGGCTGCGCGAGTGCAAGGCGTTCCGGACGGTCGCCAAGGGGGCCAGGCACTACCACTTCTCAGGCGACACCAACGTGCCGACCACCGTGGCCTGGGGCGCGAAGGACCGGATCCTGCTGCGCCGGCAGTTCGAGCAGGCGAAGCGGGTCCTGCCCGGAGCGCGGTTCGAGGATCTGCCGGGGTGCGGGCACGTGCCGATGAACGACGACCCGGAGACGGTGACCCGCTTGATCTTGGAGACCACGGGGGCGGTGTCCGGTAAAGCCGAGAGGTAGTCGTCAGGATGGATATGTAGACTCCCACAGGGTCCCTACGCATACCTCGGTCAGCACCTTCGCAGGAGCGTGGCCGGGGGACGGGGACGTAGCCACCAGGGGGAGGACCGCAGCTCATGACGGAGAACTGGCAGGCCGAACCCTCGCCTTGGCTGATGGGCGGAGGAGAGCCGGAAGCCGGATCGGGACCGCAGGCAGCCGATCCGACGGCGCCGCAGGGGTTGTCCCCGATGCGGTTGCACGTGAACGGCGACGTGGTGTCGGTCGGGCCGCCGATGGTGGATCCGCCACGGCTGAGCCCGGCGACGAGTCCGTCGGGGATCAGCGTGCCGCAGATCGCCACCCCTCTCGATGACCCGCAGTTCTCGGCTTCGCAGTTCTCGGCTTCGCAGTTCTCGCCTCCGCAGTTCAGTGCTCCGATCTCTCCGCCGATCGACCTGCCGGCGCCGCCTCCGCCGCCTCCCTTCTTGGAGGCTTCGTACGGAGCGACCGCCTATGCACAGTCGCCGTACTCCGACGCTTCTCCCTACGCGGACAAGCCGCTCGACAACGAGCCGCACGTCGAGACGCCCGCGCCGCCGCCCTACTCGCCGCCGGTGTACGCAGAGCCGGCGCGGCCGGAGCCTGTGTACACACCCGAGTACGTGCCCGAGCAGGTTTATACGCCGGAGCCCGTCTATAAGCCCGAACCCGCGTACGCACCCGAACCGATACGGCCGGAGCCGATACGGCCGGACTCGCTACGCCCGGAACCGGTCCGTCCCCAACCGGAACCGGTCCGTCCCCAACCGGAACCGGTCCGTCCCCGACCAGAACCGGTCCGTCCCCAACCAGAACCGATCCGACCCCAATCGGTCGAGGTTCGCTACGTCGCGCCCACCCACATCGACTCCCCCACCGCGCCGCTCCCGGTCGCGTACGCCGAGCCGGCGCAGTACAGCCCGGGCTCCCAGCTGACTCCGGTACCGCATCCCTCGTACCAGCAGCACCCCGCCGCCTCGCCGCAGTCGCATGCCCAGGCCCAGCCCCAGGCCCAGGTGCAACCCCCGACCGCCACGCCGGTCGTCGGAGGCGACGACAACATGTCGACGATGATGGTCGCGGTCGGCACCGTCCAGCAGCGCGCGCCGGAGCCCGTGGCCACGGTCGAGGACGCCGAGCGCGTTCTCGGCGCCGCCGTCGACTCGCTCGACGCCGATCCGGACCTGTACTCCATCGGCACGGTCACCGACGGCGCCGTGTGTCTGGTCCCCGACTCCGGGCGGTGGGCGGTGTTCCTCGCCGACGCCGGGCAACGGCGCTTCGCGGGGTCCTTCGACGATCCGATGATGGCGGCCGTGCACTTCGCCGGCGTGCTGCTGCTGGCCGCCGCCGAGCGAGGCGCGATCCCGAAGCCGGCGCCGGCGTCCGAGCAGGCCGCGCTGCCCGGGCCGGACGCCGATCCGCTGGCGCGGTTCCTCGCCGGGCCGCCCATCGCGCCGCTGGCCGGGGACCCGCCGACGACGCTCTACACCGACCACCGGCTGACGGTGCTGACGCCGGGCACCGAGGTCGACCGGTTCGGCGACCAGCTCGGCAACACCGTGTACGCCGCGCGTACGCGCTACCCGCACCGCTCGCTGCCGCCGGACTACGTCGAGCGGGAGTACCGCGTGTACCGCGTACGGGAACCGCTGCGGGCGCTGGCCGGGACGGCGATCCCGTGGTTCGGGCAGCCGGGTGGCGGCACCGCCTATCTGCTGCCGCGGTCGATCGCGGATCTGCTGCGGGAGGGTGTGCTGGTGGAGATCCCTGAGGCCACTGTGGCGCCGTCGTAGCCGTTCGGGCGTTCTCCCGGGTGGCGTTTCGGCGCCACCCGTCGGCACCGGGCACCGGTACGTCACCTGGCCTGGTTACCCTGGAGCCGCATCGGGTCAAAGGCGACCGCGGGGAGGACGACGTGAGAGATCCGTTGAACGATGTGAGGATTCCGGCGCGCGAGGCGTCGGGCGCGGTGCTGGTGGGTGTCGGGTCGTATCGGAGTCTGCCGCAGTTTCCGTGCGCGCTGAACGGGATCTCCGACCTGGCCGCGGCGGTCGGTGGTCCGGGCGGACTGTTCGCCCCGGAGTCCGTGCACACCGTGGCGGACCCGGAATCGGCCACCGAGGTCCTGGACCGCGTGGCGTCGGCCGTGGATCAGTACACGGATACGTTGCTGTTCTACTTCGCCGGGCACGGCATGCGGGACGGTGACGGGCAGCTGTGTCTGGCGCTGCCCTGGAGCCTGGACAAGAAGTCCGAGGCCGAGCGCACCGCGCTGCCGGTCGAGCGGGTCATGGCCCTGATGAGACGCGCCAAGGCCGAGAACCGGATCGTGATCCTGGACTGCCGGTACTCGGGCCGCGCCATGCGGGCGCCGTCGGCCTTCAACGTGCACCTGTTGACCGCGACCGGCCAGAACGAGAAGGTGCGGACGCCCGCCGAGCAGCGGAACACACCGTTCACCGGGGCGCTGGTGGACTTGCTCAGAAACGGTGTGCCGGGCGCGGGGCGATGGCTGACGCTGGGCGACCTGTATCGCTGGATCGGCGGTGCGGCGGACGATCCGACGCCGCATCAGCGGGCGGTCGACGGGAGCGCGGAGATCGCGCTGGGACCGAACCGGGCCGACCGGCTGGACTTCGCACGGCGTGCCGAACTGGCGATGCGGGTCGGCTGGAAGGATCCGGGGCGGGCGGCGCGGCTGTTCGCCGAGCTGGTCGTCGACGCCGCGACCCGGGCCGAGGTCCAGGAGGAGCTGCTGTACCGGATGTCGGCGGCGTCGTGGCTCGGTGCCGCCGGGGACCCGCGCGGCGCCCTGGCACGGTGGGAGGCGCTGCGGCACGACCCGGACGCCGACGCCGTCGAAGTCGAGGCCAACATCGCCTACTGGCGCGAGCGCGTAGGAGTGTGAACCCCACTGGGGTATTCGGCGTAATCCTGTAATCGTTTCTCGACAGCCCGTCGGGAACGCGCAAGACTGGTTTGGCGTTCCCATTTAAGAGAAGCATCGAGGTGACGCCGTGTCCTCTTCACTTTCCGACCGTCGGGCGGACGCCCGTTTCCGGAGTGATCGCAATCTGAGCGCTCGCATGCTGTCGGTCATGGGGCTGCTGGCCGCCGTGTACGCCGGAGCCATGGTGGCGCTGGTCCTGATGCTGGGCCGTGCCTGGCCGATCGGGGTGGCGGTGGTCGTCGCGTTCGCGGCCTTCCAGTTCCTCACGTCCGGCAAGGTCGTGCTGCGGACCATGGGGGCGCAGGTCGTGACGGCCGACCAGGAGCCGGAGCTGCACGCGCTGGTGGACCGGCTCTGCGCGATGGCGGGGATGGACAAGCCCGCGATCGCCGTGTCCGAGTCGAGGGTGCCCAACGCCTGTGCGGTAGGCCGTTCGAAGGACTCCACGACGCTGTGCGTCACCCGGGGGCTGCTGGACACGCTGGAGCCGAGTGAGCTGGAAGGCGTGGTCGCCCACGAGCTGTCGCACGTGGCGCACGGCGACGCTGCGGTGATGACCGTCGCGGCGTTCGTCGGCGTGCTGGCCGGCCTCGTGGCGCGGGTCGGGCTGCGGCTCGTGTACATCGGCGGGCGGGCCCGCGGTCTGTGGCACATCATCGTCGTCGCCCTCGGCTTCATCGCCCTGAGCGCCGCCACGTGGTTCATCTCGCTGGTGCTGACGCGCTCGCTCTCCCGCTACCGCGAGTTCGCGGCGGACCGGTCGGCCGCGCAGCTGACGGGCAACCCGTCGGCGCTGGCGTCGGCGCTCACCAAGGTGTCCGCGAAGGTCAGCGGGGGCGGCGGGATTCCTCAAGTCGACTTGCGGAAGGCGGGCGCTCTGAACGCCTTCTACTTCGCGCCCGTGTCCGCCGCCAAGACGACCGCCCATCACCTGCTGTCCACTCATCCGACGACTCAGGCGCGCCTTGACAGGCTCCTGAGGATGTCGTCGCAGTTGTAGATCTCACAAAGGCGATCATCGAGGCCCGATATGGGCTGTCAGGGTACGACGCTGATCAGCTACGTATGTTCGAGCCTTTTGATGGATGCCTGCTATGCTTCGCGGGTTTTCCGAGCCGCACCGATCCCTGAGCAATGCCCCGCATCGGAAGGACCCGCAAGCATGAGCGAGACCCAGATCCAGTCCCAGTGGGAGCGCGTCGGCGGGGAGGCGGCCGTCAAGGCCGTGCTCGACCGCTTCTACGAGGGCGTCCTCGACGAGCCGCAGCTGGCCGGCTTCTTCGAGAACGTCGCCGTCGACGACATCAAGCCGCACCTGGCCGAGGTGCTGAAAGTCGTGCTCGGCGGCCCCGGCGCGCGGACCGACATAGACCTGGCCGGCTACCTCACCAACGCGCACTCCGGGCTCGGCGTCTCCGAGTCCGACTACGCGCTGACCGGCAAGGTGCTGGTCGACACCCTGAACGAGTTCGAGGTGCCCGCCGACATCATCGAGACCATCGAGGGCGCCCTGGCCACTGTGCAGCCGTTCGTGGTGGCCGCGTAGTCGTGGTGGATCCGCACCTCCTGCGCACCTCCTGGGCCCGTGTCGCCCAGTACGGGGAGCAGGTGCCGCTGTACTTCTACAGCCACCTGTTCCTGAGCCATCCCGAGGTGCGCCCGATGTTCCCGCCGTCGATGGCGGCGCAGCGGGACCGGCTGGTCGCCGCCCTCGGGGCGGTCGTGGCCAACGTCGACGACCTCGGCGCGGCCGTGCCCTTCCTGCAGGGCCTGGGCCGGGACCACCGCAAGTTCGCGGTGGAGCCCGGCCACTACCCGGCCGTGGGCGCCAGTCTGCTGGCGACTCTGGAGCACTTCCTGGGCCCGGACTGGACGCCGCCGGTGGCCGAGTCGTGGACCGAGGCGTACGGCATCGTCTCCCAGGTGATGATCGACGCCGCGGACGAGGCCCGGCTCACGACGCCCCCGTGGTGGGACGCCGAGATCGTGGCGCACGAGGTGGTCGGCGGACGGCGGGACATCGCCCGCGTCACCATCGCCACCCGGCAGCAGTACCCGTACACGGCCGGGCAGTCCTTCACCCTGGAGACGGCCATGGCGCCGGCGCGCTGGCGGTTCTACACGCCAGCCCACCCGCCGCGCAACGACGGGCTGATCGAGCTGCACGTCAAGCTGGTCGGCGCCGTGTCCTGGCAGCTGGTGAACGTCATGGGCGTGGGCGACCGGCTGCGGCTCGGACCGCCGGTCGGCCACCAGCTCACCCTGGCCTCCACCGCACCCGGCTCGGACCTGCTGCTCATCGGCGGCAGCACCGGCGTCGCCCCGCTGCGCGCGATCGTCGAGGAGCTGGCGGTCACGCCCGACCACGGACGCCGCGTCACGCTCTACTACGGCGCCCGCATCGCCGGCGACCTCTACGACCTGCCCCGGCTGCGCGACCTGGCCGAGCGGAACCAGGGGTGGCTCAACGTCGTCCCGGTGGTGTCCGACGACTACGCCTGGGAGGGCGAGCGCGGCAACGTCGGGGACGTGGCGGCGGCTCGCGGAGCCTGGCCGGGCCATGAAGTGTTCATCGTCGGATCGGCCGGGATGTGCGACCACGCCGCGGCCAGATTGAAGGAAGCGGGAGTGGTCCCGGGGGCCATCCACCTGGAGGAGAGTCAGCCGTGAGCTTGCACGAGTACGACGGGGGCGGCGCCGCGGCCCGGCGGCCGGAGCGGCTGACCGCCGAACAGGTCGACGCCTGGGAGTTCTCCCGCGCCGGAATCACCCATCGTGGCTACGACGAGGAAAGCGTGCTGCGCTTCAAGCGGCGCGTCCTCGCCGAGATGCAGGCCGCCGGACAGGTCGAGGCCGAACTGCGCCAGCGCAACGACGACCTGGCCGCCCAGCTGCGGGCGACGTACACCGGCAAGGAGGGCCCCGCCGGCGCCGGGGCCGCCGGAGCCGCCGCCGCGGCCGCCGCCTTCGCCGCCCCGGAGCAGCGGGTCACCGCGGCCGCGGTGAACGCCATCTCGATGGCCCAGCGCCAGGCCGAGGAACAGATCCGCGCGGCCGAGGAGTACGTCCGCAACGTGACCGAGTACGCGCGGAACCAGTATCAGGTGACGGTCAACGAGGGCCACCGCCAGGGGCTGCTCGCCGCCGAGTCGGCGTTCCAACGCCGCAGCGAGCAGCTGTCCTCGAGCCTGAAGCAGCTGGAGTCACAGCTGGAGTTCCTGAAGGCGTTCGGGGTCGCCTTCGGCGTCCAGGTCGAGGGCGCCCTGGAGAAGGCGCGAGAGGAGGTCCACGGGATGATCGGGAGCATCCACGCGGCCTTCGACGCGCTGACCCGGCCGACCGCCCCGCCGCCCCAGGGGGTGCCGGTCGGCGCACCCGGCACAGCCCTGCCGCGGATGGCCTGAAGCCGTCCCGGCCTGGCACCGGAGCCTGGTTGGCCTACTACCAGGCACCGCGCGCCCAGGCACCGCCCCGAGCCCTCACCTAGGCTGGCGCCCATGACGACACGGGTAGCTTTCCTGGGGCTCGGGGCGATGGGCGCCCCGATGGCGGCGCGACTGATCGGCGCCGGATACGACGTGACGGTGTGGAACCGGACGGCGGCACGGGCCGAACCGCTGGCCGCCCTCGGCGCCACCGTGGCGGGAACGCCGGCCGAGGCGGTCGCCGACGCCGCGTTCGTGGTGACGATGCTGTCCGATCCCTCCGCGGTCACCACGGTGGTCGAGGCGTTCGCCGGCAGCCTGCGCGCGGACGCGGTCCTGGTCGAGATGTCCACGGTCGGCCCGGACGCCACCCGCCGCATCAGGGACCTGATCCCCAGCACCGCGGGCATGGTGGACGCCCCGGTCATGGGCAGCGTCGACCGCGCCGAGAGCGGCGGACTCGCGGTCCTGGCCGGTGGCACGCCGGCCGACCTGGAGCGCGCGGCCGACCTGCTGAAGGTCTTCGGCACCGTCACCGAGTGCGGCGACCTCGGCACCGGCTCGGCCCGCAAACTGGTGCTGATCAACGGCGTCGTGGCCGGGGTCGCCCTGGTCGGCGAGGCACTGGCGCTGGCCGAGCGGCTCGGGCTCGCCGACCCCCGCGCGGCCCTGGAGGCCAGCCCGCTGGCCCCGCTGGTCGGCCGGGCGTTCGCCACCACCGCGGACTTCTCGGTGGAGATGGCCGTCAAGGACCTGCGACTGGGCGGCGGACTGCTGGACCTGCCCATCATGGCGGCGGCCCGGCGGGCGCTGGAGTCGGCCCCGGACCAGAACGCCGACCTCGGTGTCGCAGTGCTCCAGCTCGCCAAGAAGCACTGAACGACGATGACGATCGGGCCGCGCCTCTCCTAGGTGCGGCCCGCCTGCTCAGGCCTTCACGGTCCCGACCGCGAGCAGCGCCCGGGACGGCAACCGCATCGTGCCGTCCTCGTCGCTCATCTCAGCGGCGACCTCCAGATAGTTGCGATGAAACGCAGCCCGCACCTCAGGCTTCTGCGCCATGTACGCGCGCCCCGACCCGGCGACCCCCGAAGCGATCCCGATCCACCAGTCTTCTGCGGTCGTCAGGTGGTCCCAGTCGATGACGCTGGTGGCGACGTCCTCCAGCCCCGACTCACGGAACAGCTCGGCGAGGCCCTCCTCCGTACGCGGGTAGTCGTCACTCTCCTCGATCTTCGGCAGGTCCATCGGCACCCACCCCTCAGTGACACTCCACGCCCGCGGGAAGAGGGTCCGCCCCGCGGTCGGCTCAGCCGGCCACAGCGTGAACGCCACCCGGCCCCCCGGCTTGGCCACCGAGCACAGCGCCGCCATCGCCGCCCGCGGCTTCCCGAAATGGTTGAGCACGAAGTTGCCGACCACCGCGTCGAACGTCCCCGGCTCGAACGGCAGGTCCGGCACCGTCGCCATCTCGAACCGGGCCTCCGGCACCTTGGCCCGCGCCAGATCGAGCATCGTCGGCTCGGCGTCTATGGCGGTGACCTCCGCCCCCCGCGCGACAGCCGCCCGCGCCGCGTTGCCGGTACCGGTGCCGACGTCCAGCAAAGCCGTGCCGGCCGTAACGCCGACGGCGTCGAGCAGGGCCGGGATCGTATGCGCGCACAAGCCGGCGTAGACAGCCTCGTACGCGGTACCGGCATCGGCCCACATGACTCGCTCGACCTCGTCGAACGTCGGTGCATCTTCGTAGCTGGACACGCCGGTAGCCTAGCCGGATGCACGGATGGCAACGGGTCGGTTCGAGGAACGCACGGTTCCAGCAGTGGCAGACACTGTTGACGAACCGCACGAAGCGCCAACGGGCAGGCCGCTTCCTGGTCCAGGGCGTCCGCCCCATCACCCTCGCCGCCGACCAGGGCTGGCCGATCCACGAAATCCTCGTCGACGCCGACCGTCGCCTGTCCCGCTGGGCCGAGGAAATGCTCCGCGTCACCGCCGCTGAGGTGGTAGCCCTGCCGACCGAGCTGATCGCCGAGCTCGGCGAGAAGGAGCAGGAGGCGGCGCCGGAACTGCTGGCGGTGGTGGGGATGCCACCGGACGATCTGGACCGCATCAGCCTTCGCACCGGCGCCCCCTTCCTCGGCGTCGCCTTCGACCGCCCCACCCAACCCGGCAACATCGGCACCCTGATCCGCTCGGCGGACGCCTTCGGCGCGAACGGAGTGATCGTGACCGGCCACGCCGCCGACGTCTACGACCCCCGCGCGGTACGAGCGAGCACCGGCTCGCTGTTCGGGGTCCCGACCGTACGAACCCCGTCCCAGCGCGAGGTCGTGGACTGGCTCGCCGATTCCGGGGTGACGATCGTCGGCACCGACGAGGACGGCGACACGGACATCGAGGACTACGACTTCGGCGCGCCGACGCTGATCGTGGTGGGCAACGAGACGGTCGGGATGAGCACGGGATGGCGCGACGCCTGTGACCGGATCCTGAGCATCCCGATGGGCGGCATCGCGAGCTCGCTGAACGCCGCCAACGCTGCGACGGTGGTGCTGTATGAGGCTGCGCGGCAGCGTCGACGACGTTAGAGAGTCAGAACCATGCGTCACGTGGTGCCTGAACGCACGAGCGTGAAAGGTCGCTACACGCCCGCCGAATACTCCGCCACGATCTCAATCCGCCCGACGATCGCAGCATTGAACGCCTCAAGCTCCTCCGCCGGCACCCACAACTCCAAATGCCCCGCACCACCCGCCACCTGTGTCGGATAACGACGCGCCGTCGCCGTCTCCACCCGGAACCGCGTGACGTACCCCGTCCCGGACGCGGCCACGTTCCAATCCCGCGCGATAGTCGTGGCGTACTCCTCATTCAGCACCGGGTAGAAGATCGGCTGCTCCGCCAGCCTCGGCGGCCACGCCCGGAAACCATCGAGACGCAGCAAGGCAAGCTCACTCGGCCCGATCGGCCGCCACAACGTCGTCGTCCCGTCCTCATTCTCCTGCCGCCCGCGACGAATCTCAGCCAGCAGGCCGGCGACCTGCTCGTCCTCCGGATCCCCGACGAGATCCTCCTCCGCCACGAACACCACCACCGCGCCGTCACCGAGCAAGCGCAGCGCAGCGATGTTCGGATGCTCCACCTCGGTGCAGGCCTCGGCCGGCTCAGCCAGGGCAACGGCATGAGCGATCTGCTCAGCCGTCAGCGCGTACGCCCCGCTCCCAGCCCGATGCCCCACCACGCTGGCCAGCACCACGCCCGGCAGATAGCCCCCGCGCACGTTCGCCCGCACCACAGCACCATCCGGTGTCGACAAGCCCCACGCCGCGGGCCGCTCCCACCCCAGCGCCGCCTCCATGGCGGCCCGAGCCGCGTTGATCGCGTCGATCGTCTCCCAGCGCTCCGTCACGTATTCCACGCTAGGCGACAGACACGCCCCGACCCAATCTCGTCGCCGGAGTGCGCGGCCTGCCGCGTCCACGCCATTAGAGGCGGTAGACCCCCGTCGCGGTTCCCTCGAATATTTCTTCGCGTTCTCCCACCGTGAGGTGCTCCGTCAGTTCCCGCGCGGTCTCCACGACCCGCGCGTAGTCCGCCGCCAGCGTGCTCACCGGCCAGTCGCTGCCGAACATCACGCGACCGGCGCCGAAGGCCTCCAGCACGACCTCGGCGTAGGGACGCAGATCCGCCACGGTCCACCGCTCCAGGTCCGCCTCCGTCACCATCCCCGACAGTTTGCAGCTGACGTTCGGCAACACCGCCAGGGTCCTGATATCCGACGCCCACGGCTCGACCTCGCCGGCCGCGATCCTCGGTTTGCCGGCGTGGTCCAGGACGAAGCGCAGCTCCGGCACCTCCCGTGCCGCCGCGACACACGCCGGGAGCTGGTCCGCGCGCACGATCAGATCGAACGCCAGCCCGGCCGCCGCGAGCCGGCGCAAGCCCTTGAGCGTCGCCGGCTCCGTCAGCCAGGACCCGTCCGGCAGGTCCTGCACCTGATGCCGGATCCCGACCAGCCACCGCCCGCCGACACCCTCCCGCAACGCACTCAGCCGGTCCCCGAAGTCCGGCGCCGCGACGTCCGTCCAGCCGACCACGCCCACGATCAGATCCGATGAATCGGCGATCGCCAGCATCTCCGGCGTCTCCCCCGCGGCATGGATGGTCTGCACCAGGACCGTCCCGGAAACCCCGGCGGCCGCCGCGATCGGCTCCAGTTCACCGAGGGGGAAACTCCGGCGCAACGCGGGCAGGCCGGCAGTCCACGGCTGGTCCCGGACCTCGAGGTCCCACAGGTGGTGATGGGCGTCGATGATGCGCATCTCACCCCTCCGGCAACGTGAAGATGAGCGGCATCGGAGCATCCCCGCCGGCCAGGGAGAAGTCCCGGAAGACGCCGACCCGCTCCTGCCAGGCCTGATCCGCTTCCTGGTCCGCCATGAACGCCCTCAGCGCCTCCCAGTCCTCGCACTCGACGAGGTGGAACAGATCGACGCCGTTGCGCCAGATGGTCCACTCCGTGCAGCCTCCGGCCCGCAGCAGCTCCGGGATGGCGGGCGGGATGTGGTCGTGCGCCTGTTCGTAGCCTGCTATGCCCTCCGGCTTGAGGCGAGTGTGGATCGCGACCCGCATGACGACGCTCCCTTGGATTCATCGGATCTCTGCCGCTCGGCGCGAGTGTAGCCGGTGGGTGCGCCGGGCGGCAGCGGGCCGCGCCGCCGGAATGGGTCGTGGACACGCCGCTCGGCTGCGTGGTCGGGTTGGGCGCGGGTTGCCTGCCGTGGCGGATGTGGTCAACCAGACACCGTAAGAGCACAGGTGAACCTAACTTCGGGGAATACGATCTTCCCACGCGCGGTTGAAGGGTTTGTTCAACTTTCAACTTCAGGAGGGTTCCGTGAGCCAGATGCAGTTCGGCGTCTTCACCGTCGGAGACGTGACGCCCGACCCGACCACCGGTCAGGCGCCGTCCGAGCGTGAGCGCATCAAGGCCATGGTCGCCATCGCCGAGCACGCCGAGCAGGCCGGGCTGGACGTCTTCGCGACCGGGGAGCACCACAATCCGCCGTTCGTCCCGTCCTCGCCGACCACGATGCTCGGCTGGATCGCCGGCCGGACCTCGAAGCTGCTGCTCAGCACCGCCACCACGCTGATCACCACCAACGACCCGGTGAAGATCGCCGAGGACTACGCGATGCTGCAGCACCTGGCCGACGGCCGCGTGGACCTGATCCTGGGCCGCGGCAACACCGGCCCGGTCTACCCGTGGTTCGGCAAGGACATCCGTGACGGCATCGACCTCGCGCTGGAGAACTACGCGCTGCTGCGCCGGCTGTGGGACGAGGACGTCGTCGACTGGAACGGCCGGTTCCGCACCCCGCTGCAGGGCTTCACCGCCACCCCGCGGCCGATGGACGGCGTCGCGCCGTTCGTCTGGCACGGTTCGATCCGCTCCCCGGAGATCGCCGAGCAGGCCGCGTACTACGGCGACGGCTTCTTCCACAACAACATCTTCTGGCCGAAGGAACACACGCAGCGCATGGTGGCGCTGTACCGGAGGCGCTTCGCGCACTACGGCCACGGCACTGAACAGCAGGCGATCGTGGGCCTGGGCGGCCAGGTGTTCATGCGGAGGAACTCGCAGGACGCGGTGCGCGAGTTCCGGCCGTACTTCGACAACGCCCCGGTGTACGGTCACGGCCCGTCGCTGGAGGAGTTCATGACCGAGACCCCGCTCACCGTGGGTACCCCCGAGCAGGTGGTGGAGCGCACCCTGGCGTTCCGCGACTACGTCGGCGACTACCAGCGTCAGCTGTTCCTGCTGGACCACGCCGGGCTGCCGCTGAAGACGGTGCTGGAGCAGATCGACCTGCTCGGCGAGGAGGTCGTACCGGTGCTGCGCAAGGAGTTCGCGATCGGCCGGCCGGCCGACGTGCCGGACGCCCCGACGCACGCCTCGCGGGTCGCGAAGGTCACCGGGGGCGGCGCCGCGGCGAACGACGGGGCGCGGGATGATGAGCGGCTGGCACTGTTCGACACGAAGGAGGCCATCGCACCGTGAGTGCTTACGAGGCGGCGGAGGCCGGCTACCGGGACGAGAGCCTGGAAGTCGGGTCGGGCGGCAGTGCCTGGTTCACCCAGCGGCCGGCTCCGGCCGGTCCGCCTGCCCCGGCCGGTCCGCCGGCGCCGGCGTCCGCACCGGCTCCGCTGCCGACCGCGTCCGCGCTGGGCGGTGACATCGGCGGCCTCGGCGGCCTCGCCCCCGGCGGCGACCTCGGCAACGTCTTCGGGGACCCGGCTTACGACGGCCCCGGGGAGCTGTTCATCGACTCGGTCTTCGGCGACGACCCCGGCATGTCCGCCCTCGACCGCTCGAAGCCGCGCGCCGAGGCCGGCGCCGCCGCCCTGCGCCTGGTGATCGTGAGCGCCGGCCTCGGCCAGCCCTCGACGGCGCGGATCCTGGCCGACCGCCTGGCCGACGCCACGCGGGCCCGGCTGACCGGCCGCCCGGTCGAGGTCGAGGTCCTGGAGCTGCGCGACCTGGCGCTGGACATCGCCGGCGCGATGGTCGCCGGCTTCCCCGGCGCCAAACTGCGCGCCGCGCTGGACGCGGTCGAGGCCGCCGACGGCCTGATCGCCGTCAGCCCGATCTACACCGCCAGCTACAGCGGCCTGTTCAAGTCGTTCTTCGACGTGCTCGACAAGGACGCGCTCACCGGAAAGCCGACCCTGATAGCCGCGACCGGCGGGACCGCGCGCCACTCGCTGGCCCTGGACCACTCGCTGCGCCCGATGTTCGCCTACCTGCGCGCCTTCGTCGTCCCGACCGCGGTGTTCGCCGCGTCCGAAGACTGGGCGTCCTCCGGCGGCGACAGCCTGAACGAGCGGGTCGAGCGGGCCGGCGGCGAGCTGGCGGGCCTGATGGCCGGCGCGCCGGCGACCGCGCGCCGGCCGCGCGACGAGTTCGAGGACGTCATCCCCTTCGAGCAGCGGATGGCCGCGCTCCGGGCCGGGATCTGACCCGGCCGGCTACCGGAGCCGGGCCTTGCCGTCCAGCTCCGGCCAGGTGAACACCGCCGACCCCCACGCCAGCCCGGCCCCGATCGACGTCACCAGCACCCGCTGTCCGGCACCGAGCAGCCCGCCGTCGTGCGCGTCGGCCAGGGCCAGCGGGATCGAGGCCGCGACGGTGTTGCCGACGTGCTCGATGTTGGCCGTCACCCGGTCCCCGGCGATCCCCAGCTCCTCCGCCACCGCGCGGATGATCCGGATGTTGGCCTGGTGCGGGACGAAGCGGTCGACCGCCGCGGCACCCCACCCGGCCCGCGCCAGCACCCGGCGGGAGGAGCCGGTCATCTCCCGCACCGCGCGCTGGAACACCGCCGGGCCGTCCATCACCAGGTAGGGCCGCCGGTTGGCGACCGGCAGGCCGAGCCGGTCGCGGGCGCCGCCGCCGGGCACCTCGACCGTGGCCACCTGGGTGCCGTCGCTGCCGAGGTCGAAAGACCGCAGCGCGCCGGCCTCGTCCGGGGAGCCGGCGCGCAGCACCACGGCCCCGGCGCCGTCACCGAAGATCGACGCGGTCAGCCGGTCGTCCGGGTCCACCAGGGTGGTGAAGACGTCCGCGCCGATCACCAGCACCCGGTCCGCCATATGGCCGCGGATCAGGGCGTTGCCGGTCGCCAGTGCGTGCACGAACCCGGCGCAGACCGCGTTGACGTCGAACGCTGCGATACCGGTGTACCCGAGGCGGGCCGCCACCTCCGGCGCGGAGGCCGGGCACAGCCGGTCCGGGGTGGACGTGGCCAGGACGACGGCGTCCAGGGCGCCGTAGCCGGCCATCTCCAGGGCCCGGCCCCCGGCCTCGGTCGCCAGGTCGACGGTCGAGACGCCGGCGGCGACGTGCCGCGCCGCGATGCCGAGCCGGTCGCGGATCCACGCGTCCGACGTGTCCAGCCGGGCGGCCAGTTCGATGTTGGGGACGCGGCGCGGGGGCACAGCCCCGCCCACGCCTTGGACGACGGCCGCGCGAGGGTTCACACGCTGGATTCTCCGGGGTCCGCAGAGGACTCACATAGGACTTTCGCTGAGAATTCACCCGTAAGGTGTAGTTACGGCTTGTTTCCGCCAGCTCCGCCATCCCATGGTGCTGATCATGGATTCCCCTTGGCACTACTCCGCGTTCCTGGCCCCGGACGGCCCCGGCGCGGAGTCCGGGCGGCTGCCGGAGATCAGGAGGCTGCGCGCCCGCATCCTGTTCGACCAGGGCCGCCGCCCGGCCTTCCGCGAGCACGACGAGCAGGTGCAGGACCTGGGCGCCTGGCACTTCACCGCGCGCCGGGCCGGCGACGGCGTCCACGGCCCGCCGCTGGGCTATGTCCGGCTCCTGACACCCGCGACCGCGGCCCGCTACCAGTCGCGGGAGTTCCTCGGCGGCCCCCACTACGACGAGGTCCTGCGCAGCGAGGGCCTGACCGACCGGACCGTCTTCGAGCACAGCCGCCTGGTCGTCGAGCACCGCGCCCGCAAGCTGGGCCTCGGACTGCACCTGAACGCCCTGGCCGTGGCCGCGGCCCACGAGCTCGGCGCGGCCGCCATGATCGGCACCTCCGGCACCGCCGACGGACAGGACCGGTTCCACGCCCGCTTCGGCTTCCACCCGGTCCCCGGCACCCGGCGCTACGTCGAGAAGTACACCGAGGACGTGGTCATCCTGCTGCACCGCGCCGCCGACGGCGCCGGGGAGTACACCGCCCTGGTGGACGACTACCGGCTGGTGTTCCGGGAGCTGATGGCGGAGGCCGAGGAGAGTGTGCGGGCCCTCTCGGCCGTCCAGCTCGCCCAGCCTGTCCCCGCTGCCCCCGCTGCCACCACCGCCACCGCTGCCATCACGGTCGCCGCGCGCGCCCCTCTCGCCCCGCTCGGTCCCGTGGGCCCGCCCGGCACGACCGGCCCCGGTGATCCGGTCCGTCCGGCCCCTTCGCTCGGCCACGTCAGCGCGGCCCGCCTCGCCGGCTCGGCATCAGAGCCCGCATTCACCCTCCCGCAGCGCCGCACGCCGGCCGCCGCCCCGCCCCGGCACCTCACCGCGATCGGCCCGGCCGACCCGCACCGCTGGAAGCCGGTCCTGTTCCGGCCGGACCGGCACGACGACCGGGTCGCGCTCGCCGCGCTGCTCAACACCGGGGCCGTCCGCGAGGTCGCGGACACCATCGAGGGCCAGCTGGAGGAGCTGATCCGGGCCCGGGAGCCCGGCCGCGCCCCGGACGCCGACGCCCTCGCCGAGGCCCGCCGCGACCAGCTGCAGGGCGCCCAGCCCTGGGACTACGGCAGCTGGGCCTGGTACCCGTGGTCCGGGCGCCTGGTCCACGTGCTGCCGCGCGAGGAGTACCGGCTGGTCCGCACCGACCGCAACCGCGGCAAGATCGACCGCCCCGACCAGCGGCGGCTGCTGGGCAAGCGGGTCGGCGTCATCGGCCTGTCGGTGGGCAACAGCGCCGCGGTCACCCTGGCCCAGGAGGGCGTGGCCGGGGCCTTCAAACTCGCCGATTTCGACTGCCTCAGCGTCTCCAACCTCAATCGGCTGCGCGCCGGGCTGCACCAGATCGGCGTGAACAAGGCGGTGCTGGCCGCCCGGCAGATGTTCGAGATCGATCCCTACCTGGACATCGAGATCTTCCCGGCCGGGCTCACCGAGGAGAACATCAAGGAGTTCTTCCTCGGCGGGCACGGGCCGATCGACCTGCTGGTCGAGGAATGCGACACCCCGTGGGTGAAGCTCGCCGCCCGCGAGGCCGCGCGCGACCTGGGGGTACCGGTGGTCATGGACGCCAACGACCGCGGGCTGCTGGACGTCGAGCGCTTCGACCACGAGCCGCGCCGGCCGCTGCTGCACGGCCGGCTCGGGCCGCTGACCGCCGAGGACTGCCGCGACCTGAGCCCGGCCGAGCGGGTCCGGCTGGTGCTGGACATGGTCGACCCCGACCGGATCTCGCCCGCCCTGTCCGCGAGCTTCCCGGAGATCGGCCGGACCCTGAGCAGCTGGCCGCAGCTGGCCTCCGGCGTCGCCCTGGGCGGCGCGCTGGTGACCGAGGCCGCCCGGCGGATCCTGCTGGGCGGCCCCTGCGGCTCCGGCCGGTTCTACGTCGACCTGGAGGAGCTGATCGCGCCGGATCGTGATGTGGCCGGCGCCGGGGTGGCCGGTGCCGGGACGGCCGACGTGGCCGGCGCCGGTCAGGCCGGCGCGGCCAGCCTGCCGAGCGCCCCGTAGAACCAGACGTGCTCCGCGCCCTCGGCGTCCTCGGGCCGGTCCGGCCGCCAGGCCGGCAGGTTCACGATGCCCGGCTCCAGGATCTCGAAGCCCTCGAAGAACCCTGCGATCTGGTCCCGGGTGCGCGGAGACGGGTTCTTCATCACCGCCTGGTACTGGCTCTGCACGTTCCGGACGATGTCGCCGGTGGCGCCGTCGATGGTCGCGTGGGTGAGCGCCAGATAGCTGCCCGGCGCCAGCGTCCGCCGGTAGGCCGCCAGCACCCCCGCCGGGTCGTCCTTGTCGTCCACGAAGTGCCAGGCGGCCAGCGCGGTGATCCCGACCGGCTGGTCGAAGTCGATCAGGCTCTTGACGGTCGGGTCGCCCAGCACCCGCTCGGCGTCGATCATGTCGGCCTGCACCGCGCCGGCGTTGGCGCCGTCCCGGAGGATGTAGTTGCTGTGGCTGACGGCCGGCGGGTCGTTGTCGATGTAGACCACCTTCGCCGCCGGGTCCACCGCGTGCGCGAGTTCGTGCACGTAGCCCTGCGTCGGGATCCCGCTGCCGAGGTCCAGGAACTGGCGGACGCCGTCGGCGAGCATCACCCTCATCGCCCGGGCCAGCCACAGCCGGTTCTGCTGGAGGATCATGCGGCCGTTGGGCTCGATGGCCAGCAGCCGCCGTCCGAAGTCCCGGTCGGGGGCGAAGTTGTGCTTGCCGCCGAGCAGGAAGTCGTAGAGGCGCGCCACGCTGAACACGTCGGTGTCGATGTTCGACGGCAGGTCGTCGAACAGGGCGTCGGCGTCGTTCCCGGGCGCTCCGGTCTGGTCGGTCATCGTGTCGTGCTCCTCGGGGAAGAAAGGTGTGCACTGGTCCGGCAGCGGTCCGGCCCGCTCAGGCCTCCCGGTCCGCACCGGGGGCGGCGCCCCCGAGGTCGGCCGCTCCGCGCTGCCGTCGGTAGCGGTCCATGCGGACGTCCAGGGCCTGCACGACCGGCTCGCTCGCGTACGGCGCGAGCTGCTCGCGGGCCCGGGCCATCTCGGTGCCCAGGCGCTGCGACCCGGCCAGCGTGGCCATCCGCGCCGCCTCGGCCAGCGCCTGGCAGGCCGCCGGCACGTCGCCGAACTGCACCTGGGCCTGCGCCCGGCGGGCCAGGGCCATCGCGTTGTTGTGCAGGTACGCCGGGTTGAAGCGCTGCTGCGCCAGCACCCCGGCGTCGGCGGCTTCCACCGGGTGCCCGAGAAGGAGGTGGCATTCACTCTCCCGGGCCCAGTAGAAAGCCGGACCGTAGAAGCCCCAGCGCTCGGCGGCGGGCTCGGCCCAGTCGATGCGCTGCATCTGCTTGCGCTCCCGCTCCAGCGCGGCCAGGCTGCGGGCGCCCTGGCCGGCCGAGGCGTAGACGCGGGCGGTCATGTCGGCGGTGTAGGCCCGGGCGTGGCGGCTGGCGCTGCGCCGGGCCGCCTCCTCGGCGGCCTGGGCGTGGTCGATGGCGGACTGGTGGTCGCCGCCGGACATGCTCAGGTGCGCCTGGGCGGCCAGGACGTTCGCGGCCAGCTCGTAGTCGTCGGCCTGGTAGGCGGCCTTGCGGGCGTCCTCGTAGTAGAAGTGCGCCAGCTCGTCCTGCCCCATGTTGAACATCATCCAGCCGAGCAGGTGCGCCAGGTCGCCGTACACGACCCAGGCCCGGCCGATGAGCCCCGCGGGGGCGTCCTTCACCACGGACTCCATCATGGCGCGCATCGCGAGCCCTGTCTGCACTGTCGCGGACGGTCCCAGGGCGGCGTTCTGCTGGCGCAGGCCGCCGACGATCAGTCCGGTGTTGTCCACCATGCCCTCGTCGACGCGGCCGGCCGGGGACGGGACCGCCTTGTCCGCGGCCAGCGGCGCGGCCGCGGCCACCGCGAACAGGCTGCTGAGGTTCAGCAGCGCCGAGCGGCGGGACAGGCTGTTGCCGCCGTCCGGCAGCGTCATCAAGGAGCTGATCTCAGGGACCGATGACACACTGGACAGCAGGTCGTCCGCGTCGCCCGGACCGCCCGAGACACCCGGACCGCCCGAAACACCCGGACCGGCGCCGAACGGGCTGCCCGCACCGGGCGCCGCCAACGGGATCAGCGCGGGCATCAGCGGGTAGGGCTGCACATCGGGGCGTTGCGGTGGCACGATGGAACCGCCACCCGGCGCGGGTTCCCGCACCTGACTCAGCGCCGGGCGCCTCTTGGCGCCGTAGTCGTGCAGGTCGGACAACAGGTCCGCCACGCTGCACTCGTAGAGCTGCGCCATCCGGTCCAGGACTTCCAACGACGGCGCGTAGCCGGTGGAGCTGGGCCAGGCCTCCCAGTAGGAGAAGTTCTTGAACGTCTTGGGATCATCCGGCCAGCGCCGGTTCCACCGCTCGGCGGCCTCCGGCTGCGTCCAGCCGTGCGCCTGCCGCAGCGCCACCCGCGCGTTGACGTGGAATCGGCGCTGGAACTCCCGGCCGATGTCGGCCCAGGAGTGGTCGGCGGCCCGCAGCTGGTCGGCGAGCTGGGCCTGGATCTGCTTCAGGCTCCGAGGTTTCCTGCTCATGGTTCGGCATCCCTGGCTCGGCGGCCGACCCCCGCGCCGACCGGACCGTCACTCCCCCGTGCCCTTCGACTGTGCCGTGCGGCGGGGGCGGGGGCGGGATCGGCTCCGGTTCCTCCCCGGCGCGCCGGGAGAAACCGTCGCATCCCGCATTGTGACAGCGCGAAGCATGATGATGTGGGTCAGTCAGCGAATCCGAAGCGGACTTCAGGAGGACTCGCCGTGTTGACGACACCGCAGTCGGAGAACTGGGCCGTCGAGTTCATCCGGGCCGACGGGGATGAACGGTCGGTCCAGGACGGCTTCGCGACCCGCGGCGACGCGGAGTACTTCGGCCAGTGCACCTGGGCCGGCCCCGGGGGGCGGGGTATCGAGCAGGTGCACGTGCGGCAGCTGCCGCACGGGCCGTGGCAGGCGGTGGCACCGGCTTCGGTGTGCGGGGGCATCCGCTTGTAACCGCACGTTGTCTCGAGGGGGCATCGGGCCCGTCCGCGCCGCCGCCCGCCACACCGGGCGGACGGGCCGGGCGGGCCCGGCGGCGTTGATCGGCGCGGGGTTATCCTCCGCATATGGCACCGGCAGCGCCTGCGTGGCTCCCCCCGGACATCCCCGATTTCACCGGCCGGGCCGAGGACGTGGCCGCGCTGACCGAGGCTCTGACCCGGCCGGCCGGTCTGGCCCCGCCGATCGTGCTGCTGACCGGAATGGCCGGGATCGGCAAGTCGGCGCTGGCCCTGCACGTCGCGCACCGGGTCGCCGCGCGTTATCCGGACGGTCGGCTGTATGTGGACCTGCGCGGATCCGGCGGCTCAGCCGACTCAGCCGACTCAGCCGACTCAGCCGACTCAGCCGACCCGGGCCCGGTCCTGGGCGCGTTCCTCAGGGCGCTGGGCGTCGATCCGGCCCGGATCCCGGCCGAGGCGGCCGAACGCGCGGCGCTGTTCCGGTCCTCGATCGCTGATTCCCGGGTCCTGATGGTCCTGGACGACGCCGTCGACGCCGAGCACGTGCGGCCGCTCCTGCCCGGCACCGGCGGCTGCGCGGCCCTGATCACCAGCCGCAACCGGGCCTTCGGCCTGGCCGGCGCGGATGTCCGGCTCCTGGACTGCCTGCGCCCCGAGGAGTCGGCCCTGCTGCTCGGCGGCCTGATCGGCCCGGAGCGGGCGTCGGCCGAACCGGAAGCGCTGGCCGAGCTCGCCCGCGAGTGCGGGCACCTGCCGCTGGCACTGCGGATCGCGGGCTCGCGCCTGGTGGCCCGGCCCGCGTGGACGGTGGCGACGATGGTGGAGCGGCTGGCCGACGCCCGGCGCTCACTGCGGATGCTGCGCTCCGACGGGGAGTCGGTCGAGGCGGCGTTCGAGGTGAGCCACCGGCACCTGGACGCGGGACAGCGGCGGGCGTTCCGGGCCTGCGCGGTCCCCGACGTGCCGGACTTCGGACCGGGACTGGCGGCCGCCGTACTGCGGTGTTCGGCGGTCGAGGCCGAAGATCTGCTGGAAGGCCTGGTCGACCTCGGGTTGCTGGCCTCGCCGCAGCCGGGCCGGTATGCGTATCACGACTTGGTACGGCGCTACGCGCGAGGCACGACGGGAGATTCCGACGACGTCCCCGTCGGGCGGGCGATGACGGCGGCGGTCGAGTATCTGCGGGGCGGGGCGGTCGCGGCGTATGAGCGGCTGATGCCGGGCGACATGCTGACCGGGAAGCTCCCCCGCTCCTCCACGTTCGGCGGGGACTTCGCGCATCCCTCGGACGCGTTCGACTGGTTCGCCGCCGAGTACGCCGGGATCGCCGCCGTGCTTCGTCAGGCTGCCGACTTCCCCGGCACCCTGGTGCGGGCGGCGCAGTTGGCGGTGGCGTCATCGGCCTATCTGGCGCCGACAGTGCGGTGGCTGGAGGCCGAGCCATCACTCAGGGCGCTGTTATCGAGGGCCGATCGGGTCGACGACCAGGTGGCACGCGCGTGGCTGTGCTACGCCCTGACCCAGACTCTGAATTTCACACAGCGGTACGAGGAATCAGCACGTTACGGAGCCCTGGGCGAAGGAGCGTGCGCCGCCGCGGGCGCCGAATGCGCCGGGTTGCTGAGCTGCATCCTGTTGCAGGCCGCCGACTCGGCCGTGTCGGTCCGCGAGTACGACCGCGCCGTGACCGTCGCGGGCCGCGTCGCCGAGCTCGCCGCCGCCACCGGCGACCGCCCCATGGCCGCCTGGAGCCGCATGCTCCTCGCCGAGGCCCACCGCGGTCTGGAGCACTGGACGGAAGCCGAGTCGGAACTCCGCGCCGCGGTCACCGGCATGATCGAGATCGGCGAACGCCGCGGCCTGGCGACGGCCCGCTCGGCCCTCGGCGACCTCCTTTACGCCCGGGGCCGCTTCGCAGAAGCCGAGCTCGAACAACAGGAATGCCTCGCCGACGCCGCGGGCGACCCCTCCCTCGCCGACGGCGAGCCCGTCTTCCGCTACCGCCTCGCGCAGGCCCAGCTGGCCGCCGGGGCACCCGCCCGCGCCCGCGAGTCCGCCCTCCTGGCGATAGCAGCCGCCGAGGCGGTCGGCGAGGACCTGGCCCGCGCCCGAGCCCACGAAGTCCTGGCCGGCGCCTCGCGGGCGCTCGGGGATGTTTCCTCAACCGCACCTGAGGTCCGTTAAGGAAGAACTTGCAAACGGACGACCCCACATCAGCACCTGTTGTCCTTGTCCTGGATGGTGTCAGTTCGCGAAGATGCCCAACACTGTGCCTTTGGCTCCGGCCGGTACCACCCAGAACCCTGACGAGGAGAATCCGTGTCCAGGACTCGTGCACTGACCGCTGCGGCGGTATCCGCCAGCACGGTCGCCGCGCTGCTCGCGCTTCCGTCCGCGCAGGCGACGGTGTCCACCGACGTCGTCGTGAACGAGGTCTACGGTGGCGGCGGCAACTCCGGCGCCACCCTGAAGAACGACTTCATCGAGCTGCGGAACAACGGCACCACGCCGGTTTCGCTGGCTTCCTGGTCGGTCCAGTACATCTCGGCCTCGCCGGGGGCCGGCACCACGTGGCAGGTCACCAACCTGTCCGGGACGATCGCCCCGGGCGCGACCTACCTGATCGGTGAGGCGGCCGGCACCGGCGGCACCGCCGACCTGCCGACGCCCGACGCGACCGGCGCCATCAACCTCAGCGGCACCGCCGGGACCGTCGCGCTGGTCACCTCCCAGACCGCGCTCACCTGCAAGACCGCCGCGGACTGCGCGGCCGACGCCGGCATCAAGGACCTGGTCGGCTATGGCACCGCCGTGATCCACGAGGGCACCGCCGACGCCCCGGCCGCGACCAACAGCACCTCGGTCGCCCGCAACGCCTCCGGGACCGACACCGACCAGAACGGCGCCGACTTCACCGCCGGCAGCCCGACGCCCACCCCCGGCGGTTCCGGCACCGGCGGCACCCCCGAGCCCGGCCCCCTGCGCATCCACGACATCCAGGGCGCCGGCTGGGTCTCACCCGTGAACGGCCAGGCGGTGACCAACGTCCCCGGCGTCGTGACCGCGGTCCGCACCAGCGGCTCGAAGGGCTTCTGGATCCAGGACCCGACGCCGGACGCCAACCCGGCGACCAGCGAGGGCCTGTTCGTCTTCACCGGCTCCGCCCCGACCGTCGCGGTCGGCGACTCGGTGCTGGTTTCCGGCAAGGCACAGGCCTACTACCCGCTCGCCGGCGGCGACACCGTGGCCACCACCTCGAACCTGTCGGTGACCGAGATCGGCTCCGCGACCGTCACCAAGGTCAGCAGCGGCAACCCGCTGCCCGCGCCGATCGTGCTGTCCGCGGCCGACGTCCCCGCCGTCTACGCACCGGACCTCGGCGGCGCGAACATCGAGGGCACCCCGGTCACGCCGACCCGCTCCGCCCTCGACTTCTACCGCTCGATCCAGGGCATGCGGGTCGAGGCGGACGACGCCCGCGTGGTCGGCCCGTCGGACAAGTACGGTGAGCAGTACGTGACCGTCAAGCCGACCGAGGCCGCCACCTACCGCGGCGGCACCGAACTGCTCGGCGAGAACAAGACCCCGTCCGGTCGCCTCGAAGTGGTCGCCGCCGACGGCACCAACCCGCACGTGAACGTCGGCGACGTCCTCACCGGCGCCACCGTCGGCCCGCTGGACTACTCCCAGTACGGCGGCTTCCTGATCGCGGCCTCCACCCTCGGCACGGTCCAGAACAACCACCTGGCTCCCGTGGTCGCCGACGCGGACCCGGCCAAGGAACTGTCGGTCGCCACCTACAACGTCGAGAACCTGGCCCCGTCGGACTCCGACGCCAAGTACCAGCGCCTCGGCTCCGGCATCGTAACCAACCTCGCCACCCCGGACGTCGTGTCCCTGGAAGAGGTCCAGGACAACAGCGGCGCCACCGACGACGGCACCGTCGCCGCCGACCAGACCCTGACCAAGCTCACCGCCGCCATCGTCGCGGCGGGCGGCCCCCAGTACGCCTGGCGCGAGATCGACCCGGCCAACGACAAGGACGGCGGCCAGCCCGGCGGCAACATCCGCACGGTGTTCCTCTACAACCCGGCCCGGGTGTCCTTCGTCGACGCCGGCGCCGCGGACGCCGACCGCACCACCACCGGCACCCAGGTCGTGACCAAGCACGGCGACCCGGCCCTCACCCTCTCCCCCGGCCGCATCGACCCGGGCAACCCGGTCTGGACCTCCAGCCGCAAGCCCCTGGTCGGCGAGTTCTCCTTCCGCGGCCACGACGTCTTCGTCATCGCCAACCACTTCGACGCCAAGCTCGGCGACCAGAACCAGGACGGCCGCTTCCAGTACCCGGCCCAGTCCTCGGCCCTCCAGCGCTCCGGCCAGGCCCAGGTCGAACACGACTTCGTCCAGAAGCTCCTCGACGCCGACAAGAAGGCCGACATCGTCGTCCTCGGCGACCTCAACGACTACCAGTTCAGCCCGGCCCTGAACTCCCTCCGTACCGGCACCTCCGACGGCACCGGCCCCGCGATCTTGACCGACCTGATCAGCACTCTCCCCACCGACCAGCAGTACACGTACGTGTACGACGGTGTCTCCCAGGTCCTGGACCACATCCTGGTCACCAAGGGCATCAAGGACCTGAGCTACCAGGTCGTCCACGTCAACTCCGAGTTCTCCGACCAGGCCAGCGACCACGACCCGCAAGTGGTGCGGTTCAAGGTCTGAGCCTCTTCCCGGCAAGGCGGCCGCGCGGTGCTCCGGCACCGCGCGGCCGCGCCGTTACCGGCACCGCGCCGTTCCTTGACAGCCAGGTACTTGCACATGCAAGATCTTACGCGAGAAGAACTTGCACGTACATGCAACGATGTCGAGGAGCCACCCATGGCCTGGACCTACCTGCTCATAGCCTCCGTCTTCGAGGTCGTGTTCGCCCTCGCGATGAACGCCACCCACGGCTTCACCGAACTCGGCCCCTCGCTCCTGACCGCCGGCGCCGCCGCGGGCGGCATCTTCTTCCTGAGCCTGGCCCTGAAATCCCTCGACGTCGGCGTCGGCTACACGGTCTGGACCGGCATCGGTTCGGTCGGCACCGTGACGTTCGGTTCAGTGGTGTTCCACGAGGCGGTCACGCCCGCCAAGGCGGCGGCCTTCGTCCTCATCATCGGCGGAGTCCTGGGCCTGAAGATCGCCGACAAGCTGTCCGCCGCGCGCGCCTAGGCGCTGCCAACAGCTCTCAGCTCGCATACACATACACACCAGCACCACCGAGGAGCACCCATGCCCTGGCTCTACCTGATGATCGCCGCCGTCTTCGAAGTGGCCTTCGCCCTAGGCACCAACGCCACCAACGGCTTCACGCGCCTCTGGCCCTCAGTCCTCACCCTGCTCGCCGCGGCGGGCGGCATCTACACACTGAGCTTGGCGCTCCGCACCCTCGACGTCGGAGTCGGCTACACCATCTGGACCGGCATCGGCTCGATCGGCACCGTGACGTTCAGCGCCCTGATCTACAAGGAGAGGATCACACTCCCGAAGCTGATCTCCTTCGCCGCGATCATCGCCGGAGCACTCCTGCTGCGCCTGGCCAGTAGCGCATAACGGATAGCGGACCGACAGGCCGTCGCCCCCGGCCTAGGCGTCCTCGTCCCAGTCCTCGTCGTCCTCGGAGTAGTCGCCGTTCAAGACATCGTCCATTGACCCGCCGCCTCAGCGAGGTCCGGGCCGAGGCGATCGGCCCGGACCTCCAGTCATTCAGACTCGGAGCCCGCTTCCTCGTCGGTTTCGGCCTCTTCGACGGCCGGGCTGTCAGCGGCAGCCGGACCGTCAGTCCCAGGCGGACCATCCGCCGCAGCCGGAACCGCAGCAGCACCACCCCGCCGCCACACCAGCACCGCGCCGGCCAGAAGGCCCAGCGCGACCACCGCCAACGCCCCCGGGGCGACGTCGCCTTCCCACAGCATCCGCGACTGGTTGTCCTTCGACTGCTTCACCGAGTCCGCAACGCCCTGCGGCGAGTACTTCGTGTGCACATCCAGCACCGCGGTAAGCGGCACCTCGCCGAGCGGAGACTTCAGCTGCGCCGTCACCGTCTGCTGGTTGTCGGCGTCGAGCGTTGTGCCGTCGAACTTGTCGACCCACATCGTGCCCTTGGTCGTCGACGAGTAGGTCAGCGGCACATCCCCGCCGTCCTTGGGCAGCAGCAGTGACAGCGCCCCGGCCTGGTCCGGCGCCAGGGTCGCGGCCAGGCTCTTCAGCACCTCGGACGGCACCGACTGCGGAACCTTCGCCTGGATGCCCTTGTCGGCCAAGGCGCCTGTGACGTCGACCGTGTACACGTAGGCCGTACGTCCGGCGTGCTGCTCGGTGCGCACGTACTTCGCCGTGGCCTGCTTCCCGGTCCCCCCATCCCAATACGGGTAGTCACGGGCCTTCGGCGCGAACGGGAAGCCGACCGAGAGACCCTTGTGCTCCACCGCCGTCGTTCCCGACGGCGCGGCGGCTGGCATCAGAGTCTTGCGATCCACCGCCCAGGTCACGGTCGAGTCGCCCAGAGCCGGCGCGGCCGGACCGGCGGTCGTGGTCGCGTCGGTGAGCACCGCAGTGCCGCCGTGCAGCGACGCCGTCCTGAAGTCCTCGACCGCGGTGAACGGCACGTCCTTCGAGAAGACGTGCGCCAGGTCGCCGGACGCCAGCGCCTTCGGGTCCAGGAAGCTCGCGGTGCCGGTGTAGTGGTTCACGGTGTGGGTGTCGGACTGCACCTGTTCGGCGTCCGGAACCATGACGAAGCGGATGTAGGCGGCCGCGGCCGCGCAGACGACGGCGCCCGCCGTGAGGGCGATGGCTGCTTTGCGCATCAAGCGCCACCTGCACTGTCGGTTCGCATCATGCGCAGACTCAAGCGCCACCCACCGCAGCTGTCAACGGTTATGAGAAGGTCTCGTGTTTTCCGCGGGGGCGAAGGCTACACAAAGCGGTGGGAAACGCTGCGCGACAGCGGAATCACCACCCGGAGAGCCTCATGGTCCTGAAGCTCTCCCCGCTCCCCCGCTCTCCCCGTCCCCCGGCCTTCGCAGCCTTCGCGACCTTCGCGGTCTTCGCCGCCGCCCGTCTCTCTCCCGCGCACCCGTCGCGGAAGATCAGGCACATGCCCGAGCACCTGGTCGCCATCGCCTCGCGCCTACCCGAAGCGGCCGTTCACGTAGTCCGACGTCCGCTGGTCCTGCGGGTTCTCGAACATCGCGCCGGTCGGCCCGTACTCCACGATCCGGCCCGGCGTCCCCTGCTCGGCCAGGAAGAACGCGCACTGGTCGGAGACGCGCGCGGCCTGCTGCATGTTGTGCGTGACGATCACGATCGTCACGTCGTCCGCGAGCTCGCCGATGGTCTCCTCGATGCGGCGCGTCGAGGTGGGGTCCAGGGCCGAACAGGGCTCGTCCATCAGCAGCACGCGCGGACGCACCGCCAGGGAGCGCGCGATGCACAGCCGCTGCTGCTGACCGCCGGACAGCGCGCCGCCGGGCTGGTCCAGCCGGCCGCTGACCTCGCGCCACAGGCCGGCCCGGGTCAGCGACTCCTCGACCAGCTGGTCCTTCTCCGCCCGGCCGGCGCGGCGGCCGGTGAGCTTCAGGCCGGCCACCACGTTGTCGTAGATCGACATGGCCGGGAACGGGTTCGGCTTCTGGAACACCATGCCGATCGCGGCGCGGGCCTCGGTCAGCCGGCGCTGCGGGTCGTAGACGTCGGTGCCGTCGAGCAGCACGCGGCCGGCCAGGGTCGCCTTCGGCACCAGCTCGTGCATGCGGTTCAGGATCCGCAGGAACGTGGACTTGCCGCAGCCGGACGGGCCGATCAGGGCGGTCACCGCGCCCGGCGGCATGTCCAGCGACACACGGTCCAGCACCTTGCGCTCGCCGAACCACGCCGAGATCGCCTCGGCGTGCAGGTGGCCGCCGGCCGGCGGGCTCGACCGGGGCGCGCGCGCCGATCGGGGCACCGGCGGGTGCGGGTGCGGCGGCTCGGCCGCGGGCTCGAGCCGCATGGTGTCGTCCAGCTGCGACGCCGGCGCCATCGGGGACAGGATCTGCTCGGGCATGTTCGTTCCCTACATCACGTTGGGCAGGAGGCGGGCGGCGGTGTCGGCGACGGCCAGGCCCAGGGCCAGCAGGAGCGGGCTGCCGACCAGCCAGGCCTGGCGCCCGCCCCACCGTCCGCGCAGCCAGGTCACGGCGATCGCGGCCAGTACGAGCGCCTGGCCCCACAGCACCAGCGGCACCCACGCCGAGCGGTCGGTGGACAGCGCCTCGTCACCGGGCTGCGGCTTGCTCACCGAACCGGTCGGCAGCACGTTCGCGTCGTCGACCAGCACGGCGTCCACGCGCAGCAGGTCCTCCGGCAGATACGGGTTCCCGGAGGTGGTGACCAGCACCAGCCGCGACGGGGCGGCCAGGAACTGCGGCGGGATCGGGTCACCGGGCCGCCGGACGTCCACCACCTTGAACGTGCTCTCGCCCTGGCCGGTGGTCACCTTGAACTGGATCCCGGTCTGCAACTGGTCGAGGTACTGGAACGGGCCGCCGTAGAGCGCGCGCCGGGCCATGATGACGCTGCCGCCGGCCTGGCCGGGCAGCACCGTGTCGCGGCGCAGGCCGGGCCCGCTCATCAGGTCCCCGGGCGTGGTGCCGTACCGGACCACCTCGCGCAGGCCGATGCTGGGGATCTCCAGCAGCGCCATCGGCGTGCCCTCCCGCACCGGCTTGCCGTCGATGTCGTAGGCGCCGGTCGGGGTGGTGCCGTTGGCCAGGTTGTAGCGCAGCGAGGCGTACGCGGTCTGCCGGTCGCGGTCGTGGCGCAGCCGTCCGACCACCGTGGCGTCGGCGAGGAAGCCGACCATCAGGGCGCCGAGGATGGTCAAGGCTGTGCCGACGCCGAGCAGCGAGGAACGGCGCTTGGAGTCGCGCAGCGTGATGTACAGCCGCTTGAGGGAGAGGTAGCCGGCCAGGCCGATCAGCCCGCCGGACTCCAACGCCGCGACCCGGCGTACGGTCTCGTTGCCGTTCGCCTGTTTCCAGACGCGCCACAGGCGGCGGCCCGGAGGCGGGGGCGGGTCCTCGGGGGCGGCCCAGGGGTCGGCCTCGACCGGCGTCTCGGTGGTCGGAGCGCTCACGCCTTCGCAGCCTTCTCCGCCACCGGCTCGGCCTCGGTCGCGTCAGAATTCTCGGAGTCGCCGGCGTCGGCGCCGTCCTTCGCGGCGGCCTCCTCGGCGGCGGCTTCCTTCGCGGCGGCCTCCTTCGCGGCCTTCTGCGCCCGCGCGGCGGCGGACTTCGCAGCGGCCTTGTTCACCGGCGGCGTCACGCCGGCCGCCACGAGCCGGGCCCGCCGCCGGCTTCGGAACCGCAGGGCCACGAGCCCCGCGACCATCAGGAGCAGCCCGAGCTGGGACCACGGGATCGGGGTCATGCCGGCCGTCCCCGAGGTCCCGATCGCCTTCGGGTCCAGGTCGCCGGGCAGCGCCTTGGGGTCCACGTCGATGTGCGCGGTGGCGCTGAACGCCGGGAAGACGCCGGAGACCTTGGTGGTCACCCGCACCGAGTTGCCGGGGAGGAGCTGCTCGAAGTCCTTCAGCCCGGTGGCGCGCACGGTGCCGCCGAACGGCGTGGTGACGTGCACCGACTGCGCGGCGCCGAGCCGCACGTTGCCGGTGTTCGTGATCAGGTACGTGATGTCGGCCGACCCGGACCCGATCGGGTTCCAGGTGCCGTGGTAGGTCGCGACCGGGTGCGTCACGGACAGCTGCGCCTTCAGGTCGCCGGCCACCCGCAGGTAGATGCGGCTGCCGACGCGCTGCTCGACGGTGACCCGCTGGCCCTTGGCGTCGGTGCTGGGCATGGTCAGCGAGGCCACGATGCCCGCGGCGTGGTCGCCGGGCGTGGCATTGGCCGGCACCGAGAGCGTGAACGGCAACTCCAGCTTGGACTTCGGCGGCACCACCTGGAACGCCTTGGTGTCGTCGAACTTCACCCAGCCGCCGGCGTCCTTCGGGCCCTCGGCGCCGGGGCGCAGGTCGAACCCGCCGTCGCTGGTGTTGATCGCGTCGTTGGCGTACACGTGCAGGGTCAGCGGCTGGTCGCCGAAGTTGGACACCACGACGGTGTCGCGCACGCTCGCGCCGGCGTTGGCGTTGTAGCTGAACGCCGCGCGCTCGCCCGGGTTGGGCTTGGGCTGGATCCCGAAGGTGGCGGTGCCGGCGTGCGCGGCGGCGGACAACGGTGCGACGGCCGGTGCCGGAGCCCGGGTCGCCGGAGCCGCCGAGGCCGGAGCCGCGGACGCGGTGCTGAGCGGGACCAGGACGGCCAGGCCCGCCGCCGTGAGAAGAGTGGTGATCCGGGAAGCCACTTCGCCCTCCTGTTCCTAAGGTGTTTCTCGGGTTGGTGTTTGTATGGTGAGGAGGGGTCAGCCGAGCAATAGCAGTGCCCGGCTGACCTTCTCTCTCCTTGCGCGACGGCCTGTCGGCGTCCGCGATTCAGCGAACCGCGTTGACAGCGCACGCTCCGGCCGTCAGGAGACCGCGATCCTGGAAGGTCAGATCGCGGTCAGGGTGAGGGTCGCCACGTAGGTGCCGGCGACGGTGGTGGTGGGGACGTTCAGCGCGAGGCCCGCGGCGAGGTGCGCGGTGCCCAGGCCGGCGCCGGCCGCGGCCGAGGCCAGGGCCTGCGAGCCCTTGAGGCCGTTGGCGTTGACGTCGGACATCGGGACGCCGTTCGCCGGGTTCACGACCTGGCCCAGGGTCAGGGTCTGCGCGGTGGAGTGGTCCACCACGTTCGGCGACCAGCCCAGGTTCTCGCCGTTGATGCCGTGGGTGGCACCGTCGGAGAAGTCCGAGACCTGGCCGGACAGGGTCCAGCCCGGGTTGCCCGCGCGGTTGTCGGTGATGGTCACCGGCTTCAGCGCGCCCGAGGTGGTGAACATGTCACCGTTGTTGTTCAGCACCGGCGACGGCAGGGTCACCTGGCTGTCCGGGACGCTGATGGTCAGCGAACCCGGGGTGACGGTGGTGGAGATGGTCTCCGAACCGGTCGCCTGCGAGGCGGGCGCGGTCACCTGGTACGCCAGCGGCGTGGCGGTGGCCGAGTCGCCGAAGGCCGTCGGGTCCGTGGCGGTGAACGCCGCGGCGAAGGAGTGCGCGCCGACCGTGAAGGTGCTGCTGGTCAGCACGGCGGAGCCGTTGACGACGGTCACCGGGGCGCCGACCGGCAGGCCGTTGTCGGTGAACTGGACCTTGCCCGCGGCGGTGTTCGGCAGGACGGTCGCGGTCAGGGTGACCGGCGTGTTCTGCGTGGCGGTGCCGGAGGGGCTGACGGCCAGGGCGGTCGTCGTGTTCTGCTTGACGCCCTGGATCACGTAGGACAGCGCGGACGAGTTCGAACCCTGGTCGCCCGAGGACGCGGCGTCCGGGGTGTAGCGGGCGGTGATGGCGTGCGTGCCGACGGTCAGCGCGTTGGTGGTGAACGGCGCGCTGCCGTTGACCAGCGTGACCGGCGAGCCGATCGCGGTGCCGTTGTCGGAGAACTGCACCGAGCCGGTGGCGGTGGTGCCGTTGTCCACGGTCACGGCCGCGGTGAAGGTCACCGAGGTGCCCACGTTCTGCGGCGAGGCCGGGGTGGCGGTCACGGCGGTGGTGGTGGCGTGGCCGACCGGGGCGGCGGACCAGGCGACCGGGCTCACCGAGGTGACGTTGATCGTGCTCTGGAAGTCGCTGAAGACCGTCGCGCCGAAGGCGTTCTTGCAGATCGCGTCGAACGTGTAGGTGCCGACGGTGAGCTGGACGCCCGCGTTCTGGGCCAGGGTGGCCAGGTTGCCGGCGATGTTGTTCAGCACCAGGCCGCCGGAGGCCGGGTCGGTCTGGAACTGCGACTGCGGGGTGTTCGGCGAGATGCCGGTCATCGCGGCGAAGTTGCCGCCGCTGATGTACTCCTGGATGTTGGTGCCGCCGGCGCAGGCCGCGGACGTGGTGACGTTGAAGAGCGTCTGGTCGTTGCCCGAGCTGGGCGTGAACGTCAGCGAGCCGGTCGCGGCGGCGTTGGCGGCCGGGGCCGCCAGCAGCGCGGCGCCCAGGGCGACGGCACTCATGGTGCCGAACGTCGCCATGCGCTTCAGGACGGTGTTCACTGGGGTTTCGGTTCCCTTCGGAATCGGTCGGCGGATCAGGTGTGGCTGGCGGTGCTGCCGCAGTTCGGGTCGGTGGCGAACCCGTACTGGTTGAGGATCGTGACGTTGGTGCAGACCTTGCTGCTCGGGCCGACGAAGACCGACGCGTACTGCGGGTCGCCGACCTTCGAGGTCGGGATCACGTTGTAGACCTCGCGGGTCACGCCGAAGTTGCCGTTCTCGACCGTCGGCGTCAGGCCGTCGATCGTGCCCAGCACGGCCTGGCCGCGGTGGTCGGTGATGGTGTTCGAGGACTGCGCGATGTACTGCGCGATCGAGAACGGGGCGATCGAGTTGTTGTCCAGGACCCGGCCGTCGTGCTCCTCGATCGGCTGGCCGTTGAACTTGTCGGAGATGCAGGCGTACTTGCCGGCGACCACGTCGGCGTCGGTGATGCCGACGGTGGACTCCCAGAAGCTGCGGGTCCCGGAGCCGGCCTGCGGCAGCAGGACCTTGAGGGAGTAGTTCGGCGCGGTGCCGACGTAGTTCGGGTCGCAGTGGTAGATCGCCTTGACGTCGGTCAGGGCGAGCTGCCGCGGGACGTTGCTCCCCGAGGTGACCGCGTAGGTCACCGCGTCGATCGCGAACGGCACGTAGGTCAGCGGGACCGGCGCCGCGGAGGTCAGGTTCAGGCTGGAGGAGCGGGCGTACTGCAGGCAGCCGTCGTTCGCCTGCAGCGAGTTCTCCAGGGCGTTGCGGCCGGCGTTGGAGCCGTTCGGCCGGGTGATGGTGCACGCGGCGTTGCCGGGCACCGTGGTGATCGTCGCCGAGCCGGTGGCGTCCCAGGAGCCGAGCAGCTTGGTGCCGCTGCCGTCGGTGATGGCGTTGGCCAGGGCGTTCTCCACACCCTGAACGGTGTCCGAACCCACGCCGTTGAGCGCGCGGGGCGTCGGGGCGCCCGACGGGTCGGCGGTCGCCGCGGACACACTGATCGCGGCGGTAGCCAGACCCAGGGCCACCGCGGCGATGAGGTAGCGCTTCCTCGTCACGGTACTCATTTCCCTCTCATTCGAGATGCACGCCGGACGGGATCGCCCGGCGTGGGATCTTGGTGGCCCAGGACCGCAGCGCGGGCCCGGCCAGGATCAGCGCGCCCCCGGCGACCAGCAGGACCAGCAAGGTCATGCGGACCGCTCCGAGCTTGTTCGCCGGCGTGAGGCTCGGCGGCACGGGCGTGCTGGAGGGCTTCGGCTTGGGCGTGATGACGCCCCCGGTGGCCTGCGCGGGCCCGGTGCCGGCCGGCGTGCCGGGCGGGTTGCCGCCCGGGGCACCGCCGGCCGACCCGCCGGCCGGCTCGGACGACCCGGTGCCGCTCGTGCCGGTCGCGCGCGAGCCGGTGCTGCCCGGGATCACGATGTTGATCACCTGGCCCGGCCCGCTCGCCGAGGCGCCGCCGGTGCTGGACCCGGCGGGCCCGGGGACGCCGGTCCCGGCCTGCGCCCGGATGGCGTCGATCGCGACGTTCGCGGCGTGGCCCAGGGAGGGCGGCAGCGTGACATAGCCGGGCGCGAGCTTGCCGACCGAGGCGCCGGGGACCTGCCCCGCGGAGACCGCGTAGAAGAGGAAGTCGGCGTACGCCGCGCCCTCCTCCTTGGTCAGGCGGGAGGGCACAGTGGCCGCGTAGGTCAGGTGCGCCAGCGGGTAGGCGGCGGGGTTCTTCGACCTCTGGTCCGGGAGCGGGATGCTGTCGACGGTCGTCATGTCGGTCGTCGCCGCGGTCAGCCCGGCCTCGTCCGGAGCGACGAACGCGCCGGAGGCGTTCTGCAGCAGCGCCGTCTGCAGGCCGAAGCGCTGGGCGGACGCGGTGTCGACGACACCCATCAGGGAGTGCTGGCCGGTGTTCTGGAGGTTTCCCTCCCAGCCGGGCGGGTTGCTGGTCGCGTTCCAGTTGATCTTCGCCAGGTTGTTGCCGCGGGCGATGCCGCGGGCCGCGGCCAGCATCGACGGGGCCCACGGGTGCTGGTCCGGCGCGCACAGCTCGGGCGACGGCGGTTTGGTGTCCGGCGACGGGACGTAGCAGTACGGGTCCTGCTTAGGGAACTGCGAGATCGGCAGCGCGATGCCCTTGTAGGCCGGGTTCACCACCATGCCGGGCTTGCCGTCCGCGCCCTTGTCCCGCACGCCGTCCAGGAAGGCCCGGGCGTCCTTGTCCCGGTTGATCCACGACCACAGCTCGGCGACGGCGTCGGCGCCACTGGTCGGGGTGATGACGCTGTCGCTGATCCACAGGCTGAACGTCAGGCCCTTGAACTGCGGGTTGAGCGCCTGGAACTCGGGGTCGAAGGTCAGGTCGACCGGGTTGTCCGCCATCACGCCGCCGGTCTGCATCTCCGGGGCGTGGACGCTGACGCCGTTCTGGTACGACTGGGTCAGCAGCTTGGCGACCAGTTTGGGCGTCAGCTTCATCCCGGTCAGCGGCGTGCCGTCGTGCACCCGGACCGAGGGGTCGGCGTTGAAGTCGGCGAACTGGTCGAGCTCGTAGGAGATGGTGAGCCCGGACAACGCCACCGGGGCGTAGACCACCGGTGCGCCCGGCGGGGTGTCGCCGGCGGACAGCGCGCGGCCGACGAACGACAGCCCGGGGTCCGGTGCGGTCAGCACCGACCGCGCCTGGTCGTCGGAGAGCCGGATCAGGTTGTAGTCGGCGCCGGTGACGTGGCAGGCCTGCGGCGCCCACAGCCGCATGGCCTCGGCCATCTGCTCGCTGCCGGCGATCGCGTAGGTCTTCTGCCCCGGCGGGCAGGCGTCGGTCTGCGGCTGGAAGGTGAGCGGCACGGTGATGTGGTTCGCCCAGTTCGAGGCCGCCAGCGGCGAGCTGACCAGTTCCTTCTCCGGGTGGTCCGGGAACTTGTCGAAGGGCTTGCCGTCGATCTCCGTGCTGCCGCGCGGGACGATGACCAGGAAGCAGGCGTAGGGCCGGCCCTGGGCGTCCACCATCGACGCGTTGCCGCACCCCAGATGCGGGGCCTCCTGGGCGGACTCGGTCTCGAAGTCGAGCTGGCCGGTCCCGTCGCTGGCCGACTGCACGTAGGCGACCTCGTTCGTGGACTGCCGGTCGAAGAGCTGGGTGAACGACGTGGTCGAGTCCGGGGCGCCCGCCGGCACGTTGTAGACCGTCGCGACCGTGCCGTCCGCCCCGAGGAACGGGACGTTGTCGGCCTTGATCGGATCCGGCGTGACCGGCGCGTACTGGCCGTCCAGGCGCCGGGTGTCCGGCACCAGGGAGGCGTTCCGGTTGTCGTTGAGCACGCCGAACTGGCACTGGGTCCGGTCCGGCCCCTTCACCGGGTCGCCCCAGCACTGCATGACCTGCAGGAAGTCGGCGGCGAAGTCCGAGCCCTTGAACAGCGTCGGCTTCGCACCGGTCCAGCTCACATGGATCCGCTGGTCGACCAGGTCCCGGGTCTGGCCGACGGTGATCGTCAGGTCCGCGAACTCGCCGGTGCCGTGCACGGTCACCGCCGACCCCGCGTCCTCGGCGTGCACCGGGCCGCTCATCATCGGCGCGGCCAGCCCGGTCAGGCCGACCAGCATGCACGCGGCGCCGACCACGATCCGGAGCCGGGTGCCGATGGTGCGCGCGGCGCCGCGGCGGGTGGCCGCGCGGGCGCGGGCCGGCGGCGCGGACACAGTCCCGGCCGGCGCGGCCTCGGCCGACACAGTCCCGGCCGGCGCGGCCTCGGCCGACACAGTCCCGGCCGGAACTCCCCGTTGGCGCTGCTTCACGAATCGCTCCGATCCGAAGCCGGGTGCGATTGCGAGTCCGCGCCGGGATCCGTGCCGGGGTCCGTGATCGTGACCGTTTCCGCCTTCGGGTCCTCGGCTGTTTCGGTGGCGGTGGCGGTGTCGGTGGCGGTGGCGGTGTCCTTCTTCGTGTCGATGTCAGCGCCGGAAGCCGGAGCCGATACCGGACTCGACGCCGGACTCGGTGCCGGACTAGGAATCGAGCCCCCACCGCCGCCCGCAGCCGCAGCGGTCCGCGCGAGCCGTCGCGACATGATCGGCGGCACGGCGATCATCAGGAGCAGCAGCACGACGGCGAGCACCATCAGCACCGTCTGGAACCCGCCGCTGATCCCGGCGCCGAGCACCAACGGATCGGCGACGGGCTGCGAGCCGGACCCGCCGTTGCTCCCACCGCTGGAGCCGTTGTTCGCCCCGGTGTCCGGGTCGGCACCGCTGCCGCCGGTCGTGCCGCCGGTGAGGTCGCTCGCGGTCGCGGTCGGGCTGAGCCCGCCGGCGGTGCCGCCCGCGGCGCCGCCGGTCGTCCCGCCGTTGGCACCGCCGGAACTGCCTCCTGTGGTTCCGGTGCCCCCGCTGGTGGTGCCGCTCTTGCCGCCGGTGGTGCCGCCGCTCGTGCTCTTGCCGCCGGTCGTCCCGCCGGAAGTGCCGCCGGACGAGCCGCCGCTGGAGCCGCCGCTGGAGCCGCCGCTCGTCCCGCCGCCGGGCACCGCGGTCTTCCCGTCCGGGCCGCACTGGCTCGGGCCCGCCTTGTCACAGGACGCCGGCTGCGGGGCGATCTCCGCGAGCTTGTTGCCGCCGTCGGAGGACACCGTCGGGTTGTTGCAGGAGCTGGCGGTCGTGGTCACGTTCGCGCCCGGGATCGCCTTCACCACGTCCAGTCCGGCGTTCACCAGGTTGACCGGCAGGGGCGAGTAGCCGAGCAGGTCCACCTTCTGCTGGCCCTGGCACAGGAAGTACTGGATGAAGTCCCCGAGCGCACGCCCCTTCTGCACGGTCATCGGGGACGCCGTCGTCGTCGGCACGATCATGTAGCTGTAGCTGGACAGCGGGTAGGCGCGGGCGTCCGTCGAGTTGTAGACGCCGTCCAGCTTCTGGAGCAGGGTGGTCTTGTCGATGGTCACGCTGGTCAGCGCCACGGCCACGTTCAGCGCGCTCGGCGCGATGTAGTACCCGGACTTGTTGAGCACCTTGGCGACCGGGAAGCCCTTGTTCTGGGCGTAGGAGTACTCGACGTAGGTGATCGCGCCCTCGCCGGGGTCCGAGGCCACGTAGCCCGAGACGCCGATGGAACCGTTGAGGGCCAGGAACTTGTTGCCGGGGACCGGGTACGTCGACGTCGTCCCGCACCGGCCGTTCTCCAGCACGCGGCCGTTGGCCTGGCAGTACGCCGCCCAAGTCCCCCGCAGGTTCTCCTGGGTGTCGAACCACGTCGTCAGCTGCGCGGTGGTGCCGGAGCCGTCCGAGCGGACCACCGGGACGATCTCCCGGTGCGGCAGCGCGATGCCCGGGTTCTCGTTCTTGATCTCCTTGTCGTCCCAGAACGTCAGGTTGCCGGTGAAGATCTTGGCGATCGTGGTGTCGTCCAGCCGCAGGTTGGTGATGCGCTTGCCGCCGGAGTCCAGGTGGTACATGAACGCGGTGCCGCCGGCCACGATCGGCAGGTACTTCAGCGGCCGGCCGGCCGGTGGGTAGTCGATCGCGCCGTTGTCCTTGACGCCGTACGGGATCTCCGAGACCGCGAAGTCGACGCTGCCGGCCGCGAACGCGGTCCGGCCGGCGCTGGAGCCGTTGCCGGGGTAGTTCACCGTCATGTTCTTGTTGGCGGCCACGTCGGCCTGCCACTGCGACATCGCGTTCCCGCTCCAGCTGGAGCCGTCGCCGCTGATCGGGACGTAGGAGTCGGCGTGCGCCGGGCTCGGGGCCGCCGCCGGCAGCACGGCGGCCGCGGCGGCCATCAGGACCGCGGCCAAGCGGCGGGTCAGCGGGCTTCTCATGAAGTCAGGCTCCTGTTCCGGCGAGCCAGCAGGCGTGCGGTGGTGAAGAGGACGAGGACGATGACGAGCAGGACCGCGGCCGCGCCGTACCCGCGCGCGATCATCCCCGGTTCCGGCGAGCGGACCGCGTTGAACACGAACAGGGGCAGCGAGGTCATCGGGTCGTGGGTGGGGTCCCAGTTGGTGTTCCTGGCCAGTCCGGCGCAGAGCAGGACCGGGGAGGTCTCGCCCAGGCCGCGGGCGGTGCCGAGGATGACCGCGGTGGTCAGGCCGGAGCGCGCGGTGGGCAGCGTGACCCGCCAGACCGTGGACCACTGGCCGGCGCCCAGGGCGTAGGACGCCTCCTTGAGCGAGCCGGGGGTCAGGCGCAGCACCACGTCGGAGGCCCGGATGATGATCGGGAGCATCATCACGCTGATCGCGATGGCCGCGGCCAGGCCGCCGGGGTGCAGCACGCCGGACGTCCGGTGGCCGAACGGCACCAGCAGCGTGGCGTAGATGAACAGGCCGGCCACGATCGAGGGCAGCGCGGTCGCCGCCTCGGTGATGGTCCGCACCAGGCGGGAGACCCGGCCCGGGATCTCGTTCAGCATCACCGCGGTGAGCACGCCGAGCGGCACCGTGATCGCCAGCGCGATGCTGATCTCGATCAGGGTGCCGACGACGGCGTGCTCGATGCCGCCCTTGGTCAGCGGGTCCTGCGGCGCGGTCAGGTGGATGTCCTGCGAGTAGAAGTTCCAGTGCGGCAGCGCGCGCCGGCCGTTGACCAGCGCGAAGCCGACGACGTGCGCCATCGTGCCGAGCAGCACGAGGGCCAGGCTGGCCACCACCGCGGCGACCATCCGGTCGCGCACCGCCGGCCGGTCGTGGTCCTGGCTGAGCGTGATCCGGTAGATGAGCAGGAACAGGACGTACGCGCACAGGACGAACCCGACCGGGTTGTCGAACGGCGCGAGCCAGACGAAGATGACGGCGGTCGTGGCGACCGCGGCGATCAGCGAGCCGACCAGGGCGAAGACGTCCTCCCGGAGGATGGCGTGGACGCGGCGGCGAGGCTCGGGCGTGGCGGCCAGGGCGGGTTCGACCGGCGCGACCACGGTGGTGGCCGCCGGGGTGGCGGCCGGGGCGGTCGCGGTGGTGGCCGGGGCGGTCGCGGTGGTGGCCGGGGCGGTCACGACGGTGCTCGGAGCGGCGGACATCTCAGGCCTCGCTCTCGGCGCCGGACCGGCTGCGCGCCACGATCATGCTGGCCCCGAAGTTCACGGCCAGCGTCATCAGGAACAGCGCCAGCCCGGCGGCCATCAGCGCGGAGATGGCGAAGTGCGAGGAGGACCCGTAGCGCTGAGCGATCACCGACGACACCGAACTGGCGCCCTTGCCGAGGATGTGGCCCTGGATCCGGAAGGTCAGCGAGATCACCATGTAGACCGCGATGGTCTCGCCGAGCGCGCGCCCCAGGCCGAGCATCGTGCCGCCGATGACGCCGCCGCGGCCGAACGGCAGGACGACGTTGCGCACCATGCCCCAGCGGGTGGCGCCCAGGGCGTAGGCGCCCTCGCGCTCGCCGAGCGGCGCCTGGGAGAACGCCTCCCGCATCACCGAGCAGGCGATCGGCGTCACCATCAGCGCCACCACCACGCCGGCGATGAACGTCGACCCGGTGTAGTACGAGTTCGAGGCCAGCGGGTTGCCGGCGTCGGCCTCCCCGGTGTCCACCCGCAGGTGCAGCAGCGGGATCCAGCCGAGGTAGTCGGACATCCAGTGCGTGGCGCCGACCGAGGCGTGCTCGAAGAAGAAGAACCCCCACAGGCCGAACACCACGCTGGGGATGGCGGCCATGAGGTCGATGAGGGCGATCAGCGCCTTCTTCAGCCGCGGCGGCGCGTACTCGGAGATGAACAGCGCGGTGCCCAGCGCCAGCGGCAGCGCGAAGAAGATCGCGGTCAGCGCGATCAGCACCGAGCCGGTCAGGATGCCGGCGATACCGAAGTTGTGCGACTCCGGCTCCCAGGCCTGGGTGGTGACGAACTTCCAGCCGTCGACGCGCAGCGCGTCCTGGGCCCGCAGGCTCAGGAACACTCCGACCATGGTCATCAGCGCGAGCACCACGTAGCCGCTGCCGCGCGCCATGCCGCGGAACAGCTTGTCGGCCGGCGGCCGCACCTGGGCCGGGCGCACCCGGTTCTCGGGTACGGCGGCCGTCTCGGGGACCACGACGGTCGCGACCGCCGATCCCACCGTCACGCCGCTCACCGGTCCGCCCGCGCGGCGGGGCCGACGAGAGAACAGACTTCTGCCATCACCGCAATACCCTTCGCCCGATTCAGCCGGATCGCATCTCCCACCACTCCGGCCATGAGAAAACTCGCGGCCCGGCGCGTCCAACCGCCCCTTCCCGCGTTAAGGCCGGACATGGTGCGTATGAACGGAGGGCGCCGAGGGCGCCAAATCAGCTTTCTGACGTCGATGTATCACTCACCGTGAAGTGAGCGGGGATCTCCTGCCGGTTTCTCGCCACGTTCTTTATAAGGAGCTTTAAAATTGCGGTGACACGCGCCCCGGAAATCGCAGTTCAGAACGCCGGAATCACTGGGCGCACAAGTGCGGACCGGAATGCTCCGCGGAGGCGGCGACGGTGGCGACGGCCGCGGCGGCGAGGAACTGCCACAGGCTGTACTGGCACTCGCGCTGCCGCAGGTACGCGCGGCCGGAGACGGCGAGCAACTCGCCGTCGCACTCCACGGTCCAGCTCCAGGTGTTGGCCGTCCCGGCCAGCTTCACCCGCCCGGAGGCGTCCGGCAGCTTCGCCTGCAGCGCCAGCACCGCCTCGCAGCAGGTCCCTTCGCCCGCGACCGCCTCGGGGGCGCGCCCCAGCTCGCGGTTGTTCGCTCCGACGAGGCGCCACAGCGGCGCCCCGGTCCGCGCCGGCCCCGGACGGGACGACCGGCAGATGTAGCGTGCACGTGCCATACCCGACCGCTCCTTCACACTCCCCAAGCGGTACTGCCGCGCGAGCCCGATGTCACCCGGAAGAGTGACATCTAGGAACTTCGGGGGACGGCGCGTCCGAGCGGCCCTGGTTGCGTTAACGCCGGACATGACACCGGTGAACGGCGCGCGTGCCGGACCCTGATTCGCGGCGTTTTCGCCCCATCCGGGCACTCCCGTCACCCCTGTCGGCGACCGTCGCTACAGTCACGTCCTACCAACGGACGTCCCGCGAGGAGTGATCGATGACCGGCGCCACCCCCGTGACCGCCTCACCGCCGGAAGACGTCTGCGAGCTCCCCACCCCGCTGCGGCTCCTCGTCATCCCGCGCCGCGGCGGGAGCGTCGACGAACCGCTTCTGGACCCGCGCGCGGCCGCGCGCCACGAGAGCTGGTTGACCGAGAACGGCCCGCGCGTCACGACGATCCTCGACGACGTGGACAGCCAAGCCGACCTCGTCGAGGCCTACCGGACGTCGCCCGACGGACTCGCCGAGGCGACCCCGATCGCCGCCGCCATCGAGGCCGCAGTGGCGATCTCGCCGGCCACCGGTGAGTACACCGACCCCACGAACATCGTCGACGTCTGGGTCAGCGCCCGCGGCATCGCGTTCGCCACGGCGGCGGCGGTGGAGCTGTTCGGGGTCGGAGTATGTGCCAGTTTCGCGACCGGCCGGCGCGGTGACCGGTGCCTGCGCCGCCGGAGCGGCGTCTACGGCTTCCTTCAGGACTCGGCGATCCGCTTCGCCCTCGCCGCCCGGCTACGGCAGCATCTCGCGGCGGCGTCCGACGCGGACTACGCGCAGGCCACCGAGATCCTCACGGACTATCGGGCATCCCTTCCGGCACGGGACCTCGCAACGGGGCACCAGTACGGGCTCACCTCGTTCCTCATGCCGGAGCACGCCGACTGGGTGGACGCGGAACTCGCCGCCTTCGTCTGGAACCACAAGGACGCGCTGACGCCGTGGCTGCTGCTCTGCGCACTCACCACTGACGCCCACGTGGCCGCCTTCCCCGCGAGCAGTGTCAGCGTGTGGTCGGTCCTGCAAGAGCCCCGGGCCCTGGCGACGGCTGTCGACAGCCTGGGCGCCGGGCTCCTGCCGATCCTGGTCAGCTGGTCCCTCTCCTCGGGCCCCGACGTCGGCCAGCAGCTGCTGGCCATCGTCGTCTGCCTGCCGAGCACGGAGGCCTTCGAGTTCCTCGTCGACAACATCGACAAGAAGAACTTCACGGCCGCGGTCCTGTCCGCCTCCAAGAACTTCCCGCGCCGCGCGCTGCGGGTGCTCGCCGACGCCGCACGCCACGAAACACCCCGCGGGCTGGCCGCCGCCGCCATGCTGCGCCACCACGTCCTGGCCGACGAAGACCTGGTCCGGGATGAACTGCCGAACCTCGCTCCGACCGCACGCGCTCTGGTCGAGGGAGTGCTCGCCGCCAACGTGCGTGTCCCGGATGCCGATCCGCGGTCGCTGCCGGCATTGTTCGTAGACCCACCGTGGGCGGCCGGCGCCAAGCCGGCCAAGCCGGTGGTGATCAGTGGTCTGACAGCGCCGACGGAGACGGTCATGGCCTGGCGCGAAGGCGAGAAGGAGGAGTGGGCGTCCCGGCGGATCGAGGAGAGGGCCGGCCTTCAGCGGGACAGCTGGGAGGTGATCGCCAAAAAGATCGCCACGGGCACCTCGGCGCGATGGTACGAGGACGCGATGTTCGCCGTCGACGCGCCGGAGGAGCTGGTCCGCCCGGTGCTGGCCCTCTGGCAGCCCGACTCGTGGCAGTCCGAGACCTGGGTCCGCGGCCTCGTGGCCCGCTTCGGCGCCGACGCGTTGCCGCCGGTGCTGTACCTCGCGCAGCGCCAGCCCAAGACGTGTTCGGACCTGCTCGCCCCGTTCGCCGCGCCCGAGGCCGCGCTGCTGGCCGCCGAGTGGCTGAGCCGGGTGAAGTCGGCGCGGCCGAGGGCGATGGCCTGGCTCGCTCGCCACTCCGGCGTGGCAGCCAGGACCCTGATACCAGTCGCCCTGGGCAAGACCGGCAAGGCGCGCAACGCCGCCGAGCTGACGCTGCGCACCCTGGCCGCGCGCGGCTACGCGCCCGACATCGCCGAGGCGGCCGCCGAGTACGGCGAGGCGGCGGCGAAGGCGATCGCGGCGATCGTCGCCGACGACGGCACCCTGACCCTGCCCCGCACGATGCCGGCGCTGCCGGACTGGGCCGACACCCGTGTGCTGCCGCAGGTCCTGCTCAAGGGTCGCCAGCGCGCACTACCCGCGCAGGCCGTGGGCTACTTGACCCTCATGCTCGCGGTCTCCAAACCGGCCGAGCCCTACGCCGGCGTCCTGGTGGCGAAGGAGATCTGCGACCCCGCATCGCTCACCGGCTTCGCCTGGGCGCTGTTCGAGAACTGGCGCGGCGCCGACTACCCGCCGAAGGAGAACTGGGCCTTCGAGGCCCTGCGCTGGTTCGGGGACGACAGCACTGTGCGGCAACTGGCCCCGATGATCCGGCTGTGGCCCGGAGAGAGCGGACACCAGCGCGCCGTCGCGGGGCTGGACATCCTGGCGGGTATCGGCGGCAACACGGCGCTGCTGCACCTGTACGGCATCTCGCAGAAGGTCGCGTTCAAGGGCCTCCGCGAGCAGGCGGCGCAGCGCATCACCGAGATCGCCGACAACCTCGGTCTCACCAGCGAACAGCTCGGCGACCGGCTCGTCCCCGACCTCGGTCTGGACTCGTCCGGAACGCTGCTGCTGGACTACGGCCCGCGACGGTTCACGGTCGGTTTCGACGAGGTGCTCAAGCCCTGCGTCGCCGACGAGAGCGGTAAGCGGCTCAAGGCACTGCCGAAGCCCGGGACCAAGGACGACGCGGAACTGGCCCCGGCGGCGTACCAGCGCTTCTCGGGCCTGAAGAAGGACGTCCGGACCCTCGCCGCGGACCAGATCGCCCGCTTCGAGACCGCGATGGTCACCCAGCGGCGCTGGACGACACAGGAGTTCACCGAGTACTTCACCGGACACCCACTGCTGCGCCACATCGTCCGCCGGCTGGTCTGGGCCACGTTCGAAGACGAGCGCCCCGTCACCGCCTTCCGCATCGCGGAGGACCTGAGCTCGGCCGACGTCTCCGACGACGAATACCACCTCCCCGACGACGCCACGGTCGGCATCGCCCATCCCCTGCACCTCGGCGAGGACCTGCCCGCGTGGGCCGACATGTTCGCCGACTACGAGATCCTGCAACCGTTCGCGCAACTCGGCCGCAGCGTCCACACCCTCACCGACGAGGAGAAGGCGTCCAGCGACCTGACCCGCTTCCACGGCATCGAGGTCCCGATCGGCAAGGTCCTGGGCATGGAGCGCCGCGGCTGGCACCGAGGCATGCCCCTGGACGCCGGAGTCCAGCGCTGGATATACCGGATGCTGCCGAACGGCGGTTCCGTCACCGTAGACCTCGACCCCGGCATCGCCGCCGGCTACGTCAGCGAGTTCGGCCAGATCCAGAAGTTCGAAGCGGTCTTCATCGATCAGAGTCCCACCGGCAACGACTACTCCCCGGGCCGGACGAACTACCGAACTTTCGCAACACTCGCTGACATCACCGCCTCCGAGCTGCTGCGCGACCTGACCGAGGTGACAGCCAGGTAGTTCGACCGCCCGGTGTCAGCGAGCGCCGAGGCACTCGCGTTGCTGGGGACGCTCGACATCGACATCGACCGATGACAACCACCCCACCCCAGCAAAACCTCACTCAGAGCACGGCAGGCGCCCAGTCCAGCCACGCTCCGTGCGGCCCAGCCGTGCCAAGAACGAAACACCGCTCGCGACCCGCCTGATACAAGACCGCCCCCAACGACTCGACACGCGGCGCCGACGGATCCGCCGCCGGCCGCCGAGTGAACAGTCCCAGGCCCACGGAGTCGGGTTCCTTCAGGATCAGCACCAGATCCTGCCGCGATCCCAGACCCCTGATGAGCTCGACGAAGCCGGCACGGGCGTCGTCGCTGAAGTGCGCCAAGGCGTTGGAGACGAAGACACACGGCACGGCAGGCGCCGACACCATGCCGACCGCCGTCGGCAGAATGTCGAGCGCATCGCCCTTACGCAGCCGCGCCGGATACCGAGCGGCCAGAACCAGCGCCGCGTCCAGGCGCGACCGGCGGTCGGCCTCCTCGGGCCAGACCTGTGCGCGGAGCCAGGCCCGCGTCTCGGCGTCAGCCGGATTCAGCGGGTTCAGGTCGAGACCGACCCGCGACGAGATACGGAGGTCCTTGGTGACAAGCGGCGCGAGCGTCTTCGCAGTCGCGGACCCCCGCACCGGGCACCGCAGCACCGGCGCCTGGACGGTGTCACGAGGATCGCTGCCCGCCGCGGGCGGCTGCTCCAACACCGACCCATCCCCGAACGCGTATTCATACCCGTAGCGGTCCGGGTACAGCAGCAGACCCGCGCTGGTCCCGACCTCGATCAGGCCCAGCGACCGCCCCAGCCCGGCCTGCGCCCAGCCGAACGCAGGCCGCAGCTGTGCGGCCCGCAGCGGCTCGTTGCTTTGGGTGTCCCGGGTCGCCAGCAGCTCCTGAATCCGGTCGCGATGGCCGAGCACGAACGCCTCGAAGACCTTCGGGAGCTCCGCGTCCGGCGCACGATCGCCGCCCAACGACGCGTAGTACGCCGCCAGCGGGTCGTCCACATGGTCGGCGAGCACGCGGTGCACGACGGCGAAGACCAGCGCCACGTGCCGATCGCCCGCCGCCTCGAACACGTCCCGCAGCCGCTCATCGCCGGCGATCTGCTCGGCCAACGCCGCATAGAGCGGCGAGGACACCGCCGCCTCCATCGTCGCGAACCTGCGGAAACTGTCGGCGCCCATGCCTGACACTGTAGATCGAGAACCGCCGCCGACAGCGAAGAATGCGCCGTCAGCGTGCCGAAGGCTACGAGGCGACGGTGAGGATGCCGTGCATCTGCGAGTGGAAGGTGCAGATATAGCGGTAGGTGCCCGGCGTGGTCGGCGCGGTGAACGTCCCGGAGGCGTTCGCGTTGACGGTCCCGGTGTCGAACGCGATGCTGCCCGAGGTGGGCTCGGCGGTGACGGTGTGGGCGACGGCGTCCTGGTTGATGACTGTGACCTTCGCGCCGGGCTTCACCTGCAGGTTCACCGGGGAGTAGAGGAACTTGCTGATGACGATCTGGGTGCCCGCGACCGGGGCGGCGGTCGGGCTCCCCGTCGCGGTGGGGCTCCCCGTCGCCGTCGGGGAGATGGCGGGGGACGTCACCCCGTCGAGCGGCGCGCTCGTCCCCGGGGTGGGACCCGACTTGCTGGAGCAGGCCGGCACGGTCAGCAGAACCAGGGCCGCCAGGACGGTGAGCTTGCGGGCGAGGCGGGGCACGGCGATTCCTCACTGGTGGATCGAGTTGCAGGCCAGACGAGGTTCCCAGCCGGACACGGCCGGACCGTGACAGAAACGTCCTTCACGCCGACTTGCCCGAGATTTTCCACCCGTCTGGGTCAATCAGGCTGGGCGCACGGACGGCCGTGCCCGTACAGGCGTTCCAGGGGCCTTCGCCGCTCCCCCTCGCTCCTTGCTCAGCCTGGGAGCCCAGCAGCCTGCGCCTTCTTCACCGCCGCAGCGATCAGCGCCGGATCGATGGACGATGCGGGGGCCTCGATGGCACTGAGCTTGATGGTGACCAACGTCCCTCCGACGCGGGCGACCGCGGTCAGGTCGTAGCCCGGCTTACCGTCGCCGTCGAAGTCGTACTCGACGCAGTCGACCCCTGACAGCACCGGGGCCGTGATCGGCTTGACCACGTATGAGGGATCGTTTCCGGCGTCCTTGGCCGAGAACGGGCTCTGGCACTTGGTCGCGAGGTCGTGGAAGCCGCTCATGAGGGCTGTGGCTTCCTCGGTCCCGTAATACTCGATGCTCTCGCCGATGAACGACGATGCCTTCCCGGGAGACTGCCCGGCGATGTCGATCGTGGCCGACGCCCTGGGCTGGGAGATGTCGCGGTCACCGTCGAACTTCGCAGCCAACTGGTCCATCGGGGCGCAAGAACCCTGGGTCTTGTACATGTACATCCCGACGCTGTAGTCGAGGACGTTCTTGTCCTGTGTGTAGCCCGACAGGTCGCCGTCGGCGATCAGGGCCTTCTTGAGCTGGTCCTCTGTCGGGACGCCAGCGGCGGAACCGGTGGAGCTGCTGTGTGCGCCCGCAGCCGGCGCGCCGCCGGTCGCGCCGCCGGTCGATCCGGACGTCCTACCGAGCGTTCTACCGGCGTCACCTTGAGACAGCGTGGTATCGGTACCGCTCTTTCCGCTGCCCGATCCGCTCGCCCACCACGCGATACCGCCAGCCACGAGCACGACCGCCACGGCGCCGGCGAGGATGCCGTTGCGCGCGCTGGAGTTCCCGATTCCCGAGGTGATCGCGGGTCCGTTGCCTACGGGAGAGGAAGTCGCCGCAGTGCCCACGAGGGCACCGCTCTCCAGCGCTTCCGCCATCGCCAGCGCCTGCACGGCCGTCGGCCGCGCTCCGGGCTCCTTCGCCAGCAACGCCCCGAGCAGCGGCTCGAGCGCCCCCGCAGACCGCGGCGCCGGCGGCTGCTCGAACAACACGGCGGTCAGCGACCCGGTCGGAGTGTCGCGGTGGAACGGCGAGAACCCCTCGATCGCCTCGTACAGCGTCGCTCCCAGCGAGAACAGGTCGGAGGCCGCCAAGCCGTCGTCGCCGCGGGCCCGTTCCGGGGCCACGTACTCGATCGAGCCGAGGAACGCGCCGGTGGCGGTCAGCGCCGTGTCGGCCTGGTGCACGGCGATGCCGAAGTCGCCGAGCAGCACGTGGCCCTCGTCGGTCAGCAGCACGTTCGCCGGTTTGACGTCGCGGTGCACGATCCCCGCGGCGTGCGCGGCGGCCAGCGCCTTGAGGACGCCGCCGCCGATCCGCGCGACCTCGGCCGGTGGCAGCGGGCCCTCCGCCTTGAGCCGTTCGTGGAGCGACCGGCCCGTGACCAGCCGCATGACGATCCACGGGGCGCCGTCCATCACCACATCGTGGATCGCGACGATGTTCGGGTGGTCGCGCAGCCGGGCGGCGTTGCGGGCCTCGCGCTCGGCGCGGGCCAGCCGCTCGGCGCGCTCCGCGTCCTCCATCGCCGGCGGCAGCCACACCTCCTTGACGGCGACGTCCACGCCCAGGACCTCGTCGCGGGCCGACCACACCCGCCCGAACCCGCCGGAGCCGAGCTTGCCGATCAGCCGGTACCGGCCGCCGATGGTCCGCCCCGCCCTCGTTTCCCCCGGTTCGCCTGTCACGGCTATGTCATATCATCCCGCGATCAACCGGAAGGTGACGGCGGGGCGGTGATCAGGTGCTCGCACAGCCCGTGCGATTCAAGACCCTCACTGTCGCCAGGCCGTCGCCCCGGTGACCGCTTCCGATTCTTTGCCAACGCTTTACAACCGGCTCGCGGTCCCGGTCGTCTCTCCGCGTGATTCGCCACCAGCGAATCCCCGACGGATCGATCGAATGGAGCGCCCATATGCGTACTCGAAGGTTGCTCACCACTCTGGCCTGCAGCGTGGTGTTGGCCGGGGCCGGAGCGGAGACGGCGTTCGCCGACAGCACCCCCACGACGCAGCCCACCACCACGTCCCCCACCACGGCCCCGCCCCCGCCCCCGAGCGCGCCCACAAGCAGTTCCACCGCTCCCAGCGCTGTACCGAGCCCCGTCGCCTCCCGACCCACGACGCCGAGCGCCCCGGGCGCCATGCCTCCTCCGCCGTCCTTGGCGGGCGGCCGCCAGATCCCCGCCGTGCCGTCGGGCGCGCCGAACACCGGCGTGCCGACGGTCAGGTCGGACCACCAGAATGAGACCGCAGTGGTCGGAGGCTCTCTGGTGCTACTCGTCGGCGGCACGGGCACCTTGGTGCTCCGCCGCAGGCGCAAGGCCCAGGGCTGATCTTGCGGTCAACCTGGACACGTGGGTGGCCGGCTCTGCTGGCCGCCCTCATGCTGGCCTCCGGCTGCGACGCCGCTTCGCAAACGTCCGCTCCGCCGTCGGCGGCCTCCTCCACGACGGCTACGACAGTGGGCAGTCCGTCAGGCGGCCTGACAAGCACCCCGGCGGCAGGCTCGAAGACCACCGGCGGGATCGCGCGTTCGGTGCCCGTACGTCTCCAGATCCCTGACATAGGTGTCGACACCCCGGTGATGTCGCTCGGCCTGGCCGCCGACGGCACAGTCGAGGTGCCGCCGATCAAGTCGGACAGCCCCGCCGGCTGGTACCGCGGTTCGCCCACTCCCGGGCAGACCGGCCCGTCGGTGATCCTCGGTCATGTGACAGTCGGCCAGTACGGGGACGGCGTCTTCCGGCAGTTGGCACAGCTGCACCCGGGCGCCCGGGTGCTGGTCCGGCTGGAGGACGGCGCCTCGGCGAACTTCGTCGTGGACTCCGTGCGGACAGTCGCCAAGGACCAGTTCCCCACCGAAGAGGTCTACGGGAACGTCGACCGGCCTGAACTGCGTCTGATCACGTGCGGGGGACCGAAGACCGGCGATGGTTACCGCGACAACGTGCTGGTCTTCGCGTCCCTGTCCGGCACCGCGGGATAGGGACGGGGTTCGCCGGTGGGTTCCATCACGTTCCGAGCATCTGGAGAGAGTTGAGCCGGTTCAAGGAATCCGGAGAGAAGAGTCGGGCGGCGTCCGACCTGTTCACCGATCTCTACCCCAGCCTCGCCGGGTGGTGCCGCCGTCTGGTCGACGACGACGGCACAGCGCACGAGATCGCCTCCGAGGCGTTCACGCGCCTGTGGGGGCACTGGACCGCCGTGCGCGAACCCCGCGGTTTCCTTTACGTGACGGCGGCGAACCTGGTCCGTGACCATTGGCGCCGACTGGATCGCGAGCGCCGCGCGCTGCGGCAGGTCACGACTGAGGCGGAATTGGCTCGACAAGGGGAGGGCGACGACGCGTCCGTACCGGTGCGCCTGCTGGTGCGGTCGCTTCCGGAGCGGCTCCGCACGCCGGTTCTGCTGTATTACTACGCCGACCTTCCCATCCGGGAGATCGCTCAGATGACCAGGCGCAAAGAAGGAACGGTCAAATCCGATCTACACGCGGCACGGGAACTCCTGCGCGCCGGACTCGGAGGACATCTTGATCACACTCATTGAGCCCGCTGACGACGACGGCGACAGCGATGGCGACGGCGACGGCGAACTCGCCGCGCTCCTGCGTCCTGGTGCCTTCGTACTCGCGCCGCCGCCGGGAGCGTTCCAGCAGATTCGCCGCCGCGCCGCCCGTCGCCGTCTGATGCGCGCCGTGGCCACGGCCGGCACAGGCGCGACCCTGGCTGCCGTGGCGATCGCCGTCGTCCTGTGGCCTACAGGGACGGCGTCTGCGCCGGTGCCGATATCGCCGCTTGCACCGCCGGCTCAGACGGCTGACCAGACGACCGGCCAGACGACCGGCCAGACAAACGGCCAGGCGACCGGCCCGGCAACCGGCTCTTCCACCGCCCCTGCGGCTGCGTCACCGTCAATACCGGCGCCCAACGTCCCTATAACCCAGCATTCCAGCCCCGGCAAGGTGCACGACGGCCCCCCTTCGACCCCGATGGCTCCGCCGCCGCCGATCAGCGAGCCTACGAGAGCTACTACCACCCGCCCCCTCGTCGGCCCGACTCCGACGGCTCCCACGACTCCGACCGCCCCCACGCCTTCAACGATGCGCCGATGAAGTCTTCATGCGCGGAACCATCAGGTCACAGCGGCGTCCCGTCGACGAGAACGACTCTCCCGTTGAAGTCGACAGTGTAGAGAGCGATTCCCAGTTTGCTCCGCACCTCGGAGGTGACTCGCTGTGCGAACCGGACGACGGTCCCGGCTACCACGAGCGCGTACGTGGTGGCCGGATCGTCCGTGATCCTGCGGAGGAGCCGCCCGTAGCCGCTGTCGAGGTCAGCGCTCGAATCGCGAGTGAACCCCTTCGCCTCGACGATCAGCCGGCGGCCGTCGGGGTGCCGGGCGTCGACGGCTGGGTAGTCTCCGTGCGAGGGGAGGTCCTTGCATTCCCAGCCCTGCTCGACGAGCCACGCCGAAAAGACCTCGACGACAGTGGCTTCGGAGCCGGGCCCGCTGATGGGGCTCCACAGATTCGAACTCGACACGCCCGAAGGATATGCCGCTGTGCTCACCCTCGACCTGCACCCGATCTTCCGGAACACGCGCGCCGTCGACCTGGCCTTGCGCGAGATCGTGTTCAGGGCCGCCGCGACGGGCGAGGACGTCGTCGAGATCATCCCCGGCAAGGGATCCGGCCAGTTGAAAAGACGGGTCCTCGCCTTCCTGAACCAGCCGCAGATCAGGAAGCTCTACGCCAGGGTCGAGACGGATGCGGGCAACGCTGGCAGGGTCCTGGTCTACTTCAAGTAGTGGCGGGCCCGCCCGATGGCCCGCGCTGTCACCCGAGAACCGTCAGGCGGCCGGGTGCGGTCATCATCATCGGCGTCCGGTACTCCATGGCGACGGACTGACCCTCGCCGACGTCGACCGTCGCCCCCGCCTCGCAGCAGCGCGCCTTGGTGATGTACTTGAAGTAGATCTTCACCTCATGCCGGCCCGGCGCGACGGAAATGGTGCGCTCGCCCCACGAGCCTTGTTGAGGCGTCCCATCGACCTCGATGGTGAGCTTGGTCATGTAGAGCAGCCACGCCATCGGACTGTGCCGTCCGTTGACCCGGATAGTGGCCTCTTCCGCCATCTTGACTCCATGAATATCGACTCGGTGGGTGTCCCGTCAGCGAGCGCGAGAGACCTCCCCGAGTCTCGCGTCTGCCCGGCAGCCCCAAAACGGCGAAACCACGTAGTGGACCACGCAGATCGCGGTCGCCGTCGAGCGTGACCACCCCGCTCTACAGGACCAGCATGAGCGTCCCGTCGGGCCCGGTCTCGATCCGCGTCTTGAAGCGCCCGCTCGTCTCCCCCAGCATCCGCTCCAGCCACAGAACGTCCTCCGGCAGGGCGTTTTCGAGCCGCATCCGCCGGGCCCGCACGGCCCGCATGGTGAGTCCGGCCAACTCACCGCCGGACTGGTGCACCGTCGGGAAGTACAGCAGGCGCAGCTCACTGCGGAACTCCTCCTGCCCCGGAATGCCCTCGTAGTCGTTGACCAGGTCTCCGCAGCCGTACAGGATGAGCCGCCGCCGGTAGACCTCGATCGGCCGGGGGTGATGCGACGAATGCCCGTAGACGACGTCCACGCCGCCGTCGACGAGCCTGTGGGCGAAGCGGACCTGGTCATGGGACATCTCGAATCCCCAGTTCGAGCCCCAGTGCAGGGAGACCACGCAGATGTCGCCGGGGCGGCGCACAGCTCCCAGGCGTTCGACGATGTCATCGGCCACGGCGTCCGCCAGGCTCGGCGCGAACCAGACCCCGGAGCGGTCCCGTTTCGCGGCCCAACCGTCCGGAACCCCGGCTGAGGCCATCGCGCAGGCCGCCACGATGACCCGCCCGCTCGTGCCCGGCACGGGCACCACCGCCGGCCGCCGGGCCTCCTCCAGGTCTTCCCCGGCCCCGACCGTCGCCAGCCCGGCCCCGGCCAGGGCGCTGAGCGTGTCGCTCAATCCGGTGCGGTCGAAATCCAGCACGTGGTTGTTCGCCAGCACGCACACGTCAGGCCGGGCGACGACGATAGCCGGCAGGTTCCGCGGGTTCATCCGGTAGTGGATGCCCTTGCCCTGCACGAAGTCGTCCGCGCCGGTCACGGCGGTCTCCAGGTTGATCACCGAGACGGCCGGTGCGACCTGTGCCAGCGTGACGAGCGCGTCGCCCCAGATCCACTCGAACCCCACCGGGAGCGGGATCGGCCCGTTGACCGCTTCGGCCAGTTCCACATAACGGCGTGCGTCCCGGACCCAGTTCTCCCGCAGCAGCGGATCGCCCGGGTGCGGCAGGATCTGGTCGATCCCGCGCCCGGTCATCACGTCGCCGGCCAGGAACAGCCTCACCGTGCCGTCGGCACGGCCCGCGGTCGCCGGACGCAGTCCATCGATCACCGTTCAGGGGCCTTTCGCCTGCTTCCCAGTCTACGGCCGAAGGTCGTCGACGCCTCTCGGCTGTTCGGGCGACGTGCCGCTGCGGCGGCCGCCCACGGCCGCTGAAAGGTCGAACGGTCAGATCGTCGAGGTCGGATTCGGCTCAGCCGCCGCGAGCAGCCGCTGTCCGAGCTGCCGCACACACGCGCGGATTTCGGGGCCGCCGATGATGCGGAAGCCCGCCGGCAGCCCTGCGAGCTGTTCGGCATACCAGTACGGGTTGCCGGTACTGCCCACCAGCCGACACCGGTCTGGGCCGTTCGGCTCGACGCGGCCGAGCATCCTCGAAACACGCGGGGCCAGCTCCTCGGCGGCGCAGTCGACCTCGATCTCGACCGCGTACTCCCACCCGACCGACAGATGCTCCTCCAAGGTCCGGACTGGATCGAGATCGACCGGCGGCTCAAAGGGATCATCGAGGACCAGGACGTTCCGCATGCGGTCGATCCGATACGCTCGGCGGCCGTTCGACGTGCGCGACCAGCACAACAGGTACCAGCAGCCGTGCCGGACGACGATCGACCACGGATCGACCTCCGCCTGCCACTCCCGGCCCGCCTCGGACCGGTAGTCCAGCCGCACCCGGCGACGCTCCACGCTGGCCCGCACCAACGTCGCCGCGCACTCCGGGTCCGGACGCACCGCGGCACGATCCGGCGCCGCCGCCGCGGCCCGCCGCACCGCCTGCGCCTGCGCGGCCACCGGCTCCGGCAACGCGCGCACGATCTTGCCCAGGGCCCCGCCGACCAGTCCGGCCGGATCACCGGCGTCGTGATGGCCGTCGAGCACCGCCATCACCAGAGCCAGCGCCTCCGCGGCGGTGAACGTCAACGGCGGCAGCCGCAAACCCCGCCCGACCCGGTACCCCCCGTACCGGCCGCGCTCGGACTCGATCGGGATGCCCGCCCCGCGCAACGTCGCCACCGCCCGCCGGGCCGCCCGCTCCGAAACGCCCAGCTTCTCGGCGAGCCGCTCAGCCGTGATCCCCGGCCGGCCCTGGATCACCTCCAGCGCCACCAGCGCCCGCACGGCCGGGCTCGCGTTCTCATCCGCAGACACCGGGCACACTCCCTTTTCGGCGTCGAACCCGGACGCAGAACGTCCGGAAACGATCCTACGGTGCTCAGCATGACCCACCACGACCCGGCCACACCACACATCACCCGGCTCGACCTGGACTTCCCCCTGACCGACCCCGCCGTCGACGCCGGCGAAGCCGAGATGCTGCAGTTCGCCCTCGACCGCTCCCGCACCCTGATCGCCTGGAAATGCGGCGGCCTCGACGCCGCCGCCCTCCACCGCCCCCACCTCCCGTCGGCCATGACGCTCGGAAAGATCCTCAAACACCTGGCCGTCGTCGAAGCCCGCTACACCATCGACTTCGACGGCGACCGGCCCGGCGCGCCCCTGGACACCCCCGAAGCCCAGAGCGACCCCACCTGGGCCTGGCGCACCGCCCCCGACGACACACCCGAGCACCTCCAGACCCTCTGGACCGACGCCGTCCGACGCTCCCGCACAGCCCTGCGGACCGCCCTCGCCAACGGCGGCCTGGACCAGCCGGCCAAATACACGGCCACCGACGACGGCGCCTCCCCCAACCTCCGCCGCATCGTGGTCGACCTGATCGACGAATACGCCCGCCACCTCGGCCACGTCGACCTCTTCCGCGAGGCGACCGACGGCCTGGTCGGCGAGAACCCGCCATCGCCCCTCAGTCCCCCGGCATGACCGGACGACAGGGGCGGGGGAAACCCTCGAAACCGATGGTGGCAGCCCTGCGCCACCAGCCGCTAGCGTCGACGACATGGAGTCCGACAGCATCAGCACCGAGCAGCGGCTGGCCGCGATCGAGGCCAAACTCGATCTTCTCCTGGCCCGCCTCGGCATCGACGAGGGCGCCGCCTACGGCTTCACCACGCTTCCGCCCACCGACCACCTCCCCGCACCCATGACGGACCCCGTCCTCGATCTGGTCCGCGGCGACATGCCGATCCAGGCCATCAAGCTCTACCGCGAACGAACCGGCGCGAGTCTGCGTGAGGCGAAGGCCGCGATCGACGCCCTCAAGGCGAGGGTGAGAGCCGAGCGCGGGTGACCGAAACCGTGGCGGCTCAAGGCGGATCCAGCTGCCCGCACCGCGCAGGGCCGAGCGTTCGTCCGTTTCGGCCCAGCGGACGGTGGCAGTCCTGCGCACCTACGAGTGCGACATGGCGCTGGCCGGCGGGGTAGCGCTGCCGTGCATCAGGTCAGCCTGCATCGCTGAGTGAGTACGAGGTCTCACAACCCGTGCCTCACACCAGTCGGTCAGCGGTGGCCGCCGCTTGTGCGCGTACTGCGGCCAGGAACCTGGGCGATGCCAGCTCCGGCCAATCAGGCTCCTCACCGTTCTCGTCTTCATCCTCGTCCTCGTTCTCGTCGCCGGCGGCGGCGGCGGAGTCTTCCTCCGCCAGCACGGCACCGACGACATCGTCGACCTCGGCCAGATCGAACGCCTGGATGGTCTCCTCGTCGTCGAGCTCCGACTCGTACTCCCGGTACAGCAGCATGCAGGCGTAGATCCCGGTCAGCAGGTCCTCCAGCAGATCCGGTGCCGGCCGGGAGGTGTCCAGCGGCGTGGTGCGGATCTCGGACAGCAGCGTCCGCAGCAGCTCCTCGTCGTCATCGCCCTGTTGTTCGGCGTTCTCGGTGGCTTCGGTGAGCGCGTCCAGCAGCCCGGGCAGGTTCGGGATCTTGCCTTCGGCGATGTCCACGGCCTCGCCGATCAGCGCGGTGACCGCATCATGCGGGCTCGCCCCGGCCTGCATCATCGCCAGCACCATCGACGGCGTCGCGACCGGCACCTCCTCGATGTCATCGGCCGCGACCACCACCTGCGTCACCTCATAGCCGGAAGCCGCGGCCGCCACGGTGGCCGCCGCGTGCAGCCAGTGCGCGGCGGCCACCGCGGCCGAAGTCGGATCCACAGCCGTGAACAACTGCGCCCCGCCGAGCAGCTCCTCACGCAGCAGGGCATCGGCGGCGGCGACCTGCACCGGCGAGGCCGAAGTCCTCGACAGCATCACCGCCTGCACCGCCCGGCCCGACAGGTCCCCCAGCTCGGCCTGCTCCACCGCCGCGAGCTCCGCAGCCGCCTGCGCCCGCACCGCGGCGGCGAACGCCTGGTCACCGATCGCGTGCACCGCCCGGCCCAGCCGGTGCGCGCTCTCGGCGACGACGCTGTACTCCACGATGATGCCGCCGCCCGCATCCGGCAGGTTCGGCTTCTCCACGGCCTCCAGGACCCGGTCGAACTCCTCGCGCTCGCTCTGGCGCCGCCAGCCCTCGGAGTCGTCGGTCATATCGTCGCCGGCCGCGGCTGCCGGATGCGTGTAGCAACGCCACAGCGCCCGCGACAACGCGTCCAGGCGCGCCGCCACCGACAGCGCCGCGTCCACCGACACCCCGGCGGGCAGTGCGGCCACCGTGAACCCCACATCGCCCGCGCCCGTCGAGTACGCACCGACCAACACCGAACGCTCGACATCCACCGCGTACCTGGTCAAAGCAGCCTCCACCGGTGCGACCCGCGACCCGACCCGTTCGCCGGGATCGTGCCACCCAGTGGTAACAGCCATGTCCGGAATCCGAAAAGTCGTATCGGTCGACACCCGAACCGGTGATCGGCGCCGACGGCCCCGTCGACCGCCCGGCAACCGCACCGTTTCGCGACGGCATGCCCTGTCGGTGACGCATGTTATGAATATCAGAGTACGCCGATACTCGTGGGAGATGACCGCAACACCCGTCTTGGCTCCGATGTCCCGATCCAAGAAGGGCCACCGTCGCAGCGAGGAGGACCGCGTGATACCGGACGTGACGAGCAGCTACCGCGGGGATCCGAAGCGAGCCGACCTCGGCGGCCTCGTGAACCCGCACGGCGAGACGGAGAGCGAGAGCGAGTCCGTGAGCGTCATCCGTGCGAGTGACGGACTGCGCATCAATCTGTCGTCGCCGCACCTCGGGCATCCCGACAAGCCCGGGCTGTGGGAGGAGATCCATCTCGGCAACACCCGCAACGGCGAACTGGTCTGCGGGAAGGGGCACCCCAAGTCCGTGCGGCAACGCGCCGACGGCAGTCGCTGGGCCTACCATCTGAACAAAGGCGACAGCGCCGCCCACGGCCCGAGCCCGGAGCACGAAGCGATGGCCGAATGGGTCGCCGCGAGCGCGACTCGCCGCGGGCTCCGGGCCGACCTGGAACACAGCTCCGCCGCCGGAAGGATCCGCAGCGACGTCTACATAGACGGCGGCGCCCATGGAATCCGGCTCGGTGTGGAGATCCAGTACTCCCCGGCAGGCGCCAGCCCGTTCAATCCCCGCTCCGCCGTCAGTCGCACCACGAGAATCATGAAGGCCGGCGTCAGCCCTCTGTGGGTCGCCCCCTCTCGCAACCGGACCGGCATCGCCGAACGGCTTCCGAGCGCCATCACCAACGATCTCCCCATCGAGGTGATCCGTTCCACCGGAACGATCGAGGTGGTGTCCGGCCCCGGCCAGTGCGACCTTCAAGAACACCGCACCAGCCCCGACGCCTGCCCGAAACGCCGAGGCCGCCGCTGCACCGGATGGCATCCGCGGATCGTCCCCATGCAGCACGAGCTCGGCAGCATGATCGAGAAGGCCGCGGGCGGTGAGCTGATCATCATCCGGCGCCGGGCCCGGCTCCTCGGCGGCGGCACGGAATCCAGGCTCCACTATGTCCCGCCGGCCGAGCGGGACAAATATCTGGAGCACGGTGGGCTCCTTGAGGAACCGCTGCCCACGGAGCACACGGTGCGGTCGCGGCCCTCGGCACAGCCCGCCCGTGATTTCACCGACAAATGTTCTTGGGGCCCGGTGACCGAACCCGTCGGGACCGCGATTCAGGACTACAGCGACCGGCGCACCCTGGAAAAGATTTGCGCCTTCACCGCCCGCGGCGGCTGCCAGGGAGAGGTCCACTTGTACATCAACGGAACGTGGTGCCTCGGCCATCGGCCTTGAGCGATCTGCGGCTGTACTACCAGGATATCAATCGCAATCCAGGTTCACCCATTCGCTACATGACAGCCACGAATGCGGCAACTACGCTGACTTGCATAACTTTATCAAACGCACCGGCTTATCCCCCGTGTTCGTTCCCGACCTCAGACTGAGCGCGATGTTGGCAACACGGAGAATCGCGTGCTCTCGCACGTTTTCAGAGTTGTCAATCCAGAGGCAGGTACCATCCCATGCGCGTTTCGGTGATCGGATGCGGTCACTTGGGGGCTCCCCACGCTGTTGCGATGGCAGAGCTCGGCCACGAAGTGATCGGGGTCGAGCTCGACGCGGACAAGTGCCGAGCCCTCAGCACAGGCGCCGCACCCTTCTATGAGGCCGAGTTCCCCGAACTGCTGGCCAAGCACGTCGGCTCCGGAAGGCTGCGATTCACCACGGATCTCGCCAGGGCGGCGGAATTCGCCGAGCTGCACTTCCTCGCCGTGGGCACACCGCTTCGGGAAGACGGCCGAACGTATGACACCCGCTACCTCACAGGCGTGCTGGAGTCGCTGGTGCCCATGCTGCGCGAGCCGTGCACCATCGTCGGCAAGAGCACCATCACGATCGGCACGGTGGCCGCACTCCAACAGATCATCGACGCCCGCGCGGAGACCGATGGCATCGATCTGGTCTGGAACCCGGAGTTCCTGCGCGAGGGCCATGCCATACAGGACAGTCTGAGCCCCGATCGCATCGTGGTGGGCTTGAGCTCCACCGCCGCACAGAAGGCGATGGAGGAGGTGTACGCGCCCATCCTCGCCCGCGGCGTGGAGATGATCGTCACCACCCCGGCCACGGCCGAGATGATCAAATCGGCGGCGAACTCCTTCCTGTGCGTCAAGATCTCCTATATCAACGCCTTGGCTGAGGCCTGCGGTCTGATCGACGCCGATGTGAACGCCGTCGCCCACGCGATCGGCATCGACGAGCGGATCGGGCACGCCGGGATGCGGCCCGGCATCGGCTACGGCGGCGGCTGTCTGCCCAAGGACATCGCCGCTTTCTCCCATCGCCTCGGGCAGTTGGGCGCCGGCCGTGCCCAGGCGCTGCTGGAGTCGGTCCAGGACATCAACTCCGCGCGCGTCGCCGGTGCGGTCGACCTGATCGAGCAGGCGTACGGCGGTCTCCTGGCGGGTGTGCCGGTCGCCTTCCTCGGAGCCAGCTTCAAGGCCGGGACGAGCGACCTGCGCTACTCGCCCGCGCTGGCGCTGGCCGATCGGCTCACGGCCCACGGCGCGCGGCCCGTGATCTACGATCCCCAGGCCGTGGCGGGCGTCCGACAGCTGCGCCCCGACCTGATCTGTGCTGACGTGGTCGAAGGCGCCCTCACCGGCGCCGAGGTGGTGGTGATCGCGACCGAGTGGCCGCAGTTCACCAGGGATGCCAAGCTGCCGGCGAAGGCCGGGGCATTGGCCCGGGGGCGGGTTCTCGTGGACGTGCGCAATGCGGTCGAGGCCGACCCCTGGCTGGCGAACGGGTGGCACGTGTGGCAACTCGGTCGCCCCGCGCAGCACCCGGAGTGCGATCCGGTGCCCGCCTCGGCTTGCCGCTGAGCCCGGGATCGTGTGCCGCGTCATCGCAGGCAGGCAGGCCTGATGTCGAAATCGCTCTGTTGAGCCGGACGGCGCGCCTCACGTGATTCAGGTGGCTAAATCTCTGTATAACGGTACTCGTCGTCCGAACTTCATCTCCGTCCTGAGTCATCGGTTCGGTAGTAGACCGATCGGCGAACACTCGCCGCTGGAGGCTGGCATGCGAATCGTCGTGACTGGCGGCGCGGGTTTTCTCGGGTCTCACCTGTGTGAAGCCCTTGTCCGGCGCGGCGATACCGTGCTCTGTCTCGACGATCTGTCGACGGGACGGCTGGAGAACATCGAACACCTCCGCCATCTGGGGTGCGAGTTCGTCCGGGCGGACGTCACGCGACCGATCGACGTGACCGGCGACGTCGACGCGGTCGCCCATCTGGCCAGCCCGGCTTCACCGCCGGACTATCTGCGCCTGCCCCTGGAGACGCTCGCGGTCGGCAGTCGTGGAACCGAGAACGCACTGCGCCTGGCAAGGCAGCACGGGGCGCGTTTCATCCTGGCCTCGACCAGCGAGGTGTACGGCGACCCCCTGGTGCATCCGCAGCAGGAGGACTACTGGGGCAACGTCAATCCGATCGGTCCGCGCAGCGTGTACGACGAGGCGAAGCGGTTCGCGGAAGCGGTCACCACGGCGTACCGGGGCCTGTCGGTGAACACCGGGATCCTGCGGATCTTCAACACGTACGGCCCGCGGATGCGTCCCTGCGACGGGCGCGTGGTCTCCAGCTTCATCGTCCAGGCCCTGTCCGGAGAGCCGATCACCATCTACGGAAGCGGCGACCAGACGCGGAGCTTCTGCTACGTCGACGATCTGGTCCGCGGCCTGGTGGCGATGATCGACTCCACCGAGGCCGGGCCGCTCAACATCGGCAACCCGCAGGAACGGACGGTCCGGGAACTCGCCGAACTCGTCCTGTCGATCACCGGGTCGTCCTCGGCCATCGAGTACTTCCCCCTTCCGCAGGACGATCCGACGCGTCGACAGCCGGCCATCGCCCGGGTGCAGGGTGCCCTCGGCTGGGCCCCTGAGGTTCCGATCGAGGAGGGCCTGCGGCGCACCGTGCAGTGGTTCGCCGCACGTCCGGATGCCGTCGCGGCGGCCGCTCGCTCATTGCGCGGCGCCCAGTCGGACCCGGAACGCGACCGCGCGGCGACCGATCCGTCGCCCGCCCAGGCTCACCTCGTGTCGGCCGACGAGCGAGCCGTTCCTTCGCGGGCCTGAGCGGAAGTCGTGATCGTGCCCGGCGCGGCGAGCGCATCGGCCCCGCGTACCGGGACGTGATCGCGAACCGGCTCACCCCTGGCCGCCGGTGCGGCCGTACCACTGTCCCCACCGGCCCGCGACGGGTGTGGCCGCAGTCGCAGGGAGCGTGACGTCATGACGCTACTGGAGCCGGTCCGCGAATCCGGCCCCGAAGAGGACATCCTGGCCGTCTCACGCGGCAACGTGGTCCAGGTCCGGCCCGGAGGTCCGGTGTTCGGACCGCCGAAGCCGGAGCGGGCCCTCCGCGAGTCGCTCTTCGTGTCGACGCTCGGGTCCAGGGACCGCACGCTCGTGGCGCTGCTGTCCGTAGGCTGGCTGATCTGCTTCATCGCGTTCTGGCTCTGGTGGCTGGAACCGGGTCACCGGGTCGGAACCTTCGGATTCATCGTCAACAGCGTGATCCTGCTCTATTTCACGAGCGTCCCCGTCTACTTCATCGTGGCGGTGACGTATCTGCGCCAGATCGACCCGGCCATCGAGGTACCGGCGCTGCGCATCGCCTTCGTCGTGACCAAGGCACCATCAGAGTCCTGGTTCACCGCCCGGAACACCCTCACGGCCATGCTGACCCAGGATTGCGTCGTCCCCTACGACGTCTGGCTGTGCGACGAAGCGCCCGACGACGAGGTGCGCACCTGGTGCGCGGCCAACGGCGTGCGGCTGTCCACCCGCTTCGGAGTCGCCGAGTACCACCGCGACACCTGGCCGCGGCGCACGAAGTGCAAGGAGGGGAACCTGGCGTACTTCTACGACCACTGGGGCTACCAGGACTACGACGTCGTCGCTCAACTCGACTGCGACCACGTGCCCGCCCCGACCTACCTCTCCGCGATGGTCCGCCCGTTCACCGATCCGGCTGTCGGCTACGTCGCCGCTCCCAGCGTCTGCGACCTTAACGCCGCGAACTCCTGGGCGGCCCGAGGACGCCTGTACCGCGAAGCGACCTGGCACGGGCCGATCCAGTTGGGCCACAACGTGGGCCTGGCGCCCATGTGCATCGGATCGCACTACGCCGTGCGCACCGAGGCGTTGAGGGACATCGGGGGCCTCGGTCCGGAACTGGCCGAGGACTTCTCCACCACCTTCCTGCTCAACTCGGCCGGCTGGCAGGGCTGCTTCGCGATCGACGCGCCCGCCCGCGGCGAAGGGCCGCTCACCTTCGCCGACATGCTCACCCAGGAGTTCCAGTGGTCACGCAGCCTGACCACGCTTCTATTCGCCCTCTTCCCGCCGCATCTGCGACGATTGAACCTTGGACTGAAGCTCCGCTTCGTCTTCGCGCTTTGCTACTACCCGTTGCTGACGGGATCCACGGCCGCGGGGCTCGCCTTGCCCGTGATCGCCGCTGTCGGTGGCGTCCCCTGGGTCAAGGTCAACTACCTGGCGTTCCTCGCCCATATGGGCAGCCTTTCGATCTGGCTGATCCTCCTGGCGCTGCTGTTCCGCCGGCGCGGACTGCTGCGTCCGCAGTCCGTCCCCCTGGTCAGCTGGGAGAACTGGCTGTTCACCTTCACTCGCTGGCCGTACGTCGGCCTGGGAATCGTGTGCGCCGTGATCCAGCAGGTCCGGCCCCGCCAGCTGACGTTCCGAGTGACGCCCAAAGGCGGCGCTGGTGTCCAGCACCTTCCCACCAGGCTGACCGCGCCGTACACGGTCATCTCCTTGGTGCTGTCGCTGGCGGCGCTGACGGGAGAGCGGTTGTCGCCTACCGTGGGCTACGTCTTGCTGTGCATCCTGGGGGCGACGTGCTACTGCATCGTCGGGCTCGCCGTGCCACTGCTGCATGCCAAGGAAGCCGGACGGGCCTTCGGACTGCCGGTCACGGCGGCCCTGCGAACCGCGCGGGGCTCGATCTGGATCGGGATGATCGCGATCGTCCCCCTCGCGCTGGCCATCGCAGGCTACCCCGCCTACGCGATCAGAATTCTGGGTTGGTGACTCATGACCACGTCCGCGACTGTTCTGGTGACGGGAGGCGCCGGCTTCATCGGGAGCCACACCTGCGTCGAACTGCTGGAGCACGGCTACGAAGTGATCGTCGTCGACGACCACTCCAACAGCTCTCCCGCGGCCCTGCGCCGTGTGGAGAAGATCGGCGCACGCCCTCTGCTCGCGGCCTACCCGCTCGACATCCGCGACGCGGAGTCGCTGGACCGCCTCTTCCGCGACCACCGCATCGACGCCGTCGTGCACTTCGCAGCGAAGAAGGCCGTCGGGGAGTCCGTGCAGATTCCGCTCGACTACTACGACATCAACGTCGGCGGACTGGTGACCCTGCTGCGCGCCATGCATCGGCACGACGTGCACCGGCTCGTGTTCTCCTCCTCGTGCTCGATCTACGGCGACGCACGCCCCGTCCCGCTGGACGAACACGAGCCGCCGCGCCCCACCAATCCCTACGCCCGTTCGAAATCAATGTGCGAGGAGATCCTCGCCGACGCCTGCGGGGCCTGGCCCGATCTGACGGTGTTCGCCCTGCGCTACTTCAATCCGGTCGGCGCCCACCCCAGCGGTCTGCTCGGCGAGGTCCCCACAGGGGTGCCCAACAACGTCATGCCCTACGCGATGCAGGTCGCCATCGGCCGACGCGACACCCTCCACATTTTCGGCGACGACTACAACACGCCGGACGGAACGGCGGTGCGCGACTACATCCATGTCATGGACGTCGCCGACGGCCACCGCGTGGCGATTGAACATCTGTGCTCTGAGCAACCCTCGTCACAGCCCGGGCGGCACATCCTGAACCTCGGCACGGGTGTCGGGACATCCGTCCTGGAGCTGGTGGCCGCCATGAGCAGAGCCTGCGGGCGCGACATCCCTTACGAGATCGTCGGCCGCAGGCAGGGAGACGTCGCTCATCTGGTGGCCGATCCCGGGGCCGTGCAGCGCGCATGGGGTTGGCGCACGACCCGGGACCTCGCCGCCATGTGCGCCGACGCCTGGCTGTTCCAGCAGCTCAACCCGGACGGGTACTCAGCCTGACCGGTCGAGCCGGCTCGTCGCACTGACTCGTCGCACTGACTCTTCGAACCGACTCTTCGGACTGACTCTTCGGACTGCCGAGGCTCAGCCGGTCACGGCAACCGGCTGAGCAGCGCCCGCGGTGGTGAAAGCGCCCAGTGGCGTGCCGAAGTAGTCCACCAGCCCTTCGTCGACCGCGAACCGCGTCCGCAAGTCCGGACTGCGTCCCGCGATCGGCGAAGTGGCGCGGGGAGTCGGCACCGGCGTTCCGGTCGGATCCCATCCCGGCGCCGGAACCAGCACCAGATCAGGATTGAGATCAAGACCCACGGGCTGGGGCCCGGCCATCTCCTGTCCGGTCCGTGCGCTCCAGGCCTGCAGCGACCCGAAGGACTTGGTTCCCCAGGCCACCACCCACCGCGCCCGCCCCGGAACGTAGTAGTCGTTGCCCTGGAGAGTGACCTGCTTCGCCGAGAACGTGTCGGAAGAGGCGATCATCCTGCCGCCCTCGGACTCGAAGATGTTGTCGCGAAGCGTCACGCCTTGCAGGCCGGTCTCGAACCGCACCACGGGCGCCTGCTTGCCGACGCCTTGGAGCACCACGGTGTTGTGATAGACGCTGATGTCCGTGAGTCGGCCCGCCAGCACGAGGCTCGCGTAGTTGAGCGGCCTCCGAACATCGTTACGGCTGATGTTGAAACGAACCACGTTGCGCGCGAACGCACCATTGTCCTTGCCGGTGTAGAGCAGGTAGCCGGGGCCGTCGTTGTCGTGCGAATAGTTGTACTGAACGACCGAGTCGGACACGTTCTGGTCCAGATCGAAGCCGCCGCCGTCGGTGAGACCGCCCGTATGGTTGTCGTAGGCCACGTTGTGCTGGAGAACGACACCGGTGGAGTCGTACGCCCAGATGCCGACCGGCCCTTCGCGCGAGTCGCAGTTCGCACCGTTGCCGTACGCGACCGAATGTTCCACGACCGCACCACGGACACTGCCGAGATCGATGCCGCTCCCGGTGTTGTGCAGGTGGTCGAGAGCGTTGCCCAGGTTGGCGAAGGCCCGGACATTGGAGATGAACAGGTTCTCGTTGGCGTAGCGCGGCTCGGCCGCATCGAACGGCGGACCGTAACTCCTCAGCCCGCTGTCGCCGTTGTCGTGCAGCAGGCTGTCGGTCACCCGTACGTCTCGAAACCCTGCACCGACGACGCCGCCTCCCACTGAGACGCCGACCCGGAAGCCGGACACGTCGACATCGGACACGGACACATGCTCGAGTTTGGGGCCGTTCGGCAGGTCGCTGAAGAGCGCGATACCGCTCGCGGCGCCGCTCGACGGGCCTCCGCCGATCACAATCAGGTCTCTGATATCGATACCGGCGGTGTCGTAGACGCTCACCCCCGGATCCCCGGAACCGACGATGGCCGCCCGGCCGCTGCCATAGGACCCCACGATCACCGGTTTGGCCGGATCGCCGGCTTCACCGCGATGGAAGGTGAGACTACCGCTGAAGCTCGCACCGCCCTGCAGGAGCAGCCGTTCCCCCGGCTGGAACACATGATGGTCGGCCTGCGAGAGCGAGTGCCACGCCTTCTTCGGCGAGGTGCCCTCGTTGGAGTCCTTCCCGTCGGCGGCGACATAGAAGGTTCGAGGACCAGAGACGTTCATACCACTCAGATATGGCCAGGCCACATGGAAGGTACCCGCGATCAGAAGAGCCACGACGAACACCGTCGCCAGCGCGCGCCGCCGAGTGGCGTCCCATCGAGGGCCACCCGCGGAATTCTTCGGCGCAGGGTCCGCCGACTGTGGCTGCTCCGCCTCGCCCAGGGAAGCCGCCTCCGAATCCCGCTCGGCCAGCGTCTCGCTCACCAAGCCTCCTCGCGGTCCATGGCGGTGCTCCTGCCAGCGGATCAGGAAGTTCCACCCCTGGGCACCGACCGTTTCACAGTCCTAATCTCCCAGGATGTTCGCATTCAGGAGTTATGAGACACGCGGTGGAAGGGGCATTATTTTGTCAGTCTTCGCGCGGGGTGACAGGGAAGCTGCCGCACACCCCGTCTTCGGCCGTCATCACACCGCCCGTTTCGAGGCGCTTGGTCGCCAGATGGGCCCGGGACTGCCAGCGGGCGATGCCGCGCGGCCAAGAGCGGCCGGCGCACCGTGGCTCCTCCGGGAATCCTCGTTCTGCGACCCGACGGCCACCTGTTCTTCGAAAACGCCAGCCGAGTCTGCGGCGCCGTCAAACGTCCGCCCTCGGCCGTAGCGGTACTGACAACAGACTTGATCCGCTGATCCATACGCAGGATTTCCACGCGCGTCGCGCCGGGGAAGCCCAGCGGCGCGGGATGGCCTGGTTAGCGTGGAGCGGCATACGGCGTGAGAGCGTGGGAGGTGGTGATGTGCAGGCAGCGGGGACGCCCACCACCGCGTCACGTCTGCCGATCATCGTCGGACTCGCCATCGCTTTCACGATCACCGTCCTCGACCCTTTGATCTTCAACCTGAACATGCCACGGGTGATCCGTGACCTCCAGGTGCCGCCGCAGGCCATCGGGTTGCTGAGCGGCGCCGCCACCCTGGTCATGGCCTCCGCTGTGCTGGCCGCGGGCAACCTCGGGGACACCGTGGGGCTGAAGCGGCTGCTGATGCTGGGACTCGGAGTCGTCACGGTCGTCGACCTGCTCTCCGCGGTTTCCCCCGGCTACGGCTTCCTGCTGGCCATGCGCTTCCTGGACGGGCTGGGGATGGCCCCGATGCTGGGTGTGCCGCTGGCTCTGCTGAATGTGTCGGTGCCGCCGGAGAAGCGGCCGGCGGCCATCGGCCTCCTGATGGCCTTCGTCGTCTTCCTGAGCGGCACCGTCCCCGCCGTCACGGGCTGGGCGGTCGCGGCCGGCAGCTGGCGCTACCTTTTCCTGATCACCCCGCTGTTGTCGCTGGTCTCCCTCGGGCTCACGGCCCGGTATGCCGAAGAATCGCCCCTCCAAAAGGGCCGTCGCGTCGATGTGGTCGGCGTCGTCCTGATCGGGGTGGCTCTGCTGGGCCTGGTCATCGGCCTCGCCGCGGCGCAGAACGGAGTCCTCCGCTTCGTGACCTGGGTACCGCTGCTGATCAGCGCGGTCGCCTCCGTGGTTTACGTGCGTCACTCACACCGCGCCGCGGAACCCGCCCTGGACCTGACCCTGTTGCGCAGAGGACCGTTCAGCGTGGCCCTGGCGGCGACTCTCACCCTGAATTTCCTCATGGCAGGCCTCGGCATCGTCCTGGGGCAGTTCGGCGGCGTGGTGCTGTCGCTGTCCCCCGAGGCCATCGGCCTGCTGTATCTTCCCGGCACGTTGCTGGTCGCCGGTGGCGTGACCCTGGCCGGCCGACTGGTCAAGAAGCACACCCCCCGCCCCGTGATGATCACCGGTCTGCTGATCCTGGCGGCCGGCGGGCTGCTGCTGGCGGCCACCGCCGGTCCTGCGATGGCGGTGTGGCTGCTGGTCATGGCCACATGGCTGTCCAACCTCGGGTCGATGGTCACTTCCACAGCCGTCTCCGAGACGGTCCTCTCCCAGGCCCCGCCCGGACGTTCCGGCACGGTGGCCTCCGTCCAGATGGCGTTCGCGGTGACCGGCGCCGCGTTCGGGCCCACCGTCTACTTGCTGCTCTTCAACGCCTTCTTCCGCCGACACTGGCAGGCGGACGCCAAATCACGCGGCATGTCGGTAGCCGAGGCCACGCAGACCGTGGACGCGGTGCGCAGCGGGATGGAACAGAACCCGGGTGGCACGGGATACGACCCGAACCTGCTCCGGCAGGCTTCGGGACTGGACCTGGGACTGGACTTCACCGATGGACTGCGGCTCACCATGCTGATCGTCAGCATGCTGCCGCTCGGCGTGGCGCTGGTGGCCTATTTTCGGATGCCCCGCCACAAGGAGCCTCAGGAATAGGTGTGGCTTATCATGATTTAATAGAAGATTTCGGAATACTCGGGCGAAAGGGAAGGGTCGTCAAGGGGCTGATTGCGATGACGACGCACGCGACACCCGTGCCGGTGACGAATGGCATCGGGATACCGGACACAGTTCAGACGAGGGTGGGGCCACTCCGGTTCTTCGACGGATTCCCCGACGACCCGACCACCCGAACTCTGTTCGACAACCTGGACTTCCAGCGTGCGGTCCAGGCCTACCTCCTGGGCCTCGCGCCCGTCGACATGGCCGCGATGCGTAAAGCGCTGCTCCACTGGGGCCCGCCCAACACCACCATGGCGATCTGGGAGGACCTGGTCCGCCCTCGGTTCATCGGCCTCATCTACAACACGAGCACCTCGTACTGCTATTCGTGGATCGACCTCCACGACGGGCCGGTCGTCCTCGAGGTCCCAGCCCGGGTTTACGGCGGTATCGACGACAACTGGTGCCGCTGGGTCATCGACGTCGGTCAAACCGGGCCCGACCGCGGTGAGGGCGGTAAGTACGTGCTCGTGCCGCCAGGCTACGACGGCGACCTCCCAGACGGCTGCACGGTCGTCCGTCCGCGTACCTACGGAAACTGGCTGGCGTATCGCGGTTTCCTCGACGAGCACGGCGATCCCCACCCCGAGGTGGAGAGAATCAAGGCAGAGAGCCGCCAATACCTGCTCTCGCAATCCGCCGACCCGCCGCCGATGCGATTCGTCAACGCCTCGCCCGAACCCGCCGTAGCGGTCCCACCCGCCGACTTCCGGTTCTGGAACATGCTCAGCGAGGTAGTGCAGTCGGAGCCGCCCGAGTCAGCCGACCCTCTCACCCTGGGGATGTTCGCCTCGCTCGGTATCGAGCACGGCAAGCCCTTCGAGCCGGACGCCCGAATGCGGGCGATCCTGACGGAGGCGGTGACAGTCGGGGACGCGACCGTTCGTGCGCTCTCCTTCCGCTTCCGCCAGAAAGAGGCATACTACTACCCGGACAGCGCCTGGCGCACCGGCTACCTGGGCGGCTACCAGTTCCAGGAAGACGGAGCCAGCCTGCTCGACTCCGCCGCGCAGATCTATTTCCTGGGCGGCGCCACCAACCCGGGCATGGCGGCGAACCTCGTCGGACGCGGCTCGAAGTACGCCCTCGCCTTCGTCGACGCCGACGGCGCGCAGTTCGACGGCGCCCGCAGCTATTCGCTGCATGTTCCGCCGAACGTACCGGCCAACAACTTCTGGTCGGTCCTCGTCTACGACACCCAGACCCGGTCGATGCTGCAGACCGATCAGGAGTGGCCATCCGTCACCAGCCAGGAGGACAGCCTGGTCGTGAACACGGACGGTTCTGTCGACGTGCACTTCGGCCCCGAGCCGCCCGCGAAGCCGGGCAACTGGATTCAGACTGTGGCAGGAAAGAGCTGGTTCACGATCTTCCGGCTCTACGGTCCTCTCGAAGCCTGGTTCGACAAGACCTGGAGGCTCCCGGACATCGAGCCTGCCGGGCGCTGACATCCCAGGTCAGGGTATTGCGGCCACCTAATTCCCCACCTTGGCGCTCTTTGTCCCCACCACCGTGCCCAGCGCGCCAAGCATGTTCCCAACGGGGGTCGACCTTGGCCGGGGCGACCTCGAGCACTCCGGCCTGGCAGGTGCCGACCTCCGCTGTTCCGACCTGTCTGGCGCGTTCCTCGGCGAAGCAGACCTGACGCGCGCTGATCTGACAGGGGCCTGGTTCGCGAGAGCAGTACTGATCAACGCACGTTTGTACCAAGCCGATCTGCGGAGCGCTGTCTTCTGGCAGACGCGCCTGGAGGGAGCGGACCTCCGGGCCACGGACCTTACGGCAGCCGATTTCACCAACGCTCGCCTGGATGCGGCCAAGCTCGATCTCGCCGATCTCCGGGGGGCGGACTTCACGGACACCGACCTGGCGGGCGTCAGTCCGAGGCGGTGTTGTAGGTGTAGCTGGTCGTCTGGTCCGCGGGACCGCCGGCGAGCGCGAGCACCGTCTGTGCCTGCCGGTTGCCCGAGGTGTCGAACGTCCAGGTCTGCCAGTAGGGGTTGGGACCGCCGACGACCGCGTTCCCGAGCACGGCCGGGTCCTTGCCGCAGTCGCCCGTGCCGGCCGCGGACCCGGACGTCCAGACCCGACTCAGGTGTCCGAGCGCGTCGTAGCCGAAGCACTGCAGGTCCACCGGCGAGACGCCCTGTGGCCCCTGGGTGTCCGTGATCGCCGTGAGCTGGCCGGCGGGGTTGTACGCGTACTGGGTGTCGTCCAGCTGCGGGTACAGCGACCCCATCCCGGTCTCCGCCTTCGGCGGGCCCGGCGACCTGACGATCAGCCTCTACCTGGCCTCCGGCGCGACCGCCGCACCGCGGGCCCCGCAGCAGGCCGCGATCGCCTTCTCCGCGACCGGCGACCAGACCGCCGAGACCGCGGGCGGGCGGGCGGGTCGGCCTGGCAGCCGATCCCGGCCGCGCTGAAGGGCTGGTTCTTCGTTTCCGGCGTGGACTTCACCAGCACCGACACCACCCGGGGCACGGTGGCGGTGCTCGGCGACCAGTCCTGGGCCGAGGACCACAAGGCGGTCCACCAGCGGGACCTGCCGAAGAATGACTTCGTGTATGCGTGTCGGAGCCCGGTGACTCGTGGGCGAACCTGCAAGCGACAGCGAAGGTTCCGAACGGGGACAGCCAAGCGCCGAGTCGCAGTACGCGGATGGCGGTACTACGAGTGACCTTGTCGATCGCCACTCGTTCCGCATGTCATGATCAAGAAGCTCGTAGCCACCGCTACCACGAGTGCACTAGTCACAGCCACGGCCATCACACTCGCCGCCCCCGCTCGGGCCGCCGCGGTGCAACTCCACAACGAGGGGTGCTCGCTACGTACCCTGCAGGGTGCCTATAGCGGAAACATCAGCGGCATCTCCAGCGACGGACCGTTCAACTTTCAGGCCACCAACGTCTTCAACGGCGATGGCACCGGCACCGGCATCAAGGTCACCCGGGTGGACGAGTCAGGGGTGAGCACGTATACGGCCGAGCTCACCTACACACTGGACGAGGACTGCACCGGAACCCTCACCGCAGTGCGAAGCACCGGGGTGACCACGCACTATGTCATCGTGGTCACGGACGACGGCAAGAAGGTAGCCATGCTGCAGACCGATCCGGGGTTCGTCGCGGATGGCACCACCGACCTCGTGTCGGGACACGGCCGGGTCTCGCGAAAGTGAACACGTGAGGGTAGAGGCTCAGTCCTAGCCTGCGCGGACGGCGTTGATCAGGGCCTGGAGGTCCGGCGACGGGGCTCAGGCGACCATGCCCGCCACCAGTGTTGAAGCGCGATCGATGGGGCCGGCAGGGCCGGACCACGCAGATCGCCTTCGGCCAGGCTGGCGGCGAGGGCTGACGCGGGGTCTCGGGGCCCCCTCTCTCCGGCGGCGGCCTCGGCCATCGCCGGAGCTCCCGGCAAGGCTGGTTTCGCGAACCAGGCGTCCCAGCAGAACGAGGAAAGACACGCATTTCACAAGGATCTGGTGGCGGCGGACCGCAGTGTCATTGCTCGTCGAACTCGTCGAGTCTGGTCTGGACCCGCTTGATGTCTGGATCCATGCCCAGGCGTCGGTAGATCTCCAACGCCTGGTTCAGATATGCCATGCCCTGGGCGGGATCGCCGGTGGAAAAGTGATGGTCGGCGACTCCTTCCAAGGAGATCGCCTCGTCGTCGGGTTTGTGCAACGCCCGGTTCATCGCCAGCGCCTGCTGGTACAGGGTGAAGGCGTGAGGACGGTCGCCGAGCGCGGCAATCGTGGCCGCGTAGAAGTTCAGCGCCCAAGCCTCGTTACTAGGGTTGCCGATCTGCCGGTGGATCTCCAAGGCCCGCGTGTGAGCCTCTGCCGCGCCGGGATAGTCCCCGCTTTGATGTCGTACCCGGCCCAGGTTGGTCAGTGCGTGGGCTTCGCCGGGGCGATTGCCGATCTGCCGGTAGATCTCCAGGGCCCGCATGTGGTCCTGTGCCGCCCCCGAACAGTCACCGATCAGATGCTGTACCCGGCCCAGGTTGGTCAGCGCGTTGGCTTCGCTGAGGCGGTTGCCGATCTGCCGGTAGAACTCCAGGGCCTGTGTGTGGAACTGCACCGCCCCCGGATAGTCACCGACCTGATGCCGTACCCGCCCCAGTGCGGTCAGCGCGTTGGCTTCGCCGAGGTGGTTGCCGATCCGCCGGTGGATCTCCAGGGCCTGCGCCAAGACGTCTGTCGCCCCCGGGTAGTCCCCGATCAGATACTGCACGTGTCCCAGGGCGGTCAACGCGTTGGCTTCGCCGAGGAGGCTACCGATCTGCCGGTAGATCTCCAGGGCTCGTGCATGGGTTTCTGCGGCACTCGGGTAGTTCCCGATCTGTTGGTGGATCTGTCCCAGGCCGTTCAGTGTGTTGGCTTCGCCGAGGTGGTTGCCGATCTGCCGGTGGATCTCCAGGGCCTGTGCCAAAACGTCTGTCGCACCCGGGTAGTCCCCCATCAGTTGCTGCACCTGCCCTAGGTCGGTCAAGGCGGCGGCATGGGCGGCAGAGTGGTCGCGACGGGCGGCCGCCTCGGCGGCGCTTCGGTGGACTTCCAAGGCGCGGATCCAGGCGCCGTCGGAGAGCAGGATCTCGGCCATGCCGGCGGCCAAGGCGATGGTGTGGTGATCGAGATCGCGGGCGTAGTTGTACGCGGCATCCAGGTTGGGGTGCTCGGCGCGCAGCCAGGCCCGAGCGGTCTCAGGGTCGGACACGTCAGGGATGTGGGCGGGGGCGGGGCCGTTGGGTGCGGGGCGTGGCCAGCGGGCGATCGGTGTGGAGGCAGTTTGTGCTGTATAGGCGTAGTAGTGCAGGAGGCGGTCCAGAGCAGTCTTCCGCCGCTCGGTGGAATCATGGGATGCGGCAAGGGTACGGGCGTACTTACGCAGCAGATCGTGCAGCCGGTAGCGGCCGGGGGCGGTCTCGGTGAGCAGGCTGCGGTCGGTGAGCTCTTGGAGCAGCATGTCGGCTTCGTTCAGGCCGGAGTCCAGAAGCGCGGCGGCCGCGTAGACGTCACCATCCGGACCCGGGATCAGTCCTAAGTAGCGGAAGGCGGCCTGCTGGTCGGGGGTGAGGTTGCTATAGGACAGGTCGAAAGCTGCGCGCACTTGACGGTCGCCGTCGTCGAAGGCGGCCAGGTCGGCCAAACCGGCGCGCAGCCGGACCTCCAGGTGGTCGGTGGTCCAGGTGGGGCGGTGGGCCAGGTTGGCGGCGGCGATGCGCAGCGCCAGCGGCAGGTATCCGCACAACGCGGCGATGCGGCCGAGCGCCGGGTCGTCGGCGGCGATGCGGTCGGGTCCGGCGTAGGCGCGGAACAGGGCGATCGCGTCGGCCGGGTCCAGGACGTCCAGCGGTAGCGGGTGGGCGTGGTCCAGGGCTTTGAGGCGGTTGCGGCTGGTGATCAGGACCATGCAGCCGGGAGCGGCGGGAAGCAGAGGGCGGACTTGCCGTTCGCTGGCGGCGTCATCCAGCAGGATCAGGGTGCGGCTGCCGGCCAGGCGGTTCCGAAAGGCTTTGGCTCTCTCCTCCAGCTCCGCCGGGATGGCCCGGGGGTCCAGGCCGAGGGCTTGCAGCATCTGGCCCAGGGCTCCGTTCGGGTCGCGGGGGCCGGTGCCGGCGGTGTGGGCGTGCAGGTCGACGAACAGTTGCCCGTCGGGGAACTTCTCGGCCAACAGGTGACCCGCACGCACGGCCAGGGCGGTCTTGCCGATCCCCGCCATGCCGTCGATCGCTGAGACCACCACCGTGGCCGACTCGCTGTCGACGGCGGCCGCGATATCCAGGATTCGTTGAAGTTCGACATCGCGTCCGGTGAGGGTGGCCAGGTCCGCGGGCAGCTGCCGGAGTGGTCCGACCGAGGCGCCGGCCTTGGCCGCGACATGCACCCGGACGCAGGCCTGCCGCCAGAGAGTCACCTGCGACTCGTCCACACCGAGCGCCCGGACGATGGTCGTCACGAAATCGATGTCCAACCGGCGGCGCTGCGGCTGGAAAACGCTGGCGACAGTGGTGTGCGCGACGGTCTGCGGCGGGCGCGACAGCGGGCCGACGCGCTTGGCCAAGACCCGATAGGACGGAGCGCCGGCCCACTGCCGCAGCTCTCCGAGCATCGTGATGAATTCTGCCAGGTCACGGACCTGGGAGGGATCTGGTGCCCCGTTCGCAGCCATCTTGCGCGTCCCCCCGACGATCTCACACACCGTTGCCGCGTACTGATTGAGCGTACAGATTCGGACAGGCTACGGATTCCTTCGACGGCGTCCGGGACGAGGCTTGGGCATGCGGTTGCAGCACCGTCTCGAACAGCCGCGTCTCGAACAGCGGTGGCAGTCGCCGCGGTTTCAGCCTCGGGATGGCGACAGCCCCGGGTGCTGGTCGGGCGTTTCCCCCCGGGGGGCCGAACGACGCCGTCAGCACACCGTAGAAGCGGAAGCCGCTGGCCGGGGCCGGTCGTGATCACCCAGACTCTGGTCGGCCTCGTCGAACTCGCGGAGTGTCTCCTGCGGCGGGTCGAGCCATCCGAGCTCGCTGGCGCGGACACCCATCTGGAACCGGCTGCGGGTGCCGAGGCGGCGCATGAGTTCGGAGGCCTTGCGGCCGACCGTGCGAGTGGACACACCCAGGCGGCGGGCTATCTGCTCGTCCGTCTCGCCGTTGGCGAGCATGCGCAGCACTTCCCGTTCTTCGGGGCCGAGGCCCTGAGCGTCCTGGGAGTGAGGGAAGCCCAGGGGCGTCGCGGTGACCCAGATCTGCTCGAAGAGGGCGCACATCGCAGACACGGCGCCGGTCCCGGTCAGGACGCTGGCGCCGGCCGAGCTGTCCTCGGGGTCGATGGGGATCAGGGCGGTCGTCCGGTCGACGATGATCAGGCGCAGCGGGAGAGTGGGGGCGGTGCGGACGCGGCCGCCGAGGCCGGAGAACCAGTCGATGTAGGCGACGCTCGCCGGGTCGTTGCGGATGCTGTTCTGGTAGACCGTGCACATCCGGACACCCCGCTCCAGCAGCGCGGCGTCCAGGGGCTTGCTCGCCTCCAGGGTGTCGGGGCGTTGGGCCGGGTCCGGGACGAGTTCGAGGACCTCCGAGCGGACCTGGGACGCCAGTGTCTTCAGCCGGTCACGCACTTGCGCCACCCCGACGAGTTCTTCGACCGTGGTGCGTTCATCGCGGGTTTGGAGCTCGACGTACTCGGTGATCAGCGTGGCCAGCGCGGCACGGCCGCTTTCCAGCTGGTTCTGGCGGGCCACCAGTTCGGCCTGCATGCGGGCCAGGAGCGTGGCCAGGCCCGCGTCCGGGGCCACCGGGAGCAGGGTCCGCGGATGAGCCGGGGAAGGGCGGAGCAGAGCCAGGCGCGACAGCTCGCCGACGGCGGCCCGCACCTCGTGCGCGGGCCAGCCCAGTTGCTCGCCGACCGCGTCGAGCCGTGGGGCCGGCTCACGCAGCAAGTGCAGGTAGAGCTGCTCTGCGGCCGGTGACACTCCGAAGACTTCCAGCATCCGGTCCCCAGGTGGCATGGGTGAACTCTGCGAACGCCAGTATGGGATGACCGGCCCGGGGCAGGCAAGGAGTCCGGTCACGGAAATATCAGAAGCCTGTGATATGCGACAACGCCGAGGCCGCCCGCGACGGCCCGTCTTCCGGCACCAGGCGCATAAGTGAGCTGACATTCCGTGACCACTGTCCGAAGTCTGACAGTGCCCGCTTCCGGACAGCGCTCGGGCCTTCCGGTGAGCGCCCCCTGTGGCCCAAGGTCGTTCTCAGATCGCCACCAGAGCACATCTCGTCATGAGGAGGAACTCCAGTGCGAACCACAGCGACCACTCCGGCCCTGCGCCGCCCGCTCATCGGCGGAGCGGCCGTCCTGATCAGCATGGCAGCCGGAATCGGCACAGCCGCCGCGGCTACGCCGACGAACACGGACACGAGCACCACCGCAGCCTCCCCCGCCGGAGGGCCCGTGACGCACGGATCCGGCTCGGCCCACCTCACGCCGTCGCAGCAAGGCGAAGCGCGCAACTACTGGTGCGGCCCGGCGGCATTGGTCTCGACGCTCAAGGAGGGCGGCCACGGGTCCCGGACCCAGTCCTGGGCGGCCGGCGTGCTGCACACCACCACGAACGGCACCGACATGGACAGCATGCTCAACGGCCTGAACGCCTACTCCGGGGGCTTCAAGTACGACGAGGTCTTCGAATCGGGTTCCTGGTCCAGCTACGTCAGCGCCTACGAGAGCCACCTGAAGTCCGACATCAACGCCGGCGAAGGCCTGGTGGGCAACGCCTACGAGGTCCCGGGCGGCCCGCACCTGCCCGGCCACCCCGACCACCTGATCTACCACTACATCGCCATCGACGGGTACTCCAACAACGGGGCGACCACGCACTACGCCGATCCCGCCACCACCGTCTGGAGCACCGTCCCGGCCTACTCCAACATCAGCTCCTCACTGCTGGTACGGATCATGGGCGGCCGCGGCTACTACTGGTAGACGAACGAGCCCGCGGTGGCGGCTGGGATCAGCCGCCACCGCGGACAGCGACACGGAGGTCGACAGTGGCAGTCCTCAAGATCGGCCGCCGCCCGCTTGCCGCGGCGGTGGGGGTGCTGATGGCCGGCACCATGGCATGCGGCGCGACGCACAGCACGCCCCATGCCGAGGCCGACAGGCCCTCCTCATTCAGCGGTTCGACAGCCGCTCCCCCGACCGTCCCGTCCGGCGCTGCGGCGCGGTCGTTCTGCCCGGTCGCCAACCCGGCGGCCCTGACCCGGGCCGAGACCGCCGGCGCCATCTCCCACGCCGCGGGCGAGACCTTGGTCCCGGCGGCGGTCGCCCCGGACGCGTCCTCGTTCTTCGCCCTGGACGGTGCCGGTGTCCGCAACTTGAAGAACCTCGTCTGGGTCCGCGGCGGGAAGCAGCAAACGGTCTTCACCCTGGCCGCCCCGTACGCGGGCTACGGCGTGGTGGGCTTCGACGGCCGCTGGCTCGTCTTCATGGCCGACCGCTCGCAGGAGATCACAGGGGCCTGGGACCTCTACGCCTGGGATTCCCGGGGAACCGCCAAGCCGCGCGTGATCGCGAGCGATCCCGGCACCGAGGCGGACAGCCCGGTCGAGTGGCCCCGCGTCCACGGCGGCGAAGCGACCTGGATCCAGGGAACCGCCGACGGCACGCAGCAGGTCCACCTGTACGACCTCGCGACCGGCCACGACCACGTCGTCCACACCGGCCACCTCGGCGCCTCGCTGTTCGCCGGCGACCTCCTGGTGTGGACCGAGGCGGTCAAGCCTGACGGCCCGGTCACCCTGGCCGCCGTCTCGGTCGCGACCGGCGCCCCGGCTCCCCTGCCCGCCCCGCTGGCTCAGGCGCAGACCACCCCGGCGACAGTCGCCAGCGATGGCACCACCTGGGCCTGGACCAGCGCCGACTACCGGACTCTGTACGCATGGCGCGCGGGCTCACCGGCCGCCGTCACGGTCCGCACCGCGGACGACGGCGACGCGATGGACTCACTCGGCGTGTCCGGCGACCTCCTCACATGGACGAGCTCGAAGGCCACCTTCGCGGCGAACCTGAAGACCGGCTCCTTCACCCAGGTCACCAAGGAGTTCGGCAGCGCCCTGACGAACGGGAACGCCGTCGCGGTCTACTATCCGCTCGGGGATCTGAAGTCTCCGGACCTGACCTACGACGGGTACGTGGTCAAGACCTCGGATATCTCCGAGCTGCCCAGATGCTGATGTGAGCTCCGCATCTCCCAGGCTGAGCTTAATGAGCGTGCTGTCATGCTTGACTCTGCCGCCCCGGGACTTCACCGCCGACCTCGAAGCCGCAGGAGGCCGCTCAACGCATCCCGTCCGGGACCGCGACGCCAAGTTCAGCGGCTGCGGGCCCGGTCTTGGGTTCGGGATGTGTGACCCCGCGTTCGGTTACGGTCGAGCGCGGGCGACCATCCTGCTGATGAGGGCCTCAGCCTGCGGAGGTCCCTCAGGAGGCCGTTCTCGACGGACCTCAGGGCACGAATTCCAGTTCCCGCCAGAGCTGTGCCTGCTACGCATCACGCTGCCGACCCTCGTTCTGACCTTCTTGTTCTGACGCTCTCAGCTGTCGGCGGCCCTATGATTCGGGATCGAAGGGGAGGTGGCCGTGCAGCGGGGAGAGCTGTTCGCCGGGCGTTACGAGATCGTTGCCAGGCTCGGCCGCGGCGGTATGGGGGAGGTGTGGTCCGCGCGCGATCGGAATCTGCGTCGTGACGTGGCCGTGAAGCTCCTGTATCTGGACGATGCCGGGGCCGGCGACGCGGCGCGGCGGTTCGAGCGCGAAGCGGTGGCCGCCGCCCAGATCAGCCATCCGAACGTGGCGGTGGTGCATGATCGCGGGGTTCAGGAAGGCGTTCTGTTCCTGGTCATGGAACGGATCGACGGCACGACGCTGTCCCAGGCGCTGCGGGGCGGTATCGCGCTGCCGGTGTCGGAAGCCGTGCGGATCGCGACCCGGATCTGCGACGCTCTGCTGGCTGCTCACAGGGCCGGGGTGATCCATTACGACATCAAGCCGCACAACGTCATGCTCACGGTGGACGGCACGGTGAAGGTCGTCGACTTCGGTATCGCGGGGTTCGTGCATTCACAGTTCACGGTCGCGCGGACATCACAGCTGGCGCCGGCCGGGACCCCGGAGTTCGGTGCGCCGGAGCAGTTCCTCGAGGAGCGCGGCGACGAGCGATCGGACCTTTACGCGCTCGGCGGAGTGCTCTTCTGCATGCTCACCGGGAGGCCGCCGTTCCAAGGGCAGAACGGCATCGCGGTGATGCTGCGCAAGCGGGACGAGGTGGCTCCGCGGGTCGACGAGCTGACTCCGGGCATACCGCCGGCACTGACGGAATTGGTCGCCGAACTGCTGGAGCGGGAAGCGGCGCGGCGGCCGCAGACCGCATCCGAAGTGTTGGCGCGGTTGGTGCGGATAGAAAAGGACATCGCGGCTCCGGCGAGCGTGGATCCCGGCGTCGCGGAAACCGTGCAGGCGGTGGCGGCCGTAGCGCCGGCACTGTGGGTCGAGGCTGGGGAGACACCGCCGTCGCCCCCTCGGACGTCGCACCCACCGACATTGCCCGCCATCGGCGCGGATCGGCAGACCTCGCTGCGACAGCGTGCCCTGACATCGTCGTGGGCGTCCTGGTCCGCGTTGGTGTTCCTCGTCGGGGTCGGCGCGACGACGCAACTGGCCGGGATCGGGGCCCGGATGGTCGCGACCGAGGCCGGCACCGGCAGGCGCTGGACCGACGAGGTGTGGCAGTCCACGCAGTCGTGGACGGGTTGGACCGGCCAGCTCTTCACGAGCTGGTCGCACGGCGCCGCGGTGCAGATCGTCCTGCTGGGCGTATTCGCGGTGACCATGGCGTTGCTGCGGACGACCACCGGTCGGGGGCTCAGGCTCGTCGGGTACGTCAGCGGTGGCGTCTCGGCAGTGTGGCTGACGATCGCGACCCTCGCGCTCGCCGAGGAGGATCAGCGCGAGTCGACACTGCACCTGGCCGCTCGAGTGGGGAAGATCGCCCCGCCAACCGCGGAGGTGTGGTGGCAGACCTACATCATGCCCGGCCCGATCGTCCTCACTGCGCTGGTCTGGATCGCCCTGGCCGTCTACGCGTGGTTGGAGACCCGGTCCCGGCCCGGACGCTCGGCGCCGCTCACGGTACGGTGACGGCCTTCTGATACGCCGCCGGGCGCACCGCGACCGACAGGACCAGCGCGAGCAGTGCGGCCAGGGACGGCAGCTGATATCCGGTGCCCGCCGCGAAGTGGTCGACCATCCAGCCACCACACGCACTGCCCATCGAGATGCCGAGCACGAGGCCGGTGGTGGTCCAGGTGAAGCCCTCGGTCATCCGGGACTCGGGCACCAGTTGCCCCACCAGGCCGATGCTCGTGGAGATGACCGGCGCCGTCGCGAACCCGGCGACGAACAGCACGGCGGCTACCGTCGGCAACGTGTGTGCGACCATCAGCGGAGCCAGCGTCAGGGCCATCGCCGCCAGGGCCCAACGGACCCGCACCACGGCCGACCCGCGCGGCCGCCACAGCCCGAAAGCGAGGCCGGACAACAAGGAGCCCAGCGCATAGCAGGACACAACGGCGCCGGCACTGCCTTTGTCGCCGTGGGATGCCGCGAAGCCCATGGTGGTGATCTCGGTCGTGCCGAAGACCACACCGGTCGCGCAGAGCATGAGGATCAGCGGTCCCAGGGCACGGATGCGGAGGCTGTCGTCCGCGGTCCGGGCGACCGTGGGACCGGCCGCCGGCGGTTCGGTGTCGCGTCGCGTCGCGAGCAGGAGGATGCCGCCGAGTTGGAGCAGGGCGGCGGTGACGAAGGCGACGGTCGCCGACGACGCCGCGATCAGACCCATCGCGATGACCGGTCCGAGCACGAAGCCGAGCTCATCGACCACGCCCTCGTAGGCGTACGCGGTGTGCAGCGCCGCCTCGTCGCCCTTGTGCAGGTACGCCCAGCGCGCTCGGGCGAGTGAACCGGTGTTGGGGCCGAGCGCGGACCCCGCGCAGGCGACCAGATACAGCCACGACGGGCCGTCGGTGTACAGCACCGTCAACAGTCCGGCGGCACCGACCGCGGCCAGCAGGGCGGCCGGCACCGCGACCTTGGCCTGTCCGTACCGGTCTACCAGGCGTGCCTGCCGTGGCCCGCCGGCTGCGATGGTGATCCAGGCCATCGCGCCGCCCAAGCCGACGAGGGCGTAGGAGCGGTGCAGTCCGGTCGCCAGGACGGCCGTCGACAAAGGAAACATGCCCATGGGCAGACGAGCCAGCGCTACGGATGTCGCGAACGCGACGGCCCCCTGGGGTGCGAACAAGGCACGATAGCCACGGAACACGGGACTCCTTCGGAAACTCGAGATCATCGGGTTTCCCAGGCTGAAGCCCCGGGCTGGCGGAGGTCCAACACCGGATCTGCCGGATTGACGCCTTCTTGTTGTCAATCTCCATCGTTGCTAGTCTCCGTCGGTGCCCGCCCCCCTCGACATCCACCCGCGCCTTCTGCGCAGCTTCATCGCGGTGGCCGAGGAGTTGCACTTCGGCCGGGCCGCCACTCGCATGTTCGTCGCCCAGCAGGCGCTCAGCCGCGACGTCAGAAAGCTGGAGGACTTGCTGGGCCTGGCGCTGTTCGACCGTGACACGCGCCACGTCGAGCTGACGGCCGACGGCCGGCGGCTGCTTCCGAAAGCGCGCCGGATCGTGGACCTGCACCAGAGCCTCGTCGAGGACGTCGAGGTCAGGCCGTTCCTCGTCGACCTCAATTCCCCCGGCCTGACCGGACCTGATCTGACCGCCGACCGCCTGCTGGCCGAGGCACGCCGAGCCCAGCCGGACGTTGATGTCCTCGCCCGGTTCCACGGCGGCCTGACCGCCGGCGCTCAGGCGCTCCTCGACCGCAGGCTGGACGTGTCCTTCGGACGATTCGCCGGGCTTGCCCCCGAAGTCCGACGCCGCCTGTGGCACCAGCTGATCCGCCTGGAACCCATGGCGGTCATCGTGCCCCGGGACCATCCCCTCGCCGGCCTGCGCCAGGTCCCCGTCGCGGCCCTCGGGCCCTACCAGGTCGACATCTGTGCTGGGAGCCCGGCGACAGTGGAATGGGCCGACCTGGGATACCGGTTTCTCACCGACCACGGGCTGCGGCCGGCGCCGCCGCACGCGCCCGCCGTCGGCCCCCAGGAGTTCGCCCGCTATCTGGCCCGCCACGGCGATCCGGTGCTGACGACGCTCGGCGCCGACGAGGTACCCGGCGCGGCGACCCGCCCCCTGGTCGACCCGGTGCCTTTGAGCCCGGTGAGCCTGGTGTCACGTCCGAACCTCCGCCACCCGACGCTCGCGGCATTGCTCGCTGCGGCGGCTCAGCTCGGCTCCGTCGAGGGCTGGCTGCAACGTCCGGCGGGAAGTTGGCTTCCGGCCGAGGACCTGGAACTGGATCCGAAGGCGGGATGACGCGCCTGCATCGGACGCGGCGGCGTCGCGCGGGCACCCCTGTCCTGGCCGAATACCCGGATGCTTTGGCCTGGGCAATCGGCACATACGATCGGCGGTTCGGCCGTGCACGCCTTCGAGGCTGAACATGGCATCCCAGCCCCCTTCTTTCAGCGATGTTTGGCGGCATACATCGACAGGTCTGCGACCCGCAGCAGAGCCTCCCCGCTGTCCGTCTCCCCTTCAGCGATCCCGATGCTGACGCGGACGGAAAGCGCCTGTCCCTCGACGGCGATCGGAGCGGCGAACCGGGCCGCGATCCGGGCGGCGATCTCCTCGGCATCGGCGCGGCCGACGCCCGGCAGCAGGATGGCGAACTCGTCGCCGCCGAGGCGGGCGACGGTGTCCCCGGGGCGGACCGCCTCGGTGAGGCGGTCCGCCGTGGCCACGAGGACCCCGTCTCCGACGTGATGGCCGTACGTGTCGTTGATGTCTTTGAAGTGGTCGATGTCGATCATGAGGATCGACAGCCGGTCGACGTCCGGCGCATCGGCCATGGCCCGCAACGTCTCGTTGAACAGCAGCCGGTTCGGCAGGCTCGTCAGGGCGTCGTGCGCGGCGATGTGCCGTAGTTGGTCGTGGAGGTTCTTCGCCTGGGTGACGTCGTGCATGTTGCAGACGACCGCGTGCACGCCCGGCTTGTCGAGCAGGTTGGTCAGGGTGACGTCGAGCCACCGCCAGGAGCCGTCGGCATGTTTCCCGCGGGCCTGACAAGTCACCACTGCTTGTGGTGTGGAAACGCAGCGCTGGAACGCGTCCTGGACGATGTCCGTGTCGCTCTCGCGGAACATGGAGAACAACGACCTCCCCAGCGCGCTCTCCGGCCCGTGACCCAGAACGGCTTCGATCGCCGGCGACACGTAGGTGGTGACCGCGTCGGATTCCGCGACGATCGTGATGTCGGAAGCGTGCTGCACCAGGGCCCGGAACCGTTGCTCGCGATCGCGCAGCTCAGCGAGCGTCACGTCGAGGACGCCGAGCAGCCGCGTGTTGTCGGAGAACGCCATCACTTGCCGTACCGCCACCAGCGCGGTGGTGGTCAAGGATCCCACCAGGATCCCCCACACGCGGATGGAGTCTCCGCCGGCCACCGCGGCGACCAGCAGTGCGTTGGTGGCTGCGATCGTCACGTACGGAACGCGACTGTAGGGGCGGACGGGGCGTTTGGGATACGGCGCCGGTTCGGCCAGCCGCATCGCCTGAATGGCGGGGGTGCAGACGATCAGGGCTGACGGCACCAGGCGCACCGCCAGCTGCACGTTGACCGAGCCGTGGGTACGCAGTATCGGCGTGACTGCCGTGATCACATAGACGCCGAGCGCGGCGACGATGGCGGTGATCGCCGCGCCAGACGTCATCGGCGAGGAACCGGTGAGGGCGAGCTTGATGCCGGCGAAGGCCGCCACCACCAAGATGCCCGCTTCGAGCAGGATGCTCACCAGATCGGCACGGGAGCGCACGCCCGGGATCAAGGCGAAGTACCAGGCGAACGAAGCCGCGCCGACCAGGGCCGTCACGGCGTCCAGCCAGAAACGCTTGCGCTCGGCGTCGGTGATGGCCGGAGTCGGGTAAGTGAGCAGCGCCCACACCACCGCCGTCACGCCGAGGATCGCGCACGTGCTCTGTGCGGCGCCGGAGAACGAGGCGGCCGCGCCGGGCCGGCGGAACGCGATCACCGTCTGGGCGACGTCGCCCACCGTGAAGAGGGCCCCGGCCAGGGCGAACGCCGTCCAGAACCGGCGCGCCGGCGACGTTGGACCGATCAGGTGGAGCACACGGAGGGACAGCAACACCTGCAGGACGTCCAGAAGCGGCTGGACAAGCCAGAAGACCTGGACCTGCCGGTTCGTGCCGCCCTTGTCCAGAAGGAACCAGGTGCACAACGCGACGGTACCGAGCACGATCACCAGCAGAACGTGTTCGGGACGCGGAACGTGGCCGTTAGTATCCGGGCGGCTGGCGGGGCGGGCGGTAGAGCGGTCCATCTACCCCTCCCCGCGATACCGTTCTGGGAAGAGAAAACTGCGGCCCGGGCCCTGGACCAGCATGCTTCTCCAACATCCTATACGTCAGCCGCAGATCGGCATCTTCATAGGGTGCGGTCGGCGGCCGAGGATGGAGCCGGTGCTGGCGACGCCGTTGGACACGGAGAACGCCGCGCTCCGACGCAAGGTCCGTGCGCTGGAGGAAGAACGGGACATCCCGCGGCGGACGGCCGAATATTTCGCGAACGAGACGAACTGATCGCGGCCGAACACACGCGTGGCAGCCTGTCCGGAGCGATACTCCCTCCGACCACGGCACGCAGTACACGCCCAGGGCCTTCGCAGTGGTCTGTGACGCGGCAGGCGTGACCCGAAGCATGAGCGCGGCCGGCTTCCAACGGGACTCGACCACAACCGGCGTCGAAGATCCACGAATAAAAGTGCTCTTATAAAAGTGCTTGACTCCGCACGGGCGCTGCCGTTTACTCGGCGGTAACCGAGGCAGACCCGGCGCAGAACCCGTTGTTCCGTCGCACAGGAGGTCACCCATGCACAGACGTTCCGCCGCTATATCCGCGATGTGTGTTGTCACGGCGCTGTCCATCGGCGCTTGCACGGGATCCAAGGCCGGGGTCGGCGACGCCGCGAGCACCGGGTCCACCGCCGGCGATGCCAAGCTCGGAGGCACGCTCACCGTGGCGATGCAGGCTCCTGCCGTCGGGGTGAACCCCGCGACGGTCAACGGCGCGTTCGGCAACTACACCGCGCTCGACTACGACACCCTGCTGCGCGCCGACTACCAGGGGAAGATCTCCGCCGGGCTCGCGTCGGCGTGGGCGATGTCCGACAACAACCAGACGCTCACGCTCACCCTGCGGTCCGGGGTGACGTTCAGCGACGGCTCAGCCGTCGATGCCGCCGCCGTGAAGAAGTCGCTCGACTACATGCGGGCGAATTCGTCCGTCGCCTCGCTCTACACCGACATCACGTCGGTCGACGTCGTCGACGCAAGCCATGTGACCGTCAAGACGTCCCAGCCGGACTCGCAGCTGCCGACCGCGATGGCGGGGCTGCTCGGCGAGGTGATCAGCCCCAAAGGGGTGGATGGCATCAAGGGTCTGACAGTCGACGCGCCGAGCGCGGGTGCCGGCGCGTACGTGCTGGACCCGAAGGCGTCGCTGTCCGGGGACCACTACACGTACACGCTGAACCCCTCGTACTACGACAAGAGCCGACAGCACTGGAAGAAGATCGTGCTGAAGGTCGTCACCGATCCGCAGGCCGCGGTGAACGCGCTGTCCACCGGGCAGGTGCAGCAGGCCACCGGCGACTTCACGACCGCCAAGCAGGCGGCCGGGGCCGGGCTGCAGATCGCCTACAAGCCGACGATCTGGTTCGGCTTCAACCTGATCGACCGGGGCGGCGAGGTCAGCAAGCCGCTCGGGGACGCGCGCGTCCGGCAGGCGATCAACTACGCCATCGACCGCGCCACACTGGAGAAGGCCACGCTCGGCGACTACGGTGCCGTCACCGACCAGCCGTCCGCCAAGGGCGACAACGGCTACTCCGAGGCCGCCGCCACGCGCTACCCGTACGATCCGGCGAAGGCCAAGGCGCTGCTCGCCCAGGCCGGGTACGCCGACGGCTTCGACCTGCCGGTGCTCTCGGTGCACTTCGAGGGCCTCGACCAGCTGACCGAGGCGGTCAAGGCGATGCTCGACCCGATCGGCATCCACCTCAAGCCGAACTACGTCTCGGACGAGCAGTCGTACGCCGGCGGCTCGACGGACAGGAAGTGGCCGGTGGTCGCCGTCGGCTACGGCTCGCAGCCCATGGACCAGATGGCCAAGGGACTGTTCCTGCCGACCGCGAAGGCCTTCAACGGCTTCGGCACGGTCTCGCCCGAGCTCCAGCGATACTTCGACGCGTCGCTCACCGCCACCACGGACGCCGACCGGAACGCGCAGTACGTGAAGATGGAGGACTGGGTCGTCGAGAACGCCTGGTTCGCGCCGGTGATGGACGTCCCCGTCTTCAGCTACGCGGCCAAGAACCTCGGCGGGGTCGAGAACCCCGACGGCTCGCCCGACGGCAACGCCCTCGACTGGTACCAGACGACGGCGTCATGAGCGCGGATCACCGAGAGCGCTGAGATGAGAAGCCTGATAAGCAGGTGGCTGGCCACGTCGGTGCCGCTGGTGTTCGGCGTGTCCATGCTCACCTTCTTCCTCGGCAGCCTGGTGCCGGGCGACGCGGCCCGGGCGATCCTCGGGCTGAACGCCGACCCCGACGCGGTCGCCACGCTGCACCACCAGCTCGGCTTGGACCGGCCGCTGTGGGACCAGTACTGGTCCTGGCTGATCCGGGCCCTGCACGGCGACCTCGGCACCTCCGTCGCCTCGGGGTCGGAGATCTGGTCCGACCTCGGGGCGCGGCTCCCGGTCACGCTGTGGCTGATCGGCGGCTCGGTGCTGGTGGCCGCGATCGTCGGCGTGACGCTCGGCGTGACGGCCGCCCTCCGGGCCGGGTTCGTCGGCCGCCTCGTCGACGTGGTCGCGCTGCTCGGCGCGTCGGTGCCGGTGTTCTGGTTCGCGCTGCTCCTGGTGACGGTGTTCGCGGTCGAGCTGCGGGTCTTCCCGGCCATCGGCTACGTGCCCCTCTCGCAGTCGCCGGGCCAGTGGGCGTCGTCGCTGGCGCTGCCGGTGCTGACACTCGGCCTGACCAGCAGCGCCGCGATCGCCAAGCAGACCCGCGACGGCGTCAGGACCCAGATGCAGCGCGACTACGTCCTCATGCTGCGGGCGCGCGGCGTGCCGGAGCGGACCATCGTCTTCAAGCACGTCCTGCGCAACGCCGGCGCCCCGGTCGTCACGCTGCTCGGCCTGCTGGTCGTCGGCATGCTCGGCGGGACGGTACTGGTCGAGCAGGTCTTCGTCCTGCCGGGGCTCGGCGGCCTGGCCGTCGACGCCACGCGCGCCCACGACATCCCGGAGGTGCAGGGCGTGACCGTCCTGTTCACAATGATCATCGTCACGGTGAACTTGGCCGTGGAACTGATCCACCGCGGCCTGGACCCGAAGGCGCGGGCGTGAGCGCGGCCGGGACGGCACCGGGCGGCGCCCGGCGCGTCGCGGGGAGCTTCGTTCGCAAGCCGCTGTCGACGGCCGCGCTCGCGTACATCGTCGTGGTCGCCCTCTGCTCGGTCTTCGCCGGCATCCTCGCGCCCTACGCGCCGGACGCCGAGGACCTGCCGGCCGCGCTGACCGGGCCGTCGTGGGCGCATCCGCTGGGCGCGGGCGCGCTGGGCCGGGACGTCCTCAGCCGCCTGATGTACGGCGGTCGCGTCTCGCTGCTCAGCGTCCTCATCAGCCTCGGCGTCTACCTGGCGGTCGGCGTCCCGGCCGGGATGATCGCGGGCTACCGCGGCGGCCGGATCGACCGGCTGGTGCTGCGCGTCTCGGAGATCGGCTACTGCGTCCCGGCGGCGATCCTGGTGCTGGTGGTGGTCACGGTCATGCCGGCCGACGAGTCCGCCGCGATGGTCGTCCTCGGCCTGAGCGGCGCGTCCGCCCTCGCGCGCGTCGTCCGTTCGGCGACGGTCGGCGTGCGCGGCGAGTTGTACGTCCGGGCCGCCGTCGCGAACGGGATCGGCGACGCGGTGATCCTGCGGCGCCACATCCTGCCACGCGTCATCGGCACGGTGATCGTCCAGGCGTCGCTGTTCGGCGCCGCGGCCGTCGGCCTGGAGGTCGGCCTCGGCTTCCTCGGCCTCGGCGCGACCGGCGTGTCCTGGGGCACGCTCATCGGCGAGGCCTCGAAGAACATCGGCAACCAGCCGTGGCTGCTCGTTCCGTCCGGCGTGCTCGTGGCGCTCTACACGCTTTCGCTCGGCCTGATCGGCGACGGCGTCCGCGACTCCATCGCCGAGCTCGCCACCGGCCCGGTGCCGCGGAACCGGCGTCAGGGCGAGCGTGCGGACGCGTCGGACCGCCCGGACGCTGAAGCGCCGCCGAAAGCGACGCAGCCGGACACCGAAGCGGCCCGCTCCAGCCGCATCACAGGAGCGCTGCTGACGGTCGAAGGCCTCCACGTCGCCTTCCCGATCGACGGTGTCGAAACCGAGGTCGTCACGGACGTCGCCTTCGCGGTCCGACGCGGTGAGGCGCTGGGCATCGTCGGCGAATCGGGCTGCGGCAAAAGCGTCGCCGCGGCCGCGATCGTCGGCCTGCTGCGCGGCGGAGGCCGCGTGACAGCCGGACGCGTCCTGTTCGACGGCGACGTCGTCTTCGACGCGGCCGACGACCGCGCCGGCCGGTCCCGCAAGCCGGATCACAAGCAGCGCGCGCTGCGCGGAGGCCGCATAGGTCTGATAGCCCAGGACCCGATCTCCGGCCTCGACCCGTCGTTCACGATCGGCTCGCAGATCGCCGATGTCGTCCGCGCGCACCGCGACGTCGGGCGCCGCGCCGCCCGCGAGCGCGCGCTGGAGCTGATCGCCATGGTCCAGCTGCCGGATCCGGCACGGATCTACCGCTCCTACCCGCACCAACTCTCCGGTGGCATGGCCCAGCGCGCCGGGATCGCCGCCGCGCTGGCCGGCGACCCGGACCTGATCATCGCCGACGAGCCGACCACGGCCCTCGACGTCACCGTCCAGGCCGAGATCCTCGATCTGCTGCGCGGTCTCCGCGACAGCGGCACGGCCGTCCTGCTCATCACGCACGATTGGGGCGTCCTGGCGGACTTCTGCGACCGCGCCGTCGTCATGTACGCGGGCCAGGTCGTCGAGACGGCCTCGGTGCGCGGCCTGCTCGGCCGTCCGCAGCATCCTTACACGGCCGGGCTGCTGGCCTCGAATCCGCACAACGCCGTCCCCGGCGAGCCGCTCCCGGCCATCGAGGGCGCGGTCCCCGCGCCAGGCGACTGGCCGCGCGGCTGCCGTTTCGCCGACCGCTGCGCGCTCGTCACCGACGAGTGCCGTACACGCCCGGTCCCGCTCCGGACCTCGAAGGCGGCCGTACCCGGCGATGGCGCGCCGTACCTGACCCGCTGTGTCCACGCCGACCAGGTCGCCGCGCCACTGACGTCGCCGCTCCCGACGATCGAGGGGAGACCCCGTGTCGACGCCGTCTGACCTGGCCGAGGCGACCGCCGCCGAGTTCGCCGGCGCCACGGGGACGCCCCTCGTCGACGTCAGCCATCTGACCGTCCGCTACCCCGGGGCACGCCGCCGGACGCCGGTCACGGCGGTGGACGACGTGTCGTTCAGCGTCGGATACGGCCGGACGGTCGGCGTCGTGGGGGAATCGGGCTCCGGCAAGTCGTCGATCGGCGCCGCCCTGCTCGGCCTCGTGCCCGTCGCCGACGGCACGATCCGGTATGACGGCGAGGACATCACGCACGCGACCCGCCGTGACCGTCGACGCCTCGCGCGCGGCATGCAGATCGTCTTCCAGGACCCGTTCGGCTCGATGAACCCCGCGCGCACCGTCGGCGCGACGCTCGGCGAGGCGCTGCGCTTCAACCTCGGTCTCGGCGAGGCCGAGACGCGGGCGCGCCTGGTCGAGGCGGTGCGCGAGGTCGGTCTGCCCGAGGCGGCGCTCGACCGCTACCCCGGCCAGTTCTCCGGCGGTCAGCGGCAGCGGCTGGCGATCGCGCGAGCACTGGCGGTCAAGCCGGCGTTCATCGTCTGCGACGAGCCGGTCAGCGCGCTCGACCTCTCGGTCCAGGCGCAGGTCGTCAACCTGCTGATGCGCCTCAAGCAGACGCACGGCCTGGGCTACCTCTTCATCTCGCACGACCTGACGATCGTCCGCCACCTCAGCGACGAGATCGTCGTCCTGTTCGCCGGACGCGTGGTCGAGCAGGGTCCGGCCGCGATCGTCGGTGAACGCCCCACGCATCCGTACACGCGGGCGCTGCTGGCCGCCGCACCGGTCCCGGACCCGGACCGGCAGGCCGAGCGCCGTCTCCGGCGCACCGCCGGCCCCCGCCCCGCGACCGGCATCGCGGTGGACGGCTGCGCGTTCTCCGAGCGCTGTCCCCTTGTCGTGGACCGGTGCCGCGCCGAGCGCCCGGAGCTCCTTCCGGCGCCGGGCGGCGTCGCAGTGGCCTGCCACCGCTCGGACCGGTCCGGGATGCTGGGGGCGAACGGCGACGTGACGCCGGGACCGGATGACGACGCGGGGCAGGAAAGAACGGAGCAGGGATGACTGACAAGCGCGAGCCGCGGGACGGTGCGGGCCAGCCGGAGCCGGCCGACAAGGCCGACCGGACCGACCGGACCGACCGGACCGACCGGACTGACCGGACTGACCGGACTGACCGGACTGACCGGACCGACCGGACCGACCGCGCCGACCGGGAGCAGCAGCCCCGGCCCCGGCGCGTCCTCGGCGGACCGCGGACGGCGGCGGACCGCGTCACGATCTACGAGGTGGCGGCCCGGGCCGGCGTCTCGATCGCCACGGTCTCCCACGCCCTGAACCGCCCGGAGAAGGTGAACCCGGCGACTCGCGAACGCATCCTCGCGGCCGTCGACGAACTCGACTTCACCCCGAAGGCCGAGGCGGTGTCGAAGGCGCGCAAGGGCGTCGGCCGGATCGGCGTGCTCGCCCCGTTCACCGCCTACCCCTCCTACCTGACCCGGCTCACCGGGGTCCTGGAGTCGGTGCGGGCGCAGAACCTCGACGTCGTCGTCTTCGACGGCGACCCGCGCTCGGACAGCGCCGATCCGTGGCTCGGCGCGCTCACCACCAGCGGCCGCCTCGACGGCCTGCTGCTGATGGGCACCGGCCTCGACGACCAGGCCGCCGCGCGCATACGGCGCCGCACCATGCCGACCGTCCTGGTCGACGCCTTCCACCCCGAGTTCTCCAGCGTCAACGTCGACGACGAACTCGGCGGGTACCTGCTCGGCCGCCACCTGCTCGGCCGCGGCCACCGCTCGTTCGTGTACGCGGCGGCCGCGCCGCCGCCCGGCGGCCGGAACTCGGCCGGGGCGAGCCGGGCGGACGGGCTGCTGCGCGCGGTCCGCGAGACCGACGACCCCGGCGCGATCGAGACCACCTGGCTCATCACCGAGGACGACCTGCAGGGCGGCTGGGACGCCGCCGCCGACGTGCTGCGCCTGCCGAAGCTGCCGGACGCGGTGGTCGCCAGCCACGACGCCATCGCCGTCGGCGTGCTCGGCGGGCTGCGCGAGGCCGGCGTCTCGGTCCCCGAGCAGGTCGCCGTCTCCGGCTACGACGGCCTCGACCTGGCGCGCGTCGTCAACCTGACGACGGTCCGCCAGCCGTTCGCCGAGACCGGCCGCATCGGCGCGCAGCTGCTGCTGGACGAACTGTCCCGCGGCCGGGAGCAGGTCCAGCACGTCAAGCTCACACCCGAGTTCGTCCGGGGTCAGACCACCTGACTCCGTCCGCCGATCCACTCCCGTCGTCCGGCCCGCACGCCGGATTCGCAGAAGGAGCACCGACTTGCCATCCGCGGACCCCAAGACCGAACAGCTCGCCGCCCTCTGGGAGCTCGTCGCCCTCGCCGAGGGCGCCACCGTGCTGCCAGACCTGCCGACCACCCGGCCCGCCGAGGGCGAGACCCGGGAGCGATGGATCGAAGAGGTCGTGCGCCGGCGCAGCCAGCACGAGGCCAACGCCTTGGAGAGCTACCGCCGCAGCGGCGCGTCCGGACGCATCGCGCATCCGGTCGCGTCGGCGACGTACCACGCGGTACCGGTGAAAGACGGCGTCATCACGGTGCGCGTGTACAAGCCCGAGGGCGACGGCCCGCACCCCGCCCTCGCGCTGCTGCACGGCGGCGCGTGGTGGCTCGGCGCCGGCCCGACGAACTTCGAACTCAATGACCTGATGTGCCGGTACCTGTGCGCCGAGGCCGGAACGGTCATCGCCAACGTCGACTACCGGCTGGCGCCCGAGCACCCGTGGCCGACGCAGGTCGAGGACTCGGCGGCAGCCGTCGCCTGGCTGGCCGCCGACCCGGACGGCATCGGCATCGCCGCCGACCGCCTCGGCATCCTCGGCATCAGCTCCGGCGGCAACGTGGCCGCCTGCGTCACGCGGCTGCTGCGTGCCACCGGGCCGACGCTGAAGATGCAGGTGCTGCTCGCGCCCAGCCTCGACATGACCGGCTCGTCGGAGTCGCTGGCGCAGGACGGCTTCATGCCGCAGATCGCGGCGGTGCTGCGCGACCAGTACCTGCAGGGCCAGGTGGAGCCTGGTGACCCGCGCGTCTCGCCGGTGCTCGCCGACGACCTCGACGACCTGCCGCCGGCTGTGATCGTCGTCGGCAGCGAGGACCCGCTGCGCGACGACGGCAAGCGCTACCACGCGCGGCTCCAGGCCTTCGGCGGATCGTCGGAGCTGCACGAGTTCGTCATGACGCACACCGTCGCGACCGACGACGTCGTCGACGCGCTCTACTCGATGCTGGCCAAGGCGATCCGGAGCCACCTGGCGGGCTGAGCGGGTCGTCGCCGCATCTGTCAGTTCCCTGCTATCAGCATGCCTCCATGCACTACGCACAGTGCTCGTTCCGTCACTCAGAACGAAAGGGAAGACCATGCACACGACCGAACAGCGTCGACGCTGGAGCGTCGCCGCCGCCTCGGTGGCGCTCGCCGTGGCGTTCCAGGCCGGACCCGCGTCCCTCGCCCGCGCCGACGCGGGCGACCCCGCACCGGTGATCACGTACGGGTTCGGGCTGACCGAGCAGTCGCCGGCCACGTGGGACCCGACGACGAACACCTTGGTGGCCGACGTCCACACCGACGCCGTGAAGGACGACGCCGGCCAGGCGCACACGATCCGCGTCATTCTGCCGACCGGCTACTTCCAGAACCCGCAGCGCCGCTATCCGGTGTTCTACCTGCTGCACGAGAACCTGGGCGACACGGCGACCGACGCGCAGTACATTCCGAAGGCCTACAGCGACATGATCATCGTCCTCCCGGACGGCGGCCCGCGCGGCTGGTACACGAACTGGGCGAACCAGAACACCGTGGCCGGGGCACAGAACTGGGAGACCTTCCACATCGACCAGGTCATCCCGTTCATCGACGCGAACTTCCGCACCGTCGCGACGAAGCAGGGTCGCGCCATCGGCGGCATGTCGATGGGTGGCCTCGGCGCGTTCCACTACGCCCAGTACCACCCGGAGCTGTTCAGCCACCTCGCGTCGTTCTCCGGGGCGCTCGACCTCACGCAGCTGAGCGCTCAGACGATAATCATCAACAGTGAGACGAGTGCGAGCCAGACGATCCTCCCGATCGGTCCGGCCGAGCCCTCGGTCCCGGTGGGCTCGATCTTCGGCGAAGGGCTGGACCCGTGGGTGCTGCCCGGCACCCCCTGGTACGCGGCGAGCCCGACGGACAACATGAACCGGCTCGCCGGACAGCACATCAGCGTCGACATGTACGTCGGAAAGGGCGCGCTCACCCTCGACGTGAGCAAGTACGACCTGATGTTCGAGTGGAACGTCCACGGCTACAACATGAACGCGGCGAGCGCGCTGGCCGCAGCAGGCGTTCCGTACACGCTGACCGACTACGACGCCGGCCAGTGGGGCCCGACCTGCGACGGCGGCCACAACCTGACGTGCACCGAGCAGGACATGGTCGATTACCTCCCGAAGCTCGAAGCGGCCTTCGCCGCCGACGGCGTCTGAGTGCCGGAAGGACTCCCGATGCGAACCACGCGAACCCGACGCGCCACCCGCAGCCTGCGAAGAAGACGCGCGACCGCGGTGACCGGAGCCACGACCGCGCTCCTGCTCGGCCTGCTTCCGGCAGCCACCGCCACCTCGAACACCACCACCGACGACACTGCGGGCATGCAGCGCATGCACTGGGTCGTGAACGTCGGCCCGGGCCGCGCCACACAGTGCACCATCGACGGCGCCATGTACGTCCCCGCCGATGCCAGCCCGAGCCACCCGGTTCCGGCGATCATCGTCGCTCACGGCTTCGGCCTGAACTACACCTTCAGCGAGGGGATGGCCGAGTACTTCTACCAGCACGACTACGCCGTCCTCGTCTACTCGCATCTCGGCTCCGGTGATTCCACCTGCGGGACGAACTTCGCCGATCCGCAGTGGGACGGCGCCGCGGCCAGCCAACTCATCGACTACCTCGGCGGCGACCCGGTCACCGCCTCGTCGATCGACAGCAGCGGCAACGCGACCCCGGCGCCACCGCGCACCGACATCGTCCACGACGCCGTGGACCACGACGGGATCGCGCGGAGGGACGACCCGCGCGTCGGCATGTTCGGCGAGTCGCTCGGCGCCGGAGTGCAGCTCTCCGTCGCGTCGTTCGACCACCGCCTCGACGCGCTCGTGCCGAGCGGCTCCTGGAACACGATCCAATACTCGATCGCGCCGAACGACGCCGACCTCGCGTCCGACTCCGACACGGTGTCGAAGACGCCCGGCACGTTCAAGGAATCGTGGGCGAGCGCCTTCGGGCTCCTCTCCTTCCTGAACTCCGTCGGAAACCAGCAGGTCCCCAGCCTCCCGTGTCTAATCAAGACAGCGGTGCCCGCCATGTGCCAGGACCTGTTCGACAGCGCCGTACAGGGCTACCTCACGCCGGGCGCGCAGCAGATCGCCGACAACTCGGCCATCGGCACGTACGGCTCGAAGATCATCACGCCGAGCCTCCTGCTCTACGGAGAGCAGGACGACCTGATGACATTGAAGGACGGGATCGCCGACTACCGCCAACTCAAGGCGAACGGGACGCCTGTCAAGATGATCTGGAACGGAGGCGACCACCTCAGCGGACTGGACGGTGACGCCTCGTTCACCGCTCCGGACCAGCGCATGTACGAGATCGGGCAGATCACCGACTGGTTCGACCACTATCTGAAGGACAGCAGCGTCGACACCGGTCCGTCGTTCGCCTACGTGAAGCAGTGGGCCATCGACAAGAACAACCCCGACAAGATCGCGGCCGTCAACGCCGCCTACCAGGCCGGCGACACGATCGACCTGCCGACCGTCAAGCACGAGTGGTACCTCTCGGCCGGCGGCACGCTCGTCGACGACCCGAAGGCGCTCGCGCCCGACATCCAGGCATTCGTGAGCGGCTGGGGCGACATCGCGGCTGCGGCGGTCGCTTCGGTGGTCTGGCAGGGCCACGGGCCCTACCCCGACACCCCGAACCTCGGCGGGATCGCCACGCAGTGGCAGACGCCCGCGCTGACCGCACCAGTCACGGTCGTCGGCGAACCGACAGTTGACGTGAACCTGATCTCGCCGTCGGCGGCCGGGAACATCGCCGCCGACGGCGTGGCCGGCATGGACACCGGTGTCGCGAAGATCTACGACATCGACGCTCACGGCAACGCGACGCTGGTCAACCAGCAGACCGCGCCGTTCCGCGTCTCCGACGTCACGAAGCCCGTGCACATCGTCTTCTCTCCGCTGACGTGGCAGTTCAAGGCCGGGGACAAGATCCAGATCGTGATCTCCGGATTCGACCTGAAGTACGCAGGGAGCAAAGACGTCAACACCAACGTCATCATCAGTGGAAGCACCCTGCAGGGGCTGACGCTGCCGACGATCTCGGGGTGAGATAGCCCGGGGCGGGACGACGCGAACGCGCGTGCGGTGGGCAATGTCACACAGTCCACCGCACGCGCCTCGACGTTCTGATCAGGTATCTGCTCCGTGACAGTGACGGAGAGTTCTGTGCCATTTCGAGGGTCGGGACAAGCGTGTCCGACATCAGCAGCAGGCGCACGTGAGTCTTCTGTTCGCCACTCGTCAGGTCGGGTCCGACTCCGTCTGGACGACTCTGGCACAGGCCAGCACTGCGGCGCTGATCAGCGCCACGAACACGATCATCGCGGTCTGGGCCGAGACGTGCTGGGTGGCGATGCCGAGGCCGACGACCGGCACCGACAGGCCGAGGTACGCGCCGAGGAAGAAGCCGGCGAGCACTTCGGCGCGGGATTCCGGCGCGGCGGTGGAGGCGGCGGCGGTGATCGCGGCGCGGAAGGAGATGCCGGCGCCTGCTCCGGCCAGCGCGCCGCCGAGCACGAAGGTGGCGAGGTCGGTCAGCCACATCCCGGTCGTCATCAGAGCCAGGCCGGGCAGGAGCAGCGCCGGTCCGATGCGCAGCGTGGCGCGCAGGCTGCTCCGGCTCAAGGCGATCTGGGCGAGCGCTCCGGAGGCGAAGGCGGTGAACGCCACAGCCCCGGCCACCGCGTGCGAGGTCTGGTGCAAAGCGCCAGCGAGGAATGACGGGGCCAGGGAGGTGAAGACCCCATACACCGCGAACGCGGACAGGCCGGTCGCGGTGGCGGCGAAGAACAGCCGGCGGGCGTCGCCGGGCACTGTGACGCGCTGCGGCCGGTAACGCGGCGCGGGGTCAGGCCGGTCGGCCGTCTCCGGTGCGACCGCGATGAGCACGGCCAGGACCACCAGCACCGTGCCGAACACGATGTACGGCAGGCGTAGCGGCTGCGGCGCGAACTGCGCGAGCAGGCCGGCGGCCAGCGGCCCGACGCCGATGCCGCCGAGGTTCACGGCGGTGGCCACGATCTGTGCCCGGCGCGGCGACCGTGACGGGTCCACGAGCGTCTCCAGATGCAGCTCGCCGATGTAGGCGGTGGCCGTCGCGGTGGTCAGTCCGACCGAGACCCCGGAGACGATCCGGGCCACGAGCAGCCCCGGCAGGCTTGGCGCGAAGATGAAGATCAGGCCGCTGAGCACGTTGACCAGTAGTGCCGGCACCAGCACCCGCTTGCGGCCCACCCAGTCCGACAAGTGGCCGCCGAAGAACAAGCTGGCGATCACGCCGAGCGCATAGGCGGCGAACACCACCGTGAGGGTGATCACCGAGAAATGGTCGCGCCGCTGGTAGAGCACGTACAGCGGGGTCGGGACGGCCGAGAACCCCATGTTCACCAGGAACGCGGCCGCGACGGCCCAGAAACCGAACGAGTGGCGCCGGCGCCAGCGCACGCCCAAGGCGTGAACGGCATCGGCCGCAAGCGCAGGAGCCGGAGCCGGAGCCGGGCTGCGGGAGATCGTCGTCATGGCTTCAGCATTCGCTGCAGCATTTATGATGTCCAACGAAAAGAAATCATAACGCTCATGAATGGTGTGCATGAATGGAGCTGCGGCAGCTGGAGCACTTCGTCGCCGTCGCCGAGGAGCAGAGCTTCACCCGCGCAGCGGCCCGGCTGCACCTGGTCCAGTCGACGCTGTCGGTCTCGATCCGCAGCCTGGAACGCGAATTCGGCGGCCAGCTGTTCGACCGCACCACGCACCGGGTAGAGCTCACCGACGCCGGCCAGGCCCTGCTCACCGAGGCCCGCACCGCCCTGGCCGCAGCTGACGCGGCCCGGGACGCCGTGGCCGCGGCGCACGGCGGGCTACGCGGTACCGTCCGCATCGGCATCATGCACTCGCTGACCCTGATCGACCTTGCCGCCCTGCTGACCCGCTACCACCGGGAACGCCCCCAGGTACAGATCATTCCGAGCACCGCCCAGCGCGGCTCGGCCGAATTGGCTGAACGCGTCGCCGACGGCAGCCTCGACGTCGCCTTCGCCGCGCTTCCCGGCGACTACCCGCCGGGCGTGAAGGCGCACCCACTGGCGTCCGAACCGCTCCTGCTGGCCTGCGCCGAGGACCATCCGCTGGCCGGCCGCGAGGCCGTCGAACTGGCCGAGCTCGACGGCCTGCCCTTCGTCGACCTGCCCGTCGGGTGGGGCATCCGGAACAGCGTCGACCGGCTGTTCCTCGCCTCCGGCCTGCGCCGGGAGATCGCCGTCGAGGTGAGCGACATCCCGACCGCGGTCGACCTGGTCAGGGCCGGCTTCGGCCAGATGTTCCTGAGCCGCTCGCTGACCGTGGGATCACGCCCGGTTCCGATGCGACCGGTCCGAGGGGCCCCGAATTTCGAGGTCTCACTCCTCACCCCGTCCGAACGCCGCCTGTCCGCCGCCGCCCGCGCCTTCGTCGACCTCGTCCTCGCCGGTCGAGAAGGCACGGGCAGCTGACGGCGGAATCCTAGGTGGCGCCGTATTCAGAATCTTGCGGATGGTGGCTGCGGCAACACGGCGGCGCCGACGCAAGCACACGAATGGCGGCGCTGAAGGTGACCCTGTCGGCAGCCGCGCGTTTCTCACATCGTGATCAACAAACTCGCCGCCACCGCCGCCACCGGCGCTGTAATGGCCGCCTCCCTGACCATCACCTCCCCTGCCACCGCCGCCCAGGTGCACCGACACGACAGGGCGTGCTCGGTAGCCACCCTGCGCGGCGCCTACAGCGGCAACATCCGCGGCATCTCGAACACCGGGCCGTTCAACCTTCAGTCCACGACGGTCTTCCACGGCGACGGCACCGCCACCGGCACCAAGGTCACCCTGGCAGACGAGTCAGGAGTGAGCACGTTCACCGCCGACGACACCTACACACTGAACGACGACTGCACCGGCACCCTGACAGCTGTGCGAAGCACCGGAGTGACCGTCAACTACGTCATCGTGCTCGTCGACGGGGGCGCAAAGGTCGCACTGCTTCAAACGGACCCTGGTTACGTCGCGAGTGGTGCATTCGACCGCGTAGCGGGGATGAGACCCTGAATGTGGAGCCCTGCCCGCACGTACCCACCGCGGTGATCCAGGCGCCGACGCGGGTGTAGCACCTCCGAAACTCATCCGCCTGGGCTGCGGTGTTCCCGGCCAGTCCGGCGACGCTGCCGGCCTGACGCCGTCGGCCTGACGCCGCCGGCTGGTCGCCCGCAAGTGCGGCATGGCCATGACGACCTGCACGGACGAATATTCGGCAGGCGCGATGTCGCAGCGAAGCCCTGCCACATGAGCCAGTGAATGGGATGGCCATATCAGGTGGCCAATGCCTGCGTCAGTCGTGGCGCGGGCGCGGGCCCCCGGTGATCCCCCACGTCTCGGCAAGCCGGCCGTCGTCGATGCGGAAGATCTCGATCAGCTCTGGTCGCGCTTCGCCCTCCGGAGCCCCGATGCCCTCGACGGACGAGCGGATGGCGACCTTGTCGCCGTCAACCAGGATGTCTTCGGCGACGACCTGCATACCGGGGAACTGGGAAACGACCGCGCGCCAGGCGTCCTTGCCCGCCTCGATTCCAGTGGTGCCGAGCGGATGGCTGTAGAACCCGGTGGTGAACAGGTCGTCGGCTTGGTCGAACCGCCGGGTGTTGAAGCACTCCTGCATCTTCAGCACCAGGGCGATTGCGTCGTCGCGTGGGGTCATCGTCATCACCTCGTGGTTGGTGGGTCGGATCGTGGCCAGCACCGCCGCGCCCATAACCGGTGCGTCGCCCCGGTTAGCCCGCAGTATACGGGGCACCGCCCCGGTTATGCTGGATGCTGAGATGAGAAGTCAATCTGAGCCTGCTCGCTCGCAGTCGTCGGCTGTTCACGTGAGCGACCGCGAACTGCGAGCCGACGCACGCCGCAATCGCGAGCGCGTCCTGCACACCGCGCAACGGCTGTTCGCGCGTGAGGGCCTTGGCGTCTCGCTCGACGAGATCGCACGCCGTGCGGGTGTCGGCCCCGGCACGGTCCACCGGCACTTCCCCACCAAGGAGGCGCTCTATCTCGCCGTCGCGATCGATGAGCTGGAGCAACTAGTGGCGCAAGCGGAGGCGCTGGCCACCACCGCAGACCCCGGGGCCCTGTTCATCCTGCTGTCGCGGATGATGGCCTCGGGCGCAGAGAACGTCGCGGTCAAGAGCGCGCTGGTCGCTGCCGAGTTCGACTTGCGCACCGCCGCCCCTACGGTCGCGGCAGATCTCAGACGCCATGTCGCGGACCTGCTCGACCGCGCGCACGCAGCCGGCGCAGCGCGCGGCGACCTCACGGTCGATGAGGTGATGGCACTGGTCGCCGGCGCCTTCGCCGCAATCCGCCACGCCGGCGCGGAAAGCAGCCGCGAAGCCTCAGCCCACATCTCCCAGCTCATCCTCGACGGGCTACGACCCCCACCGACGGCAGGCAATGCACGCGCCCGAACACCCGAAGACCCAGCCGCCGAAGAAGCCGACGCCCGCGACGCCGCACTCTGATTACCGTCACCGCGCCCACATTGCTCACGTACAGGTAGGCGGACCCAGCGAGCACGTCTCAACTACTGCAAAAACCCTGTTCGCGCCGCTCAACTACGTCCGCTCCCTACACACCAGACCGGTCTCGGCGATGAAGCCGTCAAGCCGATTGAAAGTCGGCGTGTAGGCGATCGTTGTCACGCTGTAGCCCGGCGTGAGCAGCTCACATCCAGATTCGAATGGAACAGATAGGTTTCGTAGGTGTTCCAGTCCGAGCCGCAGAAGAACAGCGACGTACCAGATGACTGCGGATGAATCTCTGGAGCGTAGATCCCGTAAGGCTGCTGCGCACTGTCCGGGAAGATATTGAGCTTCGCCGACCACGGACCGGTAGGCGACGGCGCATATTGGAACACCGTGTACCCGGCGTCGTCATCGTGATACATCACGTACCACACGTTCAGCAGATAATCGTACCGAGCCGACATCTCACCGGCCGGACCGGGAATCAGAATCCCCACCTCGGTCTCGTCCGATGTCCACGCCGAACCAGTCCAATACTGGTAGGTGGACTTGTTAGCGACACCCGTCGTCGGGCAGCGCAGAAGATGAATGTCACCGGCTCGCGACGACTGAGTGGTGAACCGGTACACGTACTGTCCGCCGTTCACCCAGTCGTAGGCGAACGCTGACTGCTGGAACGGATCAGTCAGCTGCGCGTTCTGACTCCAGAAGCAGTTGAAGTTCCGTTGCCACGTCTTCCCGCCGTCTGTGGACTGCGCTGTACCGCCTGCGTTCGTCTGTGACTGGTCGGTGTGACCGGCAGAGAACACCACATACGCCAGGTAGTCCGTGCCGTTCACGTGGATCCCCCCAGTCGGCACACACCCGTCCTCACCGGGCAGCAGCGGCAGGATCGGCGCCCGGTCGCCTTTCGAGTCCACATTGAAGTCGTTCCAGGTGACGCCACCACGGAAGTCCACGAACGTCGATCGCCCCAGCGCGTTCGGCTTCCAGCCCGAACCAACCGGCCCGGAGAACGGGCTGGGTTCCTGAACGGTCTTGAAGTTGTCGCCGAACACATGGAACGTGACGTTCGTGTCAGGGTTACACCACATTACCCCGAGATCGGCGCCGCCCATCTGCCAACGCCCTGTCTGGCCCGGACCGTTGCCGGTGATCTGCGCGACCCGTACAGCCTGCTGGGGTGAAATCGTTAGAGCCATTGCTCTACCCTCTCTCCACTTTTGACGTTCTGGCAGGGTTGCGGGTGTCGCTATTCAGAGCGATTTACCGTAAAGAGGTGTCAACACCGCCTCCGGGAAGGGCTATGGGTGCCGGGAATGCCTGTCCTGGTCAGGATACCCGGATATAGGTATTAATCTGGGTGATCGGCGCACAAGATCGGTGGTCGTGGCTGTGCGACTGCTGTACAGGACTCTTGTTCATGCGTTCTCTTGGCTGGCGTTGTTGGCCTGTCCCTCGGCGTCGCAGCACGTCGAGATACTCGCCCTGCGCCAGGAGGTCGCGGTGCCGCGTCGGGCGAACCCGACGCCGCGGATTGGCTGGACGGACCGGGCGGTGCTCGCAGCGCAGACCCGTGAAGCGACCGCCGCTACAGCGCCCGGCCCGGGTTGAGGATGTTCCCGGGGTCGAAAGCCGCTTTGATCCGCGCCATCAGCGCCCTCTCAGTAGGGCCCAGCATGTCCGCGAGGTGTGGCGTCTTCAACGACCCGATCCCGTGCTCGCCGGTGATCGTGCCCCCGAGGCTCAGCGCCGCGGCCAGGATCTCGTCGAACGCGGCGCGCGCGGTGTCTGCGGCCTCCCGGTCGAAAACGATCGTGGGGTGCAGGTTGCCGTCCCCGGCGTGCCCGAACGTGCCGATGACCAGACCGTACCGGTCGGCGATCGCCTGCACTCGGTCCATCATGTCGGCGATGAGCGGCGGCGGGACGGCGACGTCGTCAAGCAGCGTCAGCCCCTTGCGCTCCAGGGCGGGAAGGGCCAGGCGGCGGGCGGCGAGGAACTGCTCGCCTTCCTCGGGGTCGTCGGTCTGGGCGACGAAGCCGGCCCCGCGGCAGGCATCGGCGTAGGCGTCGAGCGACTCGTCCTGCACGATCAGCAGCGCCCCGGCCGTGAGGTCCAGCCCCATCCGGGTGTGCTCCTCCACCGCGGCGATCGTCGTCCGGTCCATCAGCTCCAGCAGTGATGGCGTTCCAGCCTGTTCGATCGCGACGACCGCGTCCCCGGCCTTCCGCAAGCTGTCGAAAAAGGCGACGAGGGTGGCTTGGGGCGGCGGCGGCACCCGCAGCCGCAGCACAGCTTCGACGATCACCGCCAGCGTCCCCTCCGAACCGACCAGAAGCCGGGTCAGGTCCAGTCCCGCGACGTTCTTCCGGGTTGCCGTCCCGGTGCGCAGGACTTCGCCGGACGCCAGGACGGCGGTGAGCGCCAGCACGTGGTCCCCGGTGACGCCGTAGCGGAGGCAGCAGCCGCCGCCCGCGTTCGTGGCGATGTTGCCGCCGATGGTGGAGACGGCCTTGCTCGCCGGATCGGGGGCGTACCACAGGCCCTGGTCGGCGGCGGCGGCCGACAGCGTCCCGTTCAGGACGCCGCACTGGACGGTCGCGGTCCTGGCCACCTTGTCGATCGAGATGATCCCGTCCATGGCCGCGGTGCTCAGCACCACGCACCCGTCGATGGCGTTGGCCCCGCCGGCCAGGCCGGTCCCGGCTCCCCGGGTGACCACCGGGACACCGTGGGCCGAGGCCGTCCGCAATGTCGCGGCCACGTCGTCGACCGAGCGCGCGCGGACCAGCGCCAGCGGGGTCCCCGCTTCGGCCAGGGCGGCCTGGTCCCGCTGGTACGCCATCAGGACATGGGGATCGAGCACCACCGGGACGGCGCTGGCCAGCTCGGCCAGGAACGCTGCAGGATCCACGGCTGTCAGAGGCTCGGTCACGCCAGGGACTCCGCGTAGAAGTCCCAGATGTGGGCGCGTACAAGTTCTGCGGCACGGTCCGGGGTGGCGGCCTCGACTGCGGCGAGGATGCCGGCATGCTCAGCCGCCAGTCGAGGGAGCATGGACGCCAGGTCGGGGACCGCACGCAGCGCGTCGAGCAGGTAGCCCGCGATGGCCTCCCGGAGTGAGGTCGCGACCAGGCTGAAGGCGGTGTTGCCGCCGGCACCGGCCAAGCACAGGTGGAACCGCACGTCAGCCTCGTGGAAGGTCACGACGTCGACACCCGGCGCCTGCATCACGGCCAGCGCCTCGTAGGCGTCCGAGAGCCGTCCGGGGTCGGCCACCGCCACGGCCGCTCCCTCGATCAGGCGGCGCAGCTCCACCAAGTCGGCCAGCGGCACCCGGCCCAACCGCAACGCGCTGGTCAGCGCCTCGGCCACATCCGGTGCGGCCAAGACCCGGGGCCGCGCGGTGGAGACCGTGTCACCGCCGCTGAGCAGGCCCTTGGCCTGCAGAACCCGTACCGCTTCACGAATGGTGGAACGGCTGACGCCATAGTGGCCGGCCAGGTCCTTCTCGGAGGGAAGCTCGGCCCCGACCGGTAGCGCCCCGCTGAGGATCGCCTCCCGGATCTGCTCGGACACCAGCAGACTCAGCGGCGCGCGGCTCACCGCGCCGAAGACGATCGACATGCCGTCACCCTAGCTCTTGCCCGCTTGTCTGATAAGTGGTTGAGTGGCGGCAATCACATGGCAGCCACCTGCCAGCCACAGCGGGACCACCGGGAGGCGTCCATGGCCATCGATCCGAAGAGCACAGCCCTCGTCCTCATCGAGTACCAGAACGACTTCACCTCCGAAGGCGGCGCGTTCCACGACGCGGTCCGGGGCGTGATGGAGACGACCTCGATGCTCACGAACACCCAGGACCTCGTGCGGAAAGCCCGCGACCTGGGCGTCACCGTCGTGCACGCGCCGATCAGCTTCGCCCCGGGCTACAACGAGATCACGTCGCACCCCTACGGCATCCTCAAGGGGGTCGTCGACGGCAACGCCTTCGTCAAGGGCGGCTGGGGCGCCGAGATCACGGACGCACTGGCACCGCAGCCGGGCGACATCGTCGTGGAGGGCAAGCGCGGGCTCGACACCTTCGCCAGCACGAACCTGGACTTCATCCTGCGCAGCAAGGGGATCAAGACGATCGCCCTCGGCGGCTTCCTGACGAACTGCTGCGTCGAGTCGACGATGCGGAGCGGCTACGAGAACGGCTACCAGGTGATCACGCTCCAGGACTGCGTCGCGGCGACGTCGCAGGAAGAGCACGACAACGCGATCAAGTACGACTTCCCCATGTTCTCCACACCGAAGAACGCATCGGAGTTCCTCGCAGATCTCCAGGGGTGATCACAGAACGCCCTGCGAGGTTCAACAACACCGCCGCGGCGGTCGGCTCGCTGCGTGAGGCGCTGCTCTTCGCATCGCTCGGCCGGGGGTGGGTGGTGGTCGCCGAGCACGTCTACCGTCGAGTGGTCTGTTCCTACCGTCGAGTGGTCTGCCCCGACCTCGTCCGCGTCCGATCTCCGACGCACCCGCGTTGCAGTGGGGTCTGGTGTGGCGCGAGGCCGGAGCGACCGCGCGGGTCCGGGCGTTCGTCGAGACGGTGCGTCGCAGTTCTCTCAACCGCACCGCGTAGAAGCATTGGTTCGTCAGACGGTCCCGGTCCCACCGGCCGACACCAGGCCGTGCTCGTAGGCGATGATGACCAGCTGTACCCGGTCGCGGGCGCCGAGCTTGGACAACAGCCGCGTCACGTAGGCCTTCACGGTGGCGCCGCTGATCACCATCGTCTCGGCGATCTCCGCGTTCGACCGTCCCTGGCCGATGAGTGTCAGGACCTCCAGTTCGCGGTCCGTGATGCCCTCGATCGGCCGGGGCTCCGCCGCCGGTGCGGAGTTCCGGGGCCGGCCGGCGAACTCCTCGATCAGGCGCCGCGTCACCTTCGGCGCGATCAGCGCCTCGCCGGCCGCCACGACGCGCACCGCCGTGATGATGTCGTCGAGCGCCATGTCCTTCACCAAGAAGCCGGAGGCGCCGGCCCGCAGGGCGTCGTAGACGTTGTCGTCGTCGTCGAAGGTGGTCAGGACGACGACCCGGGTGCCGCCGCCGTCGGCGGTGATGATCCGGGTCGCCTCGATGCCGTCCATGCCGGGCATGCGGATGTCCATCACGACGACGTCGGGCTCAAGCTCGCGGACCAGCTGCACGGCCTCCAGTCCGGTCCCGGCCTCGCCGACGACCTCGATGTCCGTCCGGACGGCGGTCACCATGACCAGTCCGGCGCGGATCAGGGGCTGGTCGTCTGCCAGCACGACGCGGATCGTCATCGCACTCCCTCGGGGTTGGGGAGGCGGGCCGCGACGCGGAACCCGCCTTCGGGACGGGGGCCGGCTTCGAAATCGCCCTTCAGGAGCCTCACCCGGTCGCGCATGCCGGTGAGGCCGTAGCCGCCGCCCGCTCCGGATCCGTGCCCGGCGCCGCTGTCGACGATGACGACCGAGACGTCCTCCGGACGGTAGGTGACGGACACCCGGCACTGCCGGACGCCGGAATGCTTGACGACGTTGGTCACCGCTTCCTGGATTATGCGGAACGCCGACAGGTCCACCTCCGGAGGCAGCGCACGGCGGTCGCCGCGCCAGTTCACGTCGACCCGGACGCCGGCGGTCCGGATGTTCTCCACCAGCTTGTCGACGTCGTCCAGCCCGGCGAGCGGCTTCTCGTCGCCGGAGTCCTCAGCGGTCTGGAGCGCTCCGAGCACGCGGCGCAGCCCGGCGAGCGTTTCCCGGCTGGAGTCCTCGATCACCCCGAGCGCCTTGCGCGCGCTGTCCGGCTGGACGTCGATGACCAGTTTGGCGGCACCGGCCTGGATCGCGACGACACCGATGTTGTGGGCGACCATGTCGTGCAGTTCGCGGGCGATGCGCAGCCGTTCGGCGGTCACCGCCTGGGCCGCGACCTGCTCGCGGAGCTGTCCGGCGTGGACGCGGTCCTGGCGCAGAACGGCGCCGGCCATCGCCGCGACGACGACGAGCAGCGCCGTCACCATCATCACCGACGTGCCCACCAGCAGCCCCGCGGCCGCCCGGAAGCCGCCGTAGCCGAGGAGCGTGATGAGCGCCATCGTGACGGCGACGACCGCGGTGCGGCGCGTCCTCGTCGCGGCGACGACCGCGACGGCAACGTCGACGCCCAGGTAGTTCGCCGCGTCGACGGCGATCGTGTGTTTCACCCTCAGCGTGACCAGGAGCGAGGAGAGCAACACCAGCAGCAGACCGGTCAGGCCGCGGCGGACGCCGATCCAGCAGGCCGCTCCGGCGATGACGGCGCACAGGACCAGCCGGCCGGCCTCCCCGCTGTCGAAGCCGAACCCGTGCGGGTACAGGGGATTCGTCTCGGGCTCGAACGGCATGCGGTAGACGTAGGCGCCGGAACCGAAGACCGAGTAGACGGTTCCGACGGCCCACGCCAGGAACACCCAGACTCCCGGGGGCGACCGCTTGATGCGCGGCAGCAGAGCGGACGACGACATGCCTTGATCGTATTCGCCGTTCACCGGGCCCACAGCCGACCACGGGTGTACGACCACGGTGGGCAGTGGCCCCGGCACATGTGTCCGGTGCTCCGATGTGGCAGCCCCCTGATCGTCGACAGTGTTGTGGCATGACGAATTCGAGGGATCACGAGGCGCGGGAAGTCGTCGTCCGCCTGGCGGACGTGCGCAAGGACTTCGGGGATTACTCAGCGCTGGACGGAGTCAGCCTGAAGGTCCGGGCCGGGGAGTCGGTGGCGGTGATGGGGCCGTCGGGCTCGGGGAAGTCGACGCTGCTGAACATGGTCGCCGGCCTGGACCGCGCCACCGCCGGGACGGTCACCGTCGCCGGCCAGGACCTGGGCGGGCTCGGCGAGAAGGGCTTGGCGCTGTACCGGCGGCGCCACGTGGGCATGATCTTCCAGTTCTTCAACCTCCTGGACGACCTCCCGGCTCTGGACAACATCACCCTCGCCGGCCAGCTGGTCGGCCTGAAGGCGAGGCCGGCCCGCAAGCGCGCGCTGGAACTGATGGACCAGCTGGGCATCGCCGGTCGCGCGGACGTCTACCCGGCCTCGCTGTCCGGCGGCGAGCGACAGCGCGTCGCCACGGCGCGGGCCCTGATGAACCGGCCGGCGCTGCTGTTGGCCGACGAGCCGACCGGCGCGCTCGACAGCCGGTCCGGAGACCAGGTCATGGGCCTGCTCACCGACCTCAACAAGCTCGGTCAGACGCTGCTGATCGTCACGCACGACCCGCGGCTCGCGGCGAAGTGCGCGGACCGCGTCGTAGAAGTCGCGGACGGCCTCATCGCACGGGAGTGGACCGTGGAGCGCGAACCCGCGGGGATCACGCGGTAAGCACCCACATCGAGCCGCCGGCCACCGCCAGCCGCGCACCGCCATCAATTCCCTGATCCCTTGAACCACTTGTGAATGGAGACACCCCGATGAGTGCCGTCTGGCGAGCATCCCGTGCGGCCGTGAAGCGCCGCCGCCTTCAGACGTTCACCCTCGGCGTGGTGGTCATGGTCTCCTCCATGATGGCCGTCGCCACCCTCAGTCTGCTGGCCGCGATCTCAGGTCCCTTCGACAAAGCGTTCAACGCGGCGCACGGCGCGCACATCGTCGCCGAGTACGACCGCGCCAAGGTGACCGAGACCCAGCTCGCCCAGACCGCGCACGCTTCCGGCGTCACCGAGGCCTCCGGACCGTATCCACTGGCCGTCCTGAACCACCCGGCCATGGTCGGCGGCCGCCCGATCGGCCTGGCCGGCTCCTTCACGGCGGTGGGCCGCGACCGGCCCGACAGCGCGGTCGACAAGCTCCAGCTCTCCTCGGGGCGTTGGGCCGCGGCGCCCGACGAGATCGTCCTGAACATGCCCAAGGACCTCGGGGCGCAGCAGATCCGCTACGACAGCCGCGTCACCCTGGCCGACGGCACGAGCCTGAAGGTCGTCGGATACGCCTCGTCGGCGAGCAACTCCGCGGACGGCTGGGTCACCCCCGCCGAGGCGAAGGCGCTGGGCGCGACGTCGGAGCAGATGCTGTACCGCTTCTCCGACGCCGGATCGGACACGGCGCTCACGAAGGACATGGCGACCGCCACCAAGGACCTGCCGTCCGGCTCGCTCACCGGCACCTCCTCCTACCTGGGCATCAAGGCGAACCTGGCCAAGGGCCCGGGCACCTACCTGCCGTTCCTGACCGTCTTCGGCATCCTCGGCCTGCTCGTCTCGGTGCTGATCGTCGGCAACGTCGTCAGCGGCGCGGTGGTGTCCGGCTACCGGCACATCGGTGTTCTCAAGGCCCTGGGATTCACCCCGGACCAGGTGACCGGCGTCTACCTCACGATGGTGACCTTTCCGGCGGTGCTGGGCTGCGCCGTGGGGACCGCGGTCGGCTCGGTCGTCGGCGAGAAGCTCGTCCACCAGGCCTTCTGGGGCATCTTCAACAACGACCTGGTGCTGGCCGACACGTCCGTCCCCGCCTGGATCTATCCGGCCGTGCTGATCGGCATGCCGGTCCTGGTCGCGGTCTCCGCGCTCATCCCGGCCCTGAAGGCGCGGCGCCTGCCGGCGGCCGTCGCGATCAGCGCCGGCAGCGTCCAGCAGACCGGCCGCGGGCTGGCGGTGCAGCGCCGCCTCGGCCGCTCGGGCCTGCCCCGGCCGGTGAGCCTGGGCCTGGGCTGGCCGTTCGCCCGGCCCGGACGCACGGCGCTGACGCTTTCGACCGTGGTGCTCGGCGTGACGACGGTGACGATGGCCATCGGCCTGTCGGCCTCGGTGGTGAAGTACGGTGACGTCCAGAAGCAGACCGACAGGATCCAGGTGAGTGTCGCCGTCGACAACCCGAAGTTCGGCCAGACCGCGCCCGCCCACTCCGACGACCAGCTGTTCGCCTTGCTGCGCTCGATGCCCGGCGCCGTCCATGTCTCCGCCGACACCCCGCTGCAGACCCGCATGGCCGGGTATCCCGGCGTGGTCCGGATGGCCGTCGAGACCGGGGACACCGACGCGCTGCATCCGGATCTGGTGCACGGCCGGTGGCCGAGCGGCCCCGGCGAGGTCGTCGTCGATTCGGAGTTCTGGCACGCGCACGGCGCGGCCCTCGGGCAGACGATCACCCTGGACGACTCCGACGGCCGGCCGCGCAGCGAGACGATCGTCGGGGAGACCGCCGGCGGCTGGGACATCACCAGCACCGACTGGGACCACTTCGCCAAGCTCGGCCCCAGCGGACGCGCGGCGACCTTCTCCGTCGGGCTGTCGAAGGGCACGAACCCCCAGTCCTTCGCCGCGGCGGTCCGCAAAGCCGACCCGGGGATCCAGGCATCCGTCAACGGCGGCACCGACACGATGCAGAAGGTCATGGTCAGCGTCATCTCCAGCCTGACGGTCATGCTGATGATCGTCGCGGCGCTCGGCGTGTTCAACACGGTGGTGCTGAACACCCGCGAACGCCGCAAGGACCTGGGGATGCTCAAGGCCGTCGGCATGACGCCGCGCCAGGTGGTCACGATGGTGGTGATCTCGATGGCGGCTCTCGGCCTGGTAGGCGGCGTCGTCGGCGTGCCGCTCGGCATGGCCGTCCACCGGATCGTCATCCCGCTCACCGGCCACAGCACCCACCTGGACCTGCCGTCCTCGCTCCTGCACGTCTGGGACTGGCGGATGCTGGCGCTGCTCGGTCTGTCCGGCGCGGTGATCGGCGCGCTCGGGGCGTGGCTGCCCTCGATCCGGGCGGCGAAGGCGCCGGTCGCGGAGGTGCTGCGCACCGAATAGGCGCGGGGGACCGCGCCACGGCGAATCTTGAAATACCGAACCCGATTGTCCGACAAGGAGACGACGCGTCATGACCGACATCCAGGTGCACCAATTCACCAGCCGCGACGGACTGGACCTGACCTACCGTGAAACCGGGGAGGGCCGCCCGCTGGTCCTGCTGCACGGCTTCTCGGGCTCGTACCTGCACTGGTTCGAGCACGGCCCCGCCGCCGCCCTCGCCCAGCAGGGCCGCCGCGTCATCCTCCCGGACTTCCGCGGCCACGGCGACAGCCCGCAGCCGCGCGACCCGGCCGCGTACCCGCCCGACGTGCTGGCCCACGACACCCTCGCCCTGATCGACCACCTGGGCCTCGACGACCAGGGCTACGACCTCGGCGGCTACTCGCTCGGCGGTCGCATCGTCATCAGGATGCTGGCCCGAGGCGCCAGGCCGGCCCGCGCGGTCATCGGAGGACAAGGCCTCGCCGACATGACGCGCGCCGGCGGCGGTGTCGCCAACCACCGCGTCCTGACGGCGCTTGCGCACGGAGACAGAATAGAACCCGGAACACCGGACGCGGAGATGGCGTACTGGTTCGGGCAGTCGGGCGCCGACCCGCAGGCGCTGTTGTACGTCCTCGACTCCCTCGTCGCCACACCGGGTGACACGCTGCGCCGGATCCAGACCCCCACCCTGATCGTGGTCGGCGACGAGGACCACGGCCACGGCACCGGCGAAGAACTCGCCGCAGCCCTGCCCAAGGGGAGGTTCACTGCCGTGGCGGGGAACCACTGGACCGCGCTGACCGGTTCCGGCTTCGCGAACGCGATCGCCGAGTTCCTCGACGAACCGCTGGACTGACCGACCAGCCTCAGGACCCGACGTGGCCGTTCGACCACGGGCACGCCGGGTCCGATCGCCATCGCTGCGGGGTCGAGGTCCTCGTCGGCGGCGAGCAGGTCACGACGGGTTCGCCAGCGACTATGGCTGCTGTTCACGATTCCTCCAAGGGCTTCAACGGGCGGTCGTGCAGGTCGTGACCCACACCATGCGCCGACACACCAGAGACGTTCGGTGAACCGCGCGCACGACACCTGCGGCCCAAGCTGTTCCATCAGTCACTTTCCTCGGTCGGCTCTTCGCGTTACCGACTTGAACTTGACGGATCAAACGTTCTTGGGGTCACAACTACGCCGACTGCGAGCCGCCGGCCAGTCCGTGAAGCGGACTTGTTGAGCGGATCCGTCTTCGACCGCCGGTATCGGTTCAGCGCGGCTCCGCATCTGCGGGATCGCTGTCGGCCAAAAGTTCCAGGGCGCGGCGACGGATCTTCGTCAGGGCGCTTATGAGCTGCTCGCGCTCCCGCTCGGTGAGGTCCGCTGTGAGACGGTTCTCCAGGTTCTCGCGCTCCTGCTCGACCGGCTGCCGCAGGGCGCGTCCGGCCTCGGTGAGCCAGAGCCGGACCAGGCGGTTGTCGCGTTCGTCACGGCGCCTGGTGAGCAGGCCGGCAGCGGTCATGCGGGTCGCCATCTTGACCACTGTGGGCGTGGAGACATGCAACGCCGCCGCGATCTCGCCGGGGGGCCGGCCGTCCTGCTCCCACAGCAGTGCCAGGACGTGGTTCTGACCCAGGTGCAGGCCGAGGCGGCGCATCCCGGCGTCGGCGACGGCCCGCACCGCCTTGTTCGTGTTGCCGTGCAGGTCCAGGAACTCCGGCATGGGCGCCCTTCCCTCGTGGTGTCGACGGACGCCGATCCTACCGAGAACATCGCTTGACGGCTAATCATTGCCCGGCTAGCGTTCTGCGCCGTACCGCCATTCATTAGACGGCAAACGATTCGGAGGCGGAGCATGCTCCTCATCACCGGCGCCACGGGCAACATAGGCCGCGAACTCGTCCGCGAACTCGGCACCCGCCAAGCCGACTTCCGCATCCTCGTGCGCGATCCGGCACGTGCGGCCGCCTTGCCGGCGCGTGCCCACCGCGTGGTCGCCGATCTCGAAGAACCCACAACACTGAAGGCCGCGTTCGATGGTGTCGAGAAGCTCTTCCTCCTCACTCAGGGCACTGGTATGGCGCAGGCTGAGAACGCCATCGCCGCCGCCAGGAATGCGGGCGTGAAGCACATCGTGCACCTGTCCTCCTTCCACGCCGGCTTCGACCCGGTCCCGGCCATGGGCCGCTGGCACCGCGACCGCGAGGACGCCATCCGGGCCAGCGGCATTCCCGCCACGTTCCTGCGCTGCGGCGGATTCATGACCAACGCGCTGGACTGGGCCCAGAGCATCCGCGAAGACGGATACGTCTTCGACGCCACCGGCCCGGGCAAAGTCGCACCGATCGCCGCAGCCGACATCGCCGCCGTCGCGGCCCGCGTACTGACCGAGGACGGCCACGCAGACCAGATCTACGCCCTTACCGGCAGCCAAGCCTTCACTACCGCCGAGATGGTCGAGATCCTCGCCGCCGCACTCGGCCGCGACATCCAGGTGCGCACGGCGGCGACCCCCGAAGAAGCGGTCAAGGCCCGGTTCCCCCAAGGCGCACCCCCCGCCTTGGCCGCCGCACTCATCGAGACCATCCAGGTGGCGCGTGCCGATGCCATCGGCTTCCGAACCGACACTGTCGCCCGACTGCTCGGACGAGACCCGATGACGTTCCGGCACTGGTGTGACCAGAACGCGGTGGCATTCACCTGAGTTTGCGGGTCAGTTTTTTGGTACGGCGACGCAGAACCTCGGCCATGTAACAGAAGCGCAGATCGGAACGCCCCCGGCGAAGAGGGTTCAGATTTCGAGCCTCGCGGGGTCCTGGCGCGGCGGCCGGGGTCTCCAGGGGTCCTGCGGGTCGTGGGAGAGCGGGGATGCGGCGGTGGCAGCGGATGACTGGCCGAGGCAGGGCCACGAGTCGGGCGAAGGCGCCGTGGCGAGGTCTTTTGACCCAGGGCCAGTTGGCGGCGATGCGCCGTCGAACCCGGCGTTGGCCTCGGGTCACGCGGGCTGCGGTGTGCAGGATCCGGTGGCACAGCTTCTTCGGCGAGCCTGCGAACGCTTCGTCGGATGGGGATGTCCGCGCTTGAGGAGTCATCCATGCTCGAACTCGCTCGGCTGACCTTCAACCGCTCGACACCCCGGCTGCGAACGGAACTGTCACGCGCGGATGTGGTCAGGGCCGAATCTCGGTACGCCAAGGCACTGGAGCTGTTCGCCGACCGCCCCCGCGGGCGTGCCGCGGTGATGCTGCGCAGGGCTTATCTTGCCTCGCTGCGCGGCGACCACGACGACGCAGCGCATCGGGCACGGGCCGCCGAGTCGGCCTGCCGGAGAGGCAACGCATCGGCAGTGACGACGCATGCGGGTCGTGCTGACCGGCTGCGGTATTCGGAGTCGGGTGCGGCTTGAATCAAGTGAACCGCTGACGCGACGATCTGCTCGGACTCGATCTGGATCACGATGCCTCTGTGGCCGACACCAGAGCCGCTGACCTCGCACGATGCACCACGCCGAGGCGTGAAAGACTCTCGTTCGCTGCTACTTGACTGTAATGGTCCGTTGTTCGCTGCCACCGCTGGTTCCGTGGCCCAAGCCTGGTGCAGTTGAATCGTTCGACCCCCAGACGCCCCACGCATACTGTCCGGGCGTCGTCGGCGTGAATGTGTAGGTCTGCCCGTCCTGCCAGTCACTGGAGTGGTCGGTGCCGTCGGGATACCGGAGGAGGACCTTTGACAGGCGCCCGGTCGTCGTCCAGGTCAAGGTGACAGGTTGGCCCGCTGCGACCTCGATCCGGTCGCCGGGCGAGACCAGCGTCGGCGGATGGGGAGAGTTCGAGAACTGATCAACTGCCGACTCTCCCGGCGACACGACCTTGATGAGCCTGGTCTCGCTCCATGGGCCGCCGAGGCCGGTCTTCAGTCCTGGACGCTCCATCAAGGTCCAGGCGTAAAGGCCAGGAGTAGTGGGCTGGAAGATGCAGCCACTGGCCTGTTTCCAGGAGTAACGCTCGAAGTCGCTGTTGTTGGAGGACAGCGCCAGCTCAAAAGCGTGTCCGGAGGGTGCCGCCCAGCGGAGTTCGATCGGCTGGCCCAGGGTGAAGACGGACTCGTCGGCAGGAGCGACCAGTGTCGGTGCGTGCGGCGTGCCCGGGGGAATCGCCGGAATCGGTCGCGTCACGGGGTCGACGGTGCCACCGCCGAACCCGCCTGACGGCGTGCAGTTCGCGAGGGCTTTATCGGCCCAGTGGAAGAGCATCCAGGCACCGCTCGCGGACGCACCGAGGGCGACCACGACCACTGAGACGCCGATGGCTAGGCGCTTCTTCCTGGGTCTGCGGCGTGGACTCGCGGCGTTGGCAGCGGAACCCTCATCGGAGGGCTGCTGAGCAACAACTGTCTGGCCGTTCGCCGGCATGGTCGAGGGGAACCGGACCTGACCTCCGAGAGCCTGGGCGCTCGGCGCGGCATGACCGGGCGCGGGTATCGCAGTGCCCAGCATCGCTGCGGCCTGCTGTGCGGTGGGCCGGTCGTCCGGGTTCTTCTGCGTCAGCGCTTGAATCAGCGGTGCGAGGTGTCCCGCGTGTTCCATCGGCGGCAGGGGTTTGACCAGGATGGCGGTCACGGTGCCGGTCCGGGTGTCCTTGGCGAACGGCGAGTAGCCTTCCAGGGCCTCGAACAGCGTGACACCCAGCGAGAACAGGTCGGCCGCAGGCCCGTCGGCGTAGCCCTCGTGGCGTTCGGGGGCCATGTACGGGGTGGAGCCGATGACCACGCCGGTCCGGGTGAGGCTGTCGTGGTCCTGGTTCTTGGCGATCCCGAAGTCGGTGAGCAGCGCGCGCCCGTCGCCGTCGTTGAGCATGATGTTCAACGGCTTCACGTCCCGGTGCGTGATCCCGGCCGCGTGGGCGAAGCCCAGCGCGGACAGCAGCTGCCGGGCCAGGTCGGCAGCCTCGGCCTCCGGCATCGGGCCCGCCTGGAGGCGCTCGGCCAGGGAGCGGCCGCGGACCAGTTGCAGCACCGTCCACGGGACGCCGTCCTGGATGACGACGTCGTAGACCGTGACGATGTTGGGGTGGTCGGCCAGCGCGGCGGTGGTGCGCCCTTCATTGACGGCGCGTTGGAGGAACTCGGGCCGTTGGATGGGAGGGATCAGGTCCAGGGACACCTCCTTGACCGCGACCAGTCGGCCCAGCTGCTCGTCGCGGCCCTCCCAGATCGTCCCCATGCCGCCAGACGCGATGACGGTCAAGAGGCGGTAGCGGCCGCCGATGGCCGTGCCCTGAGCCTCGTCGTCGACCGTCACTGGAAGCCCCCTGTCGGACGTGGAGCCGCCTGGCGAGGAAGGCGATCTCCTGACCAAGACATAGTAAGGGCCTGGATTCACTTTCTGGAACAGCGGTGGCCGAGCCCTGTCGCCGCGCCGTCGGCCCGACATCAAGCACGCTTGAAGGCCAGCCCGCCCACGACATCAGGACACGATCATAAGAGTTTCGCGAGACGAAGCCGAAGTCGGCGGTCTCGGCAGTCCCCGGTCCCCGGTCCCCGGTCCCCGGTCCCCGGTCCCCGGTCCCCGAGTTCGACGCACCGGGGTCCGCCACTGGTTACGCTTTGGTCAGACCGTTCTCGTGCTCCTCCACGATCACACTGGCTCTGCCACTGTTCGCCGTGCGAAGGCTCGTCTTCCGGCTCCGGCCTGCCTCGTACGGGCATTCTGGTGCCAGCGCACCACGTAGGGCGGGCAAGACGGCACATCCGGCGTCTCCGGATCGAGCACCCAGACGTCGGCGTCGCCAAGCGGGGTGGCGCGCATGGCTTCGTCGGTGACGGGTCCGTCTTCGGTTTCCCGTGGCTCGGTTGCCACCGTGGGAGCGGGCATCCGACGTTCGCGGAATCAGCCCTTGATAACGCCGAGGGGAATCAGGCGGGCGACAGGACGGGCCAGCCCGGCCCGATGGCAGACCTCGACCACCTCGTCGACGTCCTTGTAGGCCATCGGTGCCTCCTCGGCCAGGCTGCGCGGGGAGGCGCCGCGGACGGTGATCCCGGCGTGGGCCAAGTCGTGGCGCAGGGCGGTGCCCTTCACCCGGCGTGCCACGGCGTGCCGGCTGAGCACACGTCCAGCGCCATGGCATGCCGAGGCGAACGCCGGGGCGTTCGGGACCCCGGCCAGGACCCAGGAGGCGGTGCCCATCGAGCCGGGGACCAGGACCGGCTGACCCTGCGGGCGTAGCGCCTCCGGCAGGTCCGGATCCCCGGGGCCGAAGGCGCGGGTGGCGCCCTTGCGGTGTATGCACAGCTCGCGGGGCTCTCCGCCGAGGTGGTGGGTCTCCATCTTGGCCAGGTTGTGCGAGACGTCGTAGAGCAGGCGCAGGTCGCCCAGCCCGGCGCGGGCGAATGCTAGTCGGGTGGCATGGGTGAGAAGCTGCCGGTTGGCCCGTCCGTAATTGGCGGCTGCGGCCATGGCGCCCAGGTAACGTCGGCCGTGCTCGGAATCGACCGGGACGCAAGCCAGCTGTTGGTCCGGGACGGTGATTCCGTAGCCGGGCATCACCTCGACCATGGTGCGCAGCTGGTCGGTGCAGATCTGATGGCCCAGGCCGCGGGACCCGCAGTGGATCATCACGCACACGGTGTCCGGGGCGAGGCCATAGGCCTCGGCGGTGTCCCGGTCGAGTACCCGGTCGACGATTTGCAGCTCCCAGAAGTGGTTGGAAGAGCCGATGCTGCCGACCTGGCGACGTCCTCGCTCCCGGGCCCGATCGCTGACCTGCGCCGGGTCAGCGTCGGCAACAGCACCATGGTCTTCACAGAAGGTCAGATCCCCGGGCTGACCGTACCCGTGCTCGACGGCGTAGACCGATCCGGTGCGCAGGATCTCCTGCAGCACCTGTTCCGAGCAGTCCCGCAGGACTCCGCCGGGGCCGACGCCGCGCGGGATCAGTGTGTCAGCGGCGTCCATGAGCGCCTCAAAGTGTGCGGAAAGCTGCTCACGAGTGGCGTCGGCCACCAGCAGCCGCACCCCGCAAGAGATGTCGAACCCGACGCCGCCTGGCGAGACCACGCCGCCTGCGGCCGGGTCGGTGGCGGCGACCCCGCCGATGGGGAATCCGTAGCCCCAGTGCACATCCGGCATGGCGTAGGAGGCCTGCACGATCCCTGGCAGCATGGCGACGCTGGCCACCTGATCCAGTGCCAGGTCACCGGGGGCATCGGGCAGCAGGTGCCGCGAGGCGAACACCACCCCGGGTACCCGCATCCCGTCGTGCGGTTCGATCCGCCAGCGATACGGGGTCTCCTCGATCAGGTCGATCATGATGCCGTCCCATCCGATGCCTCTACTTCGACGCTTTCCCGGCTCGGCGGCAAGGACCAGGGCCATTGGACCCTGCTGGATCAGACATCGACCGTGACGGCGACCTGCCATATCCCGTGTTCGCGCTGAAGCCGCATGCCATGGCGGGTGATCGCCTTGGGCGCCGGGCCGACCACCCGCGCTGCGGCGAGGGGAACAAGCCCGAGCTCCACGGCCAGCCCGCCGTCCGGCGTGCCTACCACCCGGGTCGTGGCTGGGACGTCCCCTCGGACGTCCAGGAGGTAGACCACCTCTTCCAAGGCCAGCAGCAGCTGCTCCTCATGCGCTGCCGCGGGGATCACATTGACGGCGGCATCGCCAATGGCGGCCGCGTCGACCTCGGCGAAAGACGTGACCAGCCCGAGAATCGCCTCTTCGACACAGGCCTGGAAGGTTTCGCCCCAAGCCTGGACGATCAAGTCGGCGGTATGCGGCAACAGCTGATGTCCACGACGCGGATGAACTGGGTGACTCATGACGCCTCTCCTTTCATAGTACCTACCTGGTGGCGAAGTCGGGCGGACGACTCTGGTATGCCGTCGCTTTGCGCGGCGTACTGCGAAGAGCACGTGGTACATGCCCAGCGGTGGAGGGCCAGCATGAAAACTGATGGTGAGTTCGGCACTATGGAGCCGAGGACCTGGTCTCTGAAGGGGCGCCGGTGTTCGTGGCAGGAGCGGCAGCCCCCGTCGGTGACGACGGCGTCCGAGAACCCAGGCGGAGGCACCGGTGGCTGCGGCGCGCAGAAAAATCACCCGTTCAACCCAAGCCATCGCCTGGCACATACGCCGCGGCCGTCACGAGGCGACGCCGGTTGCGCGGGCTGTGCCTGCTGCTCCCGCTACCGTGGACGAAGACCACGATCCCGGTGGCCCCGTCGGGGACGGACAGCGAGCCGTAGAGCCGAACGGCGCCTACGGGGATGACGATCTCGGGGTCGTCGGCTGAATCGACGACCGCGGCGCGGGTCTCGGCGACTCGGCGCCGGCGATCCTGCTCCCGGCCGTGGCCAGGCATGCGACGACCTCCAGGTCGGTGGTCTGCGTGAAGTCGCGGTAGAACTGCCCGACCCCGAAGACTCACGGTTGTCGTGCGCGCGGGCCATCCCCTGGCTCGCGGCGAGCTCACACCCGCCCGTTTCGCCACCGAGCCCGACCACGTCATCGTCTCCCGCCGCGGCCGGACGCAGGATCCCACAGATGAACTGCTGGCCGCCATGAACCTCGAACGCAAGGTCGCGATGACCGCGCCGACCGCCGCCACCGCCTTGTTATTCGTCCGCGACAGCGACCTCGTCGCCACCGTCCCCGAGCCCGTCGCCCGCACGGCCGCCGACCATGGCCTGGTCGTACTGCCGCTCCCGTTCGCCACGCCGCCGATCCCGCTCTACCTCTCTTGGCACCAGCGCCACGACAACGACCGCGCCCATGCGTGGCTGCGCAACAAAGCCCAGAGGGCACTACAACGCATCAGCTCCTGAGGCTGCGCACCTGGGCCGCGTGCCGCGTCGATGTCGGGCGGCTCGTGGACGGCCAAGCCGCGGACATCGCCGGCCAAGCTGACCTGCAGGTGGAGGGAGAAGTGGTTGCGCCGGGTGGTATCGCCTTCGGGATGCCGGCGCTTCTGACGCGCACGCATAGCTAGGGCTTTCACCGTGACCGGTTGTCTTTACGGGGTGGCTCCTGTGGTTGTAGTGATGGCTCCGGTGCTGTGATCCAACGTCCAGGCCATGTTCGAAGGAAAAATTTCAGATGCGCGACTCAAAGGTCTTGTCGGTCCGGACGCGGGCTTCAAAAACGTTGCGTTACCGGCTTGCCTGGTTGGGCGTCGTCGGGGTTGTGGCGGCGTCGGCCGGCCCGGTGTCGGCGGCGAACGCGGGCGCGGCGGTCTCGTTTTCCCGATGGCAGGGGCATGATCGTTATGGCACGGCGGCCGCGTTGGCTGAGGGCGCCTACCCCAATGGTGCGGCGGACGTCATCGTGGCGAGCGGCGTCTCTTATGCGGACGCTTTGGCCGCCGGCTACTTGTCCGGCTATCTGCACGGTCCGATCTTGCTGACCGATCCACGGTCACTGCCGGGTGACACCATTACCGCGCTGGCCGCGCTGCATGCACGCAGGGTGCGTATCGTCGGCGGGCCGCAGGCGGTTGATCCGGGCGTCGCCGCGGCCATCGCCGCGTTGCCGGCGGCCGGCGGCGGGAAGTTGCAGGTGACGCGGATCGCCGGGTCAAGCCGGTATGAGACCGCCGCGGCGGTCGCCGAGGTGCCGGCGCCGTCGGCGGTGGGCGTGGTCGGCGGGCAGCGGACCGCGATCGTGGCCTCGGGCGCGAACTTCCCCGACGCCCTGGCCGGCTCACCGCTGGCCGCGGGAGCGGCACTGCCGATCCTGCTCACCGATCCGGCGGCGCTGTCAGGGCCGACCGCTGACGCGCTGACCCGGTTGGGGATCAAGCAGGTGCTGGTGTTGGGCGGATCGGCGGCGGTCTCCCCGGCAGTGGACCAAACGCTGGCCAAGATGGGGATCACGGTGCACCGCCTGGCCGGGCCCGACCGCGGCGCGACCGCGGCCGCGATCGCGAACTGGGCCGTGACCACGCTCGGCTTCGTTCCGAACCGCGTGGCCGTCGCCCGCGGGGACAAGACCGGCGGCGGCGTCGACGCGCTCGCCGTCGGCCCGCTGGCCGGGACCAGGCACGAACCGCTGCTGTTGACCGATTCGGCCACCGAGGCGGGTTCTGCGACCTTGGGCTATCTGCGCACTTTCGGCCCGCAGGTGAGCGGCGGCGATGTCGCGGGCGGCCCGGCTGCCATCAGCCCGGCGCTGAAGGCCCGGCTCGAAGCCCTGGCCACCGGATCCTCAAGCTCGGATCCGAACCCGGGCACTGGACCGGCGAAGCTGCACATAGCGGTCGCCAACCTGCCCGACCGCACGGCTGCGGCGGTGACCGTGACCGGCCCCGGCGGGTACCGGCGCACCGTCACGGCCACCACCGACCTCACGGGTCTGGACACCGGTGCCTACCACATCGCCGCCGACCCGGTCACCGGCGCTGACGGAACCAGGTACATCCCCACTGTCACCGGCGCCGACCCGACGATCGGTGCCGACACACCAGCGAGCGGCACGGTCGACTACTACACTCAGATCTCCGCCGCCACCAAGGTGCTGGACCCCGCACAGATCGCCTCGGCCACGGTCAACTCCGATGGCACCACCACTGTCGTGACCGCGCCTGGGGCACCCGCCCTGAAAGCCGGGGACATCATCGCCACCGGCATCGGCCCCGCGACCCCGGACGGACTGCTCGTCAGTGTCAGCAACGCCACGGCCGGTGGCCAGGGGAAGACTCCGACCGCGGCCGGCGCCGCCGCCGTCGGCAGCCAAGCCCAGACGCTGACCACCCGCCCGGCCTACCTGCAATCAGCGGTGCCCCAGGGCAACCTTGACTTTGACGCCGTCCTGCCACCGCAGAGCCCGACTGTCCAGACCAGCACGACGAGCACAGCACGAGCAGGCTCGGCCGCCGGCTCATCTTGGCTGAAGAACATCTCCTGCGCCTATAACGGTCAAATGGTGCTTCAGGGGGCGCTGACTGCTTCGATGGCCCCGGCCTTGCACGCGCACTGGTCACGCAACAGTATCGGCGCCACCGCGACAGCCACAGCGACCATCGACTCGGCCGCGACAGCGACGATCAACGCCGTCAACGAATGCACCCTGCCCGCGACACCTCTGGCCCCGGAACGTTCCTTGACACCGATCGTCGTCCAGGTCGGCCCCGTCCCGGTCGTCGTCGTGCCACGACTGCTGTTCACCATCCAAGCGGACGCCCAGGTCGATGGCGCCTTCAACTCTGCGGCGGCGATCCACATACAGGGAGTAGCCGGCGTAAGTTACGAGTACGGCCAAGCCCCGGAACCGATCGCTTCCTGCACGCGGAGCACGACGTATGAGCCGCCGACCGTCACCGGCAACGCCCTGGTCAACTCGACGCTCAGCAGCAAACTGACCCTTGCGTTGTACGGCATCGCCGGCCCGGTCGTCAACGTCGACACCAGCCTGCACTTCGGCGCGCAATCGGCGATTCGGAGCTGGTACCTTTCGGGCGAAATCGACGCAGGAGCCGAGCTCAACATTCCGCCCCTGAACATCGACATCTCCAAGCAGGACCTGATCCGGGAATCGTTCCTTATCGCGCACAACTGAGCGTCGATCAGCTCCTCAGTGTCCTGCCGGTGCAGACGAAGGCGTCCGCACCGGCAGGACACGCGATGGTCGTGCAGTTTGGCCGGCCACCTCCTCGACAACGGCGGCGACGATCAGCGCTACGAGGTTTGCCTGCCCAGCAGTCCTACCCCTTCGTGGCGGTTTCGCTGCCGCACTCAATGAAGGACTCTGAAGCTCCTATAGATCGTCAAGTCGTGTGGACTGGCCGTGTCGGCCATAAGTCATACGTGCGGAGGCGGTCGCTATCGAGTACTGCGATATCACGGCCGTAGTCGGATCGATGACCGGTAACTCTTGTCCGCCCGCGCCGCCGACCGCGGTCTGCCTCGTGTTACTGCCGGCGCTCACGCCGGTAGTAGTCGCGCCAGATGAGCCGGTAGACGGGCACATAGCGCGGGATGGACCGCACTCCGGGGATGAACGGGACGAGGATGAACCCGAGGGTCAGCAGCGCCATCAGGCCCCAGATGAGAGCGTCGGCGTTGGTTGTGTGGTTGAACGGAGAAATCTGGTACCAGAACGTGTACAGCCACAACCAGGGCTGGCCGGGGTAGTTCCCGGTCTCGTTCATCATGCCCCACTGGTCGCCGGACAGATGCTTGGCATCGGCGAGTCCGGCCAGGTAGGTGCCGTCGTTCAGGAACAGCAGCGGCTTGGTGTAATCGCTCTGGTAGAACTCGCCAGCGGCCAGGAGCTGCCCGTCCAGGGACCCGGCCTGGGCCTGGCTGAGCAGTCGGTTCAACAGCACTTGCACGGGTCCGGCGGTTCCGGGAGGGATCTGAGTGGGGTCGCCGTTGACCGCAGCCAGCGCATCGGAGTACTGCTTGCGCATGGCTGCCTGCTGGTCGGCGGAGGCATTCTTGTACTGCGCCAGGGCCGCAGTGACGTCAGGGGTCTGCGGGGCGTTCGACAGCGGGGTCAGGACGAAGTCGTTCGCGGTGTCGATGGCATGATGCACTCCGAAGAACTTCGCCAACCCGATGGGCCCGATCTTCTGCCCGGTGGCGGCGGTGTTGTAGGGCGGACCGTAGCTCGCGGTGGCACTGCTGCCGTCCAGCTCGGCCAACGCGGCGGACAGGAAGTCGCCCGAGTCGGCCTTGGCCCAGGACTGGAGAGTCACCGGCTTGTCATCAGGCGCGCCGAACATCGCGGCCAGCCCGACGGTGAGCAACGCGACCACGAGCAACGCGATCACGAACTCCTTGACCAGGTCGTAGGGCCGGGTGTGTTCCGGCGCCGGTTCGGGGTGGGGCAGGCGAGCCCAACGGGCGGTCATCGGGCAACCCCGTCATCGGGCTCGGTGGCGCCGGATCCGTCGCCGTCAAGCGGAATCGGCGGCACGACGCCGCGCCGGCGTACGAGCAGGATGTGCCAGGCGGTGAGCAACGCGAGGGCGAACGGCAGAAGCACGATGTGCCACATCAGCATCTGGCCGAAGTCCAGGACGTTGAAGTACGCGCCGATCCCGACTGAGTTCAGGCCGTCCTTGGCCTGGCCGGCGATCCACTGAGAGTCGAAGTTCTGTTGCACCAGATAGCCGGTGAAGGCGGTGCCGATCGAAGCCAGGAACGCCACGGCGCCGGTGATCCAGGTGGTGGCGCGGCGGCCACGCCATGCGGCCATGAAGAACTTCCCCCACAGGTGGACGACCATGAAAGCCATGAACAGCTCGACGCTCCACAGATGCAGGGAATTGATGTAACGGCCGACAGAGGAGAGGTGCCACCAGGACGGGCCTTTCAACGCCAGAAGGCCGCCGGTTGCCAGGACCACGCACAGCGCGGAAAGCGTCAGCACGCCGAACACGTAGATCCATGAGGCGACCCATGACGGCTGCGAATCCGGTAGCAGCTTGTCCGGTGGCAGTGCCCGGACCACGCGGCGGCGCAGCGCTCCGGTCCAGCCGCCAGAGGCCGGGCTCGGGCTCGGGCCGGAGGCGCGAGCGCTCTGATCAGTCATCGTGCTTGCGTCCCTTCGGGAACGGCAGCAGCAGTGCCAGGACGAACAGCACGATCATGATGACGATGACGGTCAGGTTCGCCACCGAGATCTGGATGACCCCCCAATGCACGTAGTGGCCGGTGTGGTTGAGGTCGACCGAAGCGACCACCACCGCCGCGGCCAGTGGTGCGGACACGACGGTTTCCCCTTCGCTCGACGCACCGCGGAGAGTCTGGAGTGATGCCGAAAGAACTGTCTCTCTGTGGCATATCCCGGAGTAGGGCTGATAGCCCCGTGACCGCCCAGGTTCATCCGCGCCAGCCCAAACCGTGCCCATATGCCGACAGTAGGTGCACAGCAGCACGACGGTATGTCCGGTACTAGGCCAACCGGGGACGCCCGGTACCAGCAATATTCGAACAACGGTTCTCTTCGGTGACGCGAGGCGCCTGTCCTGGTCAAACACTCGGCCACCGACCCTGACCTGGGCGATCGGCGCATACGATCGGTGGTCGCGGGTGTGCGACTGCTGTACCGGTTCCCTAACACTGACTGCACCGGGAAGGTCGGCAACGACATCGGGGGCCGCGCGGGATCCGCTTCGGCCCGAAACGAGGAAGTGCCCTGTCCTGGTCAGAAACTCGGCCAACGGGCCTGGCCTGGGTGATCCCGTGGCATTATCGAGGTCTGTGTTCGTCGGTTGCTCTACCGGATCCTCGTGAACCTGCTGTCCTGGCTGGCGTTGCCAACCCGTTCACAGTCGTCGAAGAACGCCCGAGATACTGGTGTTACGGCAGGAGGTGACGGTGCTGCGCCGGGTGAACCCGAAGCCGAGGCTCACCTGGCACGACAGGGCGCTGCTCGCGACGCTGTCCAAGCTCCTGCCCCAAAACACTGCGCGGCCACCGGCTCGTCACCCCAGGCACGCTGTTGCGTTGGCATCGGCGTCTGGTCGCGAACAAGTGGCGCCAGCCGAGCCCGCCGGGCTGGCGACCGATCAGCGACGAACTCGTCCAGCTGATCGCCACCATGGCACGAGAGAACCGGACCTGGGGTGCGGTACGGATAAAGGGCGAGTTGCGCCGCCTGGGGCACCGCGTGGCCGCGGCCACGATCCGCAAGGCCGTGCGCGCCCACCGGATCCCGCCACCGAGACACCGCGACGACTCCTGGCGCACGTTCCTGCGGGCCCAGGCCCAGGCCCTGCTGGCCACAGACTTCTTTCATATCGACTGCGCACCCACCCTCACCCGGCTCTACGTCGCGTTCGTCATCGAGCACTCCACGCGGCGGGTCCACCTGCTCGGCAACACCCGATACCCGACCGCCTCCTGGGCCACCCAACTGGGCCGTGACTTCACCGCCGACGGTCGCCTCCCTGCTGGTCGCGGTCAAGCGGCGGTCAAGGGAGGATCACTTCGCGCTCGCGCCGCACTCCTTGATGTGACAGCTTGACGCGACAGGAGTCGAGCGTTGGTTCCCGAGCTGCCGGCGAAGCTGTCGCCCTGGCGACCACCCGTAGAACATGGAGTGCTTCACCACCGGCGCTTTTACGCATTATTACCAAGCTTGACCATTTCTTTCCTGGACCCTTCCATAGTGGGGCGATACGTTCTCGGCGAAGAAGTCAGGTGCCTAACATGCACCTGACTGGTCGAGCGGACGGCGCCGATTAGCAGTGCCGTCCCATCTCCCTGCCCGAACCGCCGCCGGGCTCAACCCCGCCCGGACGCGGGACGTCTCGAATGGAGAAACGGATGTCCTCCTCACGACGCGGATCCCGGTGGACCCGCAGACTCATGGGCCTGGCCGGTGCGGTGGCCCTCCTCGGTGGCCTGGGCGTGGCCACCGGTGTGACGGCCTCGGCCGCCCCCGCCGCGCACACCCACCACCGGACCGCACACCCGCACGGCCGGTTCGGCGTCGTGCCCATGCACTCCGGCACCGCCGCCACCAAGACTCACCGGGCGCCGGCCGCCGCCGGGAACCTCATCTACAACGGCGGGCCAGTACAGCACAACGTCTCGGTCTACCTGATCTTCTGGGGATCCCAGTGGGACAGCGACGGCAACGGCGTCCAGTCCTACATGCAGAACCTGTTCGGCGGGCTCGGCACCGGCTCCGACACCTGGTCGACCGTCACGTCGCAGTACACGGACAACAGCGGCTCCGGGCCGTCCTTCAACGGCGCGGTGCTGGCCGGCAGCTGGGTCGACGACTCCGGCGCCGCGCCGCAGGCGGCGTCGCAGCAGGACATCGCCAACGAGGCGGAGAACGGGGTGCAGCACTTCGGCATCAACGGCGGGACCGACGTCCAGATGGTCGTGCTCAGCCCGTCCGGCACCAACCCGGACAACTTCCCCAACGCCGGGTTCTGCGCCTGGCACGACTGGGACGGCAACGTCTCGTACACGAACATGCCCTACGTGCTGGACGCCGGCAACGGCTGCGGCGCCGGCAGCGTGCAGAGCCAGCTCGACGGCTTCAGCATCGTCGAAGGCCACGAGTACGCCGAAAGCCTGACCGACCCGCAGCCGTCCTCCGGCTGGGTCGCCTCGGACGGTGAGGAGAACGGGGACCTGTGCGCCTGGCAGAACCTCGGCACGATCAACCTGCCCACCGGCACCTTCGCGATGCAGCCCACCTGGAGCAATGCGGCCGGCGGCTGCGCGATGTCGTCGTAGTCGTCGTAGCGGCACCATCGCACCTGCTGCGCGGTGCGGGCGTCCGGCAGACGCCCGCACCGCGTCGTGGGTGCAGATGATGTGGAGTGACTTCGTCGGTCAGGCTGTGAGTTGGTATTGCCGCTGGTAGCGGGCTGTGTGGCTGCGTTGGTGTTCCTGCTGCAGGTGGTAGCGCCAGTAGGCGTCGAGGTCGCCGTTGGAGATCAGGGCCCGGAGTTTGAGGACTGCTTCGGCGCCGGCCGGTGACCAGCGGGCCCCGGTGATGTCCAGGCGGTCGGCGATCAGGTGCCTGGCCGCACCTTCCACGATGCCGGTGGCGATGGGCCAGCCGTTGGCCAAAGCGGTGTCGTAGCGCAGGTAGTTCCACTGCTTTGAGTCAGCGGCCGCGGCTGACTTGGCGATTGCGGCGTACGATCGCCGTGTTGAGAGCGGCGGCGAAGCCGCTCCACAACACGTACGGCACCAGGAACGCGCCGGCCGCCTTGTCCCGGCGGGCCGCCTCGACCGTGAGCGCGACGTTGCAGGTCTGCAACGCGGCCAGCTCGGCGAGCGCCGCCTTGGGGCGTTTCGCTCTGAAGAACAGCCAGCACCAGCCCGCGTTCAGTGCGAGGTCGGTGGCGAACAGGTAGGTGAAGCGCTGTCGTGAGCGGTCGGTCGCCTTGCCCAGCACGCGCGCCCCGGAAGCTGCAATCAGCCCGTATAGGGGTGTCCATACCAGGCCGAACGTCTTGGGCGGCGGCTGCCACGGCGGTTTGCTCAGCGACTGGTACCAGGGACTGGTGGGGTCGGTGCCGAGGGCGCCGGCTGTTGCGGCGGCTGCGACCGCTGCGACGGCGCCCAGCGCTGGTTTCAGGTTGTCTCTGATTCTCGTTGTGGGCATGTCCGCCTCCGTTGTTCCGGTGTTGCGATTCGCTTTCGCACGATGGTGCCCGCACGGTGAGAGTCCATAGGTGGGCACCCGCGATGTCAGCGGGTCGACAGGCCGGTCATGTGCCGGCCTCAGCTGCTTTCGGCTGAGCGGGTGAGGGTGCGGAAGGCGAGGTGGCGACCGTGACCCTGTGTGATGGCGAGGGCGAACCATAGGCGCAGTACGCCGTCGACGGTGTCCTGCTGGTTTTCGCCGACGTACATGGGACGCAGGCCGAGTGCGCCGATGAGGGCTTCGATGGTGGGCCGGTCGCTTCTGGGTGCGGAGTAGAACAGGTCGGCGGCGGTGCCGTCGAAGTCAGGATCGGCCAGGTTCTCGCCTCCCAGGGTGTTGAAGGCGCGGGCGTAGCGAGCCTTGGGGGCGTAGCGGGCGACCAGTTCAGCGTGGTGGGCGACGGGGCCTCCCACGTTGTTCGCCGCGTCGATGACGAGCTTGCCGGCCAGGGCGTCGCCGTATGTGGCGAGGAGTTCTTCGACGGCGGTGGCCGGGATGGCCAGTACCACGGTGTCGGCCTGGGCGATGGCCTCGGCGACGGTGGCCGTGGTGGCGCCGGAGTCCCGGGCGGCGGTGTCGGTTTCGGGGGTGCGGGATCCGAATACGGTCGGGTGGCCGGCGCGGGCGAAGGCCCGGCCGAGGGTGCCGCCGATGAATCCGGTTCCTATGACCGCGGTGGTCACGGTGTCCTCCCTGATGAGCGGTGCGGTGGATGGCGAACGGGTCAGACGCCGAGAGCGGCGATGACCGCTTGGGCGATCTTGCGGCTGGAGTACTGCTGCTGGCCGGTGATCAGGCGGCCGTCACGGACGACGAAGGGCTTGAACAGCCCGGCGCTGACGTAGTGGGCGCCTCGCTCGCGGAGAGCGTCTTCGGCGCGCCAGGGCATGACCTGCACGCCTGCGGCCCGGTCGCTGTAGTCCTCCTCGATGTTGGAGAAGCCGGTGACGGTGCGGCCGGCGACGAGAGGGGTTCCGTCGGCGAGGTCGCAGTCGACGAGCGCGGCGACGCCGTGGCAATAGGCGGCCACGACCTTCTCCGCCTGCCAGAAGGCGCCGATGGCCTCGTGCAGTGTCGTGTTGTCGCGGTAGGTGAACATCGGCGCCTGGCCGCCCGCGATCAGCAGCGCCTCGAACCGGTTCCAGTCCAGGGCGTCCAGGGCGGGCGTGGCCTCCAGCCGGGCGGCGAGTTCGGGGGTGTTGACGAAGCCCATGGTGATCAGGTCCTCGGCGGCCCATCGGGACGGGTCGCGGGGGTCGGACAGGGCGTCCATCTCCACCTTCCCGCCGTCCGGGGAGGCGATGGTGACCTGGAATCCGGCCTCGGTGAGTTCGTAGTAGGGGTGGGTGAGTTCAGCTCCCCAAAATCCGACGGGCCAGCCGTTGTTGCTGCTGACGGCCGGGTTGGCCACGACGATGAGGATCTGGCGCGGGCGGTCGGAGAGCCGGTCGACGCGCATGTGATGGTCTGGCGAGGTCGCGACGGCGGCGGCCTTGGACTCTGACATTGGAAACACCTCCAGGAGGGATACCCCGATTGCTTTAATTCAAGCAATCGTGCCATCGCAGTTATTCCACTATCCTTCGCTCATGGAGAACCCGCAAGTGAGCGGTGCCGCCGACAGCGTTGACGCGATCTTGGCTCAGTGGCACACGGAGCAGCCGAGCCTTTCGGTGGCGCCGGTCGGCATCGTCGCCCGGCTGGGCCGGGTCCGTACCCACCTCGACATCGCGCTCGCCGAAGTGTTCGCCGGCTACGACCTGACCCCCGCCGACTTCCAAGCGCTGGTCACCCTGCGCCGCATCGGTGCCCCCTACCAGATGGGCCAGGCCGAACTCATGCGGGCCCTGGGCCTGACCTCTGGAACGATCAGCTTGCGCCTTGCCCGGCTTGAACGGCGCGACATCGTGGTGCGCGAGCCCGACCCGCAGGACAAGCGCGGCGCCACCGTACGTCTGACCACGCAGGGTCTGGAGCTGTTCGAGCGCATAGCCCCGGCTCACCTGCGCGGTGAGGAACGGATGCTCTCAGCCCTCACATCCGAGGAGCAAGACCAGCTCGCCGCACTCCTCCGCAAGCTCTTGGCCTCCTACGAACACACCGGCCCCACCGCCGCACAGGCCTGGGGCATGACGCTGGAACCGGCTCACGTCGCCCGCCGCCAGCGCGCGGTCGTCGGCCTGAGCGACCGCCCCGGACTGCTCGTCGCCGGCGTCCGCCCCGGCAGCCCGGCGTACCTCGCCGGCGTCCAACCGGGGGACCTGATCACCGGCTGGGGCGGCCGCCCGGTACGCACGCCCGCAGACCTCAGCGCCGCACCCGGCCCGGTGCCGCTGACATTGCTGCGCGGCGAGACCACGATCCGCGAAAGCATCCAGCTGCCACCGGAGAGCGCATGAACACGCCTTCGTCCGAGCCGCCCCGCGGCGCCGGGCCCGACTTCAGCACCACCCGCCTGGAAGCCTTCAGCGACGGCGTCTTCGCCATCGCCATCACCCTCCTGGTCCTGGACCTGAAGGTTCCCGAACCCGACGCCCTGCACGGCCAGACCCTCGCCGACTCACTGGCCCACCAGTGGCCCGCCTACTTCGCCTACCTCGTCAGCTTCCTGGTCATCGGCATCATCTGGATCAACCACCACGCCATGTGCGCCCTCGCACGCCGCGTCGACCGCAGGACGCTGTTCGCCAACCTCCTGCTGCTCCTGACGGTTTCCGTGATCCCCTACCCGACCAGCCTTCTGGCGACCTACCTCACCGCCGGCAACACCGATGCCCATACCGCCGCCGCCGTCTACGCGGCCACCATGGTCGCCATGGGCCTTGCCTTCACGCTGTTGTTCCTGTCCTTCACCCGCAACGCCCGCGCTCTGCACACTCCCATCTCGCAGGCCGACCTCACCAGCGCGCTGCGCCGTTTCGGCCTCGGCGGCGTGGCCTACCTCGCCACGATCGCTCTGGCATACGTCAGCCCCATCGCCATGCTCGCCACCCACGCCCTGCTGGCCGTCTACTACTGCTTCGACCAACTCGCCCCTGCGCGCAAGAAGCTGCCGACGCAGCACTGAGCGGCGTCCGCATCTGCGGGTGATCCCGGCTTCCCCTTCCTCACCGGCCCGGACGGCATCGTCGGCACCCCCGCCCGCATGCCGGGTGAGCGCGCTGGCGCGACGATCGCCATGGATGGATACCGATGGCTTTTCGCCGGTCGGCTTTCGGTGCCCTGACGCTTCAGCGCTTGGGCAGGCATGAGCACCTCAGCCCGCCTTGGTCACGACCGTCGCGCCGACGACCGCCCCGAATAGCACCAGCGAGTTGATCGCTGCTACGAATACCGCCGGCATTATTCTGCGCCAGCCGCCAAGGTCCGATACGAGCACCGAAATCATGCCGAAGAGCAAGCAGGCCACTAATAGGGCGGGATGAGGATTCCGCGCATCTGACGGGGACGAATTGATCAACGACGGCGGGGGTCCTCGTTTCCGAACCCCGCTGGAACCACCGGCGTCGGCCACCACCGCGGCTCGGCCCACCTGTCGCGGTAATCTCAGCGGCCGTATCTCCTATAGCCGATCGGCATCGGTGGCGGCTTGGACACGGACCGCATCCAGGAATCGGGGTGCGGCCACATCCGGCCACTCGTCGTCTTCGTCATCGAACATTTCATCGTCGACGGCGTCGTCGCCTGTGGCGGTGATGGCTGCGACCGTGTCCTCCAACTCTGGGTCTGTATCGAAGGCTTCGGCAATCCCCTCGCCCTCGACGTCGCTCCCGTATTCCCGATATAGCAGCGCGCAGGCGTAGATGCCGGTCAGCAGGTCCTCCAGGAGGTCGATCGCGGGCCGGGAGGTGTCCAGCGGCGTGGTGCGGATCTCGGAGAGCAGCCGTTCCAGCATGTTTTCGTCGTCGAATCGTTCGGCGCCCTCGATGGCCTCGGACAGCGCGGCCATGAGCCCGGGAAGGTTCGGGACTTCGCCCTCGGCGATGGCGATCGCCTCGCCGATCAGGGCGGTGACCGCGTCGTGGGGGCTGGCCCCGGCTTCCATCATCTCCAGCACCAGCGTCGGAGACGCGGTCGGCACCGCCTCGATGTCGTCGGAGATCTGCACGATCTGGGTGAGGTCGTAGCCGGAGGCCTTGGCGGTCACGGTGGCGGCGGCGTGCAGCCAATGTGCTGCCGCGACCGCCGCCGACGTCGGGTCCACGGCCGTGAACAGCGCGATCCCACCCAGCGGGTCGGCGCGCAGCAGAGCGTCGGCGGCAACGACCTGCGGTGGGGAAGCCGAGACCCGCGAGAGCTGCACCGCCTGCGCTGCCCGGCCCGACAAGTCACCCAGCTCGGCCCGCTCGATCGCCTCGATCTCGGCGGCGACGTCCTTGGACACCGCCGCGGTGAAAGCCTCGTCGCCGATCGCGTGAAAAGGCCGGCCAAGCCGGTGCGCACTTTCGGTGACAGGGTCATAGTCGACGAGCAGGCCACCATCCTGGAAAGGGAGGTTCGGCTCGGCGATGATGGAACGGGCCTGGCCGAACTCCTGACGGACTCCCTGTGCCGCGCTGTGTCAAACTCTCTAAGCACGCCAATCCCTGGGCAAGTCGGCCATGCCACGTTCTGTCAGTCGGTGTTGGGACGTCTGTTCCCGGACTGTTCCCGGACTCGACCGCGACATGTCGCTGTGCATCGTGCAGTTCACGCCTGCTTTCGAACGCGGGCTGGCATCTTCAGCGGTTCGCTTGTGCTAGTACAGCGCCGCGTTGATCCTTCGGGGGTTACCGGTCAGCTGGGGGTCGCATACTCCCGGCGGACGACTCCGGATGGCTCCGGTACTCCCCGGGGCCGACGCGCCGCAGATCAGATGACATCCGTAGGCTGATTCGAAAGCGGGGGTGTGGAACCTAGCGTCGATCCCATGAAACGCTATCGTCGTATCAGCGCTGTGACAGTCCTGGCGCTCACCACCCTCGCCACCGGGACCGGGGCCGGGTTCGCCGCCACGACCACACCGTCGGCCACACCGGTGGCCACGCAAGCGTTCGACACCGCACCGGCCACGGCCACCGCGCCCACGCGCTCCTTCCAAGGCACGCTCCCCGCGCCGACCGGCCCCTACGCCGCCGGCGAGGACGTCATCCACCTCACCGACCGGAACCGTCTCGATCCGTGGGTGCCGTCATCCGGCCCCCGCCAACTGACCGTCACGATGGTCTACCCGGCCGTCCCCGGGACCGGGACTCCGGCCCCTTATATGACCCTCGCCGAGGCAGCCGGACACATCCAGCAGGCGAAGATACCGGCGAGCTCCGGCATCACCCCACAGAACCTTTCCAGCGTCACCACTCACGCCTTCGACGGCGCGCGGCCGCACAGCGGCAAGTATCCGCTGGTGGTCCTCTCACCCGGGTTCGGGGACCCGCGCATGGTGCTCACCTCGCTCGCGACCGACCTGGCCAGTCACGGATACATCGTCGCGCTCGTCGGCGACACCAACGGGGACAGCGGCGAGACGCTGGCGAACGGCCAGACACCGCCGTGCGCGATCTGCGATGACCCGACTCTCGACATGGACACGGTCACCGCCAGCCGCGCACTGGACGTGTCCTTCGTCATCGACCAGTTGACCCATGGCAATACCGCGTGGCCCCTGGCACACCTCATCAACAAGCACGAGATCGGCATGGCCGGACACTCCATCGGCGGAGCGGCGGCCGCCACCACGATGATCGCCGACCCGCGGGTGCTGGCCGGGGTGGATATGGACGGAGCCTTCTACCCGGTCCCGATGCCCGGCCAGATCAACCGGCCATTCCTCATGCTGGGTCGGGCCGGCGTCCACTCTGCCGGTGGTGGCGACCTCACGTGGGGGCAGGCCTGGGCCGCCCTCGGCGGCTACAAGAAGTGGCTGGCGGTCACCGGCGCCGACCACCCCAGCTTCACCGATGTGGACCTGCTCGAGGAGGAGGCCGGGTTCCCGACGCCGCCCCTGGACCCCGAACGCGGAATCGTGATCACGCGTGAGTACGTGACGGCGTTCTTCGACCAGACGCTGAAGGGGATCCACAGTCCGCTGCTGGACGGCCCCACGCCGAACAATCCGGAAGTGCTCTTCCAGCGCTAGTTGTTCTCTCCCGTGAGGTTGGGAACGCGGCTGCCTGGCAGACCGCGCCTCGTCAGAACACCTGGATGCCGGCAGCGGAGTTGGACAGCCACTGCGACCACGACAGCGTGTAGTCGGCGTAGCCGTTGGACTGGCTCACCTTGTCGCTGGTGCCCTTGACCGTCACCGGGTCCCCGACCTGGACGATGTTCCACAGCACTGCCGCGTTGGCTTCCGAGAGGTGGATGCAGCCGTGTGAGACGTTCGCCTTGCCCAGTGAATCGTCCCACCATGCTGAGTGGATGAAGGTGCCGCTGTCGGTGAGTTGCAGGTCATGGTACGTCTGGAGGTCGTACCAGCCGGGCCCGCCCTTGGTGCATTGGATGCCGATGGCGCACGAGGTCATCTCGATGTGCGGGACCATGTCCATGACGGCCATCGTGCCGCTGTAGGTTTCCCAGCCCGGCTTGCCCGTGCCGCTAGGCAGCGCCTTGACCAACGCACCGTTCTCGTAGACGTTCAGCATGTGCGTCGCCGCATCGACGACGATCTCGTGGTCGTCGCCGATGGAGAAGGCCAGCGTGCGTCCGGTCGAGCCGAACTGGACGGAGACCTTGGTGCCGGCCGGCCAGAAGCCCTGCGGGCGGAAGTCGACGGTGTTCGCATCGAGCCAGGACCACGCGCCGTCAACGTGCGGCGTCGTCGTGACCTTCATCGACTTCTCGATCGCGGCGCGGTTCGTCGACGGCACCGTGGAGGCGAAGTCGACGCGGACCGGCATCGCGACACCGACCTTAGAGCCGTCCTTCGGTGACACCGAGGATATGGAGGGCAGCGTGACCGTCCCGGTCGACTGGCTCGGGGTCGTGGTCGGCGCGGCAGGCGTGCTCGGCTTCGCAGCCGCGGTGCTCGGCCCACCGGCGGTCGAGGACGCCGTCGTCGGCGCGGACGCCGTCGTCGGCGCGGCCGATGACGTGGTGGTCGGCGCCGAGGACGCCGCTGTCGAAGCCTCGGGAGCAGACGACGATGGACCGGGCCCGGCGCTGTGGCTGACAGCTGTGCTCGCGCATCCGGTCAGCAGCAGCAGCGATCCGGCGACCGCCGCCCCAGCGAACTTGTTCCCCACCGCAGTTCCCCCTTTGGATGACCCACACAGTGTTCCCGCTCTCACGACGCCCGGGCCGCGGCGCTGGTTGCCAGGGCGATCGAAAATTCTCAAGGCGACGGCCGAAGCAGCTTGGGTGGTGATAGACAGCCGACCGTCGGCCGCGCCCATTGCGCGTCACTCAACCTCACTACCGGAGCCAACGCACACCGATCCGAAAGAAACGGCCTAGATGTACTGCCCTGTGCCCCCGGTCCTGTCTGACGGCCTTCCTCGATCGCCTGGGAGCGGCCGCTCCGGTGTTCCTCCCCCTCCCCGGACGGTAGCGGGGCCCTGCACGGCGACCGTCGCTGGCACGGTTATCGGCCTGGCCAGCGTGTGCTTTGGCACAGCGGCCTGGCTGGACCGCCTCGAACATGGGCCAATCCAGCATCGACGCATCGTCGGCTGGCTCACCGACGAGTACACGGCCGTCCGCCGCAACTCGCAGCGATAATCCGCAGGTCAAATCTTGCGTTTCTTGCGATTCTTGCGATTTGCTGTCACCCTGGACTCAGGTGCCCACAGTCTTGTGAAGGAGGTCTGGCGATGACCGTACTGGTGGAACGCCCTGTCTTCCCGCCCAAGAGCCCCGGTGACCTGCGTGAGCTGGAGGAAGCAGCCGCAGCTCCCGCAGGCTCCCATGCCGCCCTGGTCACGCCTGACGGCACCACTCTGCGCTTGCCCGACGCAGTCTTCGATGTCCTGCTCCAGGTGTTCGCTGCCATGCGGGCTGGCAGGGCGGTCAACGTTGCTCCGCTGCGGCAGCAACTCACCACCCAGGAGGCGGCCGACCTGCTCGGAATCAGCCGACCCACCCTCATCAAGCTCCTGGATGCCGGCGAGATCCCCTATGAGACGCCGAGTCGGCACCGCCGCATAATGCTCGCCGACGTCCTGGCCTACAAAGAACGCCGCCGGAGCGAGCAGGATGCTGCGCTCGATGAGCTCACCTCCCTGACCGAGGACATGGGCCTGTACGAGCTGGACGGTTCTGATCGCCCCGCAGAGGACCATTGAGGCGTGTACGCGGCCCTGCTTGATGCGAACGTCCTGTTCCCGAACCTCCTGCGCGACACCTTGCTCACCCTGGCCCAGCGTGGGCTGCACCGGCCGTTGTGGTCGGAGATCATCCTGGATGAGGCCCGGCGCAACATCCTTGCGAAGCGACCCGACGTCGACCCGGCCAAGCTGAAGCGGACGTTCGCTCTGATGCGCGAAAGCTTCGACGACGCGAACGTGGAGGGTTTTTGAGCCGCTTCTCGCCGGCCTGGAGCTGCCCGATCCCGACGACCGGCACGTCCTGGCGGCCGCCATCCATGGTGGTGCGCAGTCGATCGTCACGTTCAATCTGAAGGATTTCCCGACCGAAACCCTGGGCGGGTTCGACATCGAGCCGGTTCATCCCGACGCGTTCCTGCCCGACCAACTCGACCTGGCACCCGCGATCGTTCTGGACGGGCTGCGGACCATGGCGCGCCGGTTCAAGAAGCCGCCAATGGATCTGGGTGCCGTACTGGCCGTGCTGGAGAACAACCGGGTGCCGGACTTCGCTGAGGAAGTGCGCCGCAGGGCGCTATGAAAGCCTGTGGGGGCAGGCCCTCACCTTCCAGCAAGGGTGCATGGTCGGCGAAACCACACGCCATCGGGCTTTCGCCGATTTGCTCAGGGCCGACTCATGCCAACTGGTGTCGGCTCGTCGGCCTAGACCCTCGACGAGGGATCGCCTCTGCAGCGTTCCCGGACTACAGGAAATTCGGCGTGATCCGCTGCGTCATCAGGTCCGGATCTTGCAGCGGCAGTTGGGCGGTCAACGGGTCCGCTTCGAGCCTGCTGATCGGGCGTTGCTCGCGGCGCTGCTCGGCGCGCTGCCGCGCGGGACGTTGCGTCGGCTGCAGTTGGTCATGAGTCCGGACACTGTCCTGCGCTGGCACCGTGATCTGCTCAACCGGCGTCATGCCTCTCGGAGTCGGCCGAAGCGTCCCGGGCGTCCGCGGACTGTGGCCTCGGTCCGGCGCCTGGTGCTGCGCCTGGCGCGTGAGAACGGCACGTGGGGTTACCGGCGTATCCACGGCGAGCTGGCGCTACTGGGCGTCATGGTTGCCGCGTCTACTGTGTGGGAGATCCTTAAGGACGCTGGAGTTGACCCGTCGCCGGATCGGGCCGCGACCAGTTGGGATGTGTTCCTGCGTGGTCAGGCTCGGCGTGTGATTTCCTCGAGACGGTGACGCTGTCCGGGCAGCGGCAGTACGTTCTGGCTGTCATCGAGCACGCCACGCGCAGGATTCGCATCCTGGGCACCACTGCGCACCCCACTGCCTCGTGGGTCGCCCAAGCCGCCCGGAACCTGATCACGGACCTGGAAGACGCCGGCAGTCCGATCAGGTACCTGATCCACGACCGTGACGGAAAGTTCTGCGCCGCATTCGACGAAGTGCTGACTGAAGCCGGTATCCAGGTAGTGCTAACCGGGGTTCGGAGCCCACGGATGAACGCGGTCATGGAGCGCTGGGTGAGCACCTGCCGCCGCGAGCTGCTGGACCGTATGCTGATCGGGAACCAGGCCCACCTGCTGCATTCGCTGCGTGAATTCGAGGCCCATCACAACCTGCATCGGCCACACAGGTCGCTGGATCAGGGCGCTCCACTGCATGCCGTGCCCGAACCGATCACCGGCAGGGCCGACATCGTCGACCTGCGAAGACGTGACAGGCTCGGCGGCATCCTGCACGAGTACGAGCGCGCGGCCTGACCTGCGTGGATGGAATATTCGGCACCCACAGCCGCTCTGGGCCGTCGAAAAGCACCATTCGCAGGGTACTGAAGGACTCGCATCGATCCGAGCGTCACCGCGGTGGCGACGGACGTGGCCCGGACGAGGATGGCCATCAAACGATCCCCGTGGGGCCGAACGGCCGACAGGGGATGCAGAGCAAGGCGGGCCGGCACTTCGCGAATGGATCGAAGGGGCATCCGTTCGGGGAGTACCGTTTCGCGGAGGTCAGAGCCCGCGCAAGCAGGTCCACCGGGTGCCTGCTCGCGGGACTTCTGGTCAGCCGAAGTAGACCTTGTTCGCGACTGCCTTGACGGCTGCCTGGAGGTCGCTACCCGCGGTGCCGGGCGATTCCTCTTGGAAGTACCACCAGAACATGCCGCCGACGCTGGTCTGGTAGCCGAGAGCTTCGGAGTAGTACTGCGTGGCCAGGGTGGGCCGTGCGGCTTGGGCCTGAGCCTGTGTGGATGAGGTGTTCAGGTGTGTCAGCGCCCAGAAGTAGCGGGACGTGTTGGTGTAGAAGTAGTCGAACTCGCCGAGGCCGATCTGCTTCGTCGGAAAAAGGGCGACGAGGGCGTTCATGGCCTGGTCGAGGCCGGTGCCCATGGGGGCGTCCTCGATATAGGTGGACAGCAGTACGGCGTCGAGCTTCGCCCCGACCCCGCCTGCCGTCAGGTTGTTCCTGGCCCATGTGAAGGTGGAGTTGAGCGGGTAGTTCGAGGTTGCGACCTGCCAGTACAGGGTGCCGACGGCCGGGGCGGCGGTGTGCGTGTGCACGTAGTCGGCGGCGTTGGCGATCTTGACGGCCATCTGTCCGGAGCCGTAGACGTAGGCGTGGGTGACCGGGTCTGTGTCGATCCACTCGCCGTTGATCTCGTTGCCGACCTCCCATGCGTCGATGTTGAGCTTGGGATTGTCGGCGCGGTTGCTGAAGTGGTCGACGATGCCGGCGAAACGAGCCTGGTACTCGGCCGGCGTGCAGTGGGTGGGCTGCGTCTCAGGCAGGCAGGCACGCGCGGTGGTCGAGTCGAACGGCATTCCCATGACCTGTAGGCCCTGGTTGTGGGCGGAGATGACGGCGTTGTCGTAGTCGGAGGGTTGGGTTCCCACGTCGAAGACGATGCGGACCCAGCCGTAGCCGGGGTTCACCACGCCGGTCGGCTGGGTGGCGTTGGCCGCGTCACCGAGCCGGGCGCTGGTGTCGGCGTTGGTGGCGGCGTCGAAGGTGGTGCCGAACCACGGGCTGCCCTGGTTGTGCTCGTCCTTGTACTTCGCGAGTTGCGGGCCGTATTCAGTGAGCAGGATGTCGTATGCGGCGTGCAGATCAGCGAGCACCGGCCATCCCGCCCGTCCGCGCGCGGCGTCGGTGGTGGCGCCGGTCATGGTGGCGTAGTCGGCGGCGAGCTGGTTCTGGGCGTTGGTGAAGGCCGCGCTGGGTATGTAGGCGGGGATCGCGGTGGTCCGTGTGGTGACCGCGGCGTCGAAACGACGCTTGAGGTCGAGCGCGGCCTGGTAGGTGAAGTTCACGGTGGTGTCCGCGACGTAGCCGGCTCCGCCATTGTCCAGGACGACCTGGGAGTAACCACGGCTGCCGGAGGTGGCCCAGGTGACAGCGAGCCCGGCAGGCGTACCGGCGGGCAACGGGAAGCTGAGCGAGTCGGCGTTGACGGTCGGCATCAGGGGCGTGTTGCCCGGGTTGACGTCCTCGAGCGTGGCCGGGTTGACGAACGCGGTCACGATCTTCTGGGCGTACTGATTGGTGAGGTTGTCGGCCTTGTTGCGCATGAGGTCGTACGCGGCCTGTCCGGTCATGGCACTGCCGGTCGCATCGTAGAAGACGACTGCGAGTGTGGCTCCGGCGGCATGAACGGACGGTGCCGTGGTGACGACGCCGACCACGAGGGCCGCCGCGCTCGCGAGGCCGAGTGCGGGTTGCCGTAGATCCGGCAGTCGCAGCAGTTTCATGATCCTCCGTATATCGTCATGTTCTTTCGGGATGGGCCTCGACCAAGCCGGCGACGCCGTCGTGGCGGCCATGGTCGATCTCGTCAACGTCTTCAATCCCGAACGAGTCATCGTCGGCGGCTCGGGGACGTGGTCACATCGCCGGCGCCGTGATCCGCCACAGGGCTGCCGGCGCCTCCTCATCCCGCCCGGTGGAGGACTCGAAGGCGATCCACTTGCCGTCGGGCGACCACGTCGGTGCGCCGTCGTAGCCGTTCGCGGTGTGGGTTACGCGGATGGGGGTGCCGCCGTCGGCGGACACGACGAAGATCTGCGCGTGATCGAGGGTGCCGGTGGTCGAGGAGAAGACCACGCGGCGGCCGTCCGGGGACCAGGTGGCATCGGTCTGTTCGCCGGGGCCGGCGGCGATCTTGCGCAGCTCCGTGCCGTCGGCGCGGACGGTGTACAGGGCCCAGTCCTGGCCGCCGGCCGAGCGGCGCTGGAACAGGATGCGGTCGCCGGTCGGAGACCAGTCGGGCTGGCGGTTGTCGGTGTGGGTGGCACGGCCATCGACCAGCAGGACCGGGGCGCCCCCGGCGGCGGCCGCGGTCCAGATCGAGTCTTGCTCGGCGTCGTCTCCGGCGTTTCGCGGGGTGCCGGGTGAGGTCCATTCGTCTTGGAACACGACCGTCTTGCCGTCGGGGGAGAACGTGGGCTCGCTGTACCCGAAGTCCTGCTCGTGGTCGGTGACTCGGCGCGGCTTGCCGCCCGGGGTCAGGCGCCAGATCTCGTCGTGGCCGCCGCCGCGGTCGTCGGCGAAGACGATGTCGCCGGTCGGGCTCCAGCTGGTACCGGGCAGGTTCACCGCGGCGCTGCCCTTCTCGTCCAGCAGGGCTTTGAAGGCGGACGGTCCGGACGGGGACAGGAGCCCGACGGCCGCGTCGCCTTTGTTGTAGCCCTGGTGGAAGACGGTGGCCAGGAGCTGCTTGCCGTCGCGGGAGTACGCGGGGTTCTGGGCGCTGGCGCCGCCCTCGGCCCTATAGAGGAGCTGGGCGCCATCGGGACGACTCGACGCGGTATCCGCTGAGTCGCCCGACGGCAGAGCGATCGGTGCGGAAGCCGGGGCCGACGGCTCTGTGTCGACGTCCACGACCTTGATGTCGTCGGGCCCCGAAGCAGGCGAGCTCGGCGCCGACACCCAGGAGCCGGCGGTCGGCGACGCGTCCGAGTTCGGCCGCGTCGAAGACTTCGCGGCGCAGCCCGTGACCAGCGCGGCCGCCACCAGGGGAAGCAAAATTCGAGCACGCATGCCTCAGCTCCTTCCGAAAAATCAGCGCTCTGAGGTCACGACTTCACGGCCGCGACGAGGGAGGACCAGGACGGATACGTCGTCAGCGCGGCCCACGGGTTGCCGACGGACTTCCACGTCGAGGCGGCGTCCCCGGCCAGGCCGTTCTGGTCGAGCGTGGTGACGTAGACGTCGCCGGCGTTGACCTGGCGGCTGTGCGCGACCGCCGCCTTGATCTCGCCTGCGCAGTCCGTGGTCGTGGTCGGCACCGGTGTGCCGGGCGGCAGGTTCGTCGGCGGGACGAAGGCCGGGACCGTGTTCGGCGTCGGGCAGGCGTTCCAGACCAGGTGCCACTGGCGCGCGGCGTTCGCAGGATCCTTCATCCACGCGTAGGCGGTGCCGTCGGGGATCTGGTAGCTCTTGTAGCCGGCGAGCGTCCCCTCGAATGTCACCACCTGGTCGGCCTGGTCGGCATAGCACTGCGGCGTGATGCTGCCGGCGTTGGCGACGACGAACGCGTTCGGGTCCCACTGCGTCTGGATGTGCTGGCGGGCGGCCGCGTAGTCGGCCGCACCGGTGCAGTCGACGGCTCCGGGCGTCTTCGTGAGGCCGTTGTAGGCTCGGTCGAAGAAGATGCCGTTCAGGCCTGAGCCCTTATAGATCGTGTACCAGGCGTCGGTCTGGGTGTTGACCCGCGTCAGCCAGTCGGTGGGATTCGTGGGCTCTCCGGGCAGCGGGCCCTGCCACGGGTTCCGGGAGAAGTATCCGGTGTCGACGTATCCGGCCACCGTGACGCCCAGACCGCGCAGCGCCTTGATCATCGCCTTGTTCACATCGACGTTCGGCTGGTCCGCAGTGCCTGGACCGCCCGGGCTGCCGAAGTTCACGACCACAGTGCGGAGCGGCGCGCTCGCGCCGCCGGTCGGGTCCGGCGAGGCGGCGTCCAGGATGCGCTGCCAATCACCGAGGTTGGATCCGTTTGGCGCGATGTAAATATAGGCGGGGATGCTGATTTCCTGCTGCGGGACGACGGTGTCGGCCTTCGCCGGTGCGGCCGTGGCCGCGGATAGGCATGCGGCGGCGGTCAGCAGACCCGCGGCGGCCAGCCCGGTTCCGCGCTTACTAAGGGCATTGACGTGCAAGGTCCCGTTCCCTCCCGTGTGACGGTCCCGGCCGTGTGCTGCCGGGACCGTCGTATGGGTCTTGTCTATCGGGAAGGGCATGAGGATTCGATGAGGCGGCCGCCCGGCCCGCAGCCTATCCTGTGGCGGGTGCGAGTACTGATCGTCGAGGACGACGGGGATATGCGCTACGCGGCGGCTGCGGCTCTGCGCGCCTCGGGTTTGGCGGTCGACGCGGTCGGCGACCTGCCCGAGGCCGACGAGACCTTGTTCGTGAACTCCTACGCCTGCGTCATCTTCGACCGCAATCTCCCCTCTGGCGACGCCGCCGACTATGTGCGCGAGCGGCGCGCCCGGGGCTGGGCGCCACCGGTGCTGTTCCTCACCGCCCGCGACAGCGTCCAAGACCGGGTCGCGGGCTTCGCCAGCGGCGGAGACGACTACCTGGTCAAACCGTTCGCGACCGAGGAGTTCGTGGCGCGGGTGCGGAGCATCTGCCGCCGGGCCGGACAGGTGCGGCCGCCGGTGCTGCGTGTCGGCACCGTGGAGGTGGACAGCGCGCGCCGCGAGGTCCGGCATCGCGGTTTGGTACTGACGTTGACGCCGAAGGAGTTCGCGGTGCTCGAGCAGCTGGCGCTGCGTGATGGCGCCGCGGTTTCGCGGGCCGACCTGGTCGAGAGCTGCTGGGACGAGATGGCCGAGCCGGCCTCGAACGTGGTGGACGTGGTGATGGCCCAGTTGCGGCGCAAGCTCGGCGAGCCGGCGCCGATCGAGACGGTGCGGGGCGTCGGCTATCGCCTGCGCGACAGCGACCTGGCGTGAGCGGCGTGAAGCGTCGGGAGCGGCCGGCCCGGACCGCTGCGGTGCGTAACGTCGCACGACTGCGCCGCCGCCTGACCGTGATGTTCGCCGCGGGCAGCGCGCTGGGCCTGCTGGCGTTGGCGCTGTTCGCCTCGCACATCGACGGCCGGCTGTGGCGCAGCGACCTGGACACGGCTTTGAGCCAGCAGCTGAAATCCGACGACTGGATCACCGATCAGGGCACGCTCTCGCTCGACGACATGGCCGACGACGACGCCGACCCCGCCTGTCCGCCGGTGTTCCTGCTCAACGGGACGTTCCTGCCGGACGGGACGGTCCGGAACCTCACCGTGACCTACCAAGCCGACACCAAGCGCTGTCTGGATCCGTCGCTCGCGGACCTGGACGCGGTGGCCGCGGCCGCGATGGTGGCGGCCGACGACCGGAACAGCGGCTCGGCCAGCCGAGAGGGCCGCGACCGCCGGGGCCGGCCGATCCGGCTGCTCGCCAAGCCGGTGTGGGGACCTACGCATCCGGTCGGGGCGTTCGTCATCGCCGGCAGCGAAAGCCCGGGCATCGCAGCGCACCGGCGGCTGGACTTCATGCTGGTGTCGGGCTGCGCGCTGACGACGGTCTTGTCCGCGTTCGCGGGCCACTACTTGGCGCGGCGAGCGACCCGGCCGGTCGTGGTCGCGATCGAGCAGCAGGAGGCGTTCCTCGCCGACGCCGCGCACGATCTGCGCAATCCCTTGGCGGCGCTGCGGATGCTGTCCGAAACCGCGCTACTGGACCCCGGCCACGACCCCGAGCTGCTCCGGCGCACGGTACTGCTGTCGCGGCGGATGGGCGACGTCGTCGACGGGCTGCTGACCCGTTCCCGGCTGGTGGCCGGTGTCGCCGAGATCCCGCGCACCCCACTGCGGCTGGACCAGTTGGTGCAGGACGTGGTCGACGCCGCGATCATGGCTGACACGGCTGACACGGGTGACACGGCCGAATCGCCCGAGCCCCGGATCCAGGCGCGCACGGCCGAGATCGTGGTTCCCGGCGACCCCGGACTCCTGCGGCGCGCGGTCGCGAACCTGATCGACAACGCCCTGACCCACGGGCATGCACCAGGCGTGCCCGCGGACGTGCTGGTCGAGGTGGACGGGGTCGCCGCCGGCCGGTCCGCGAGGGCACGGATCAGCGTCGACGACGCCGGACCCGGCCTGCCCGCCGGGGACGCCGAGCGGCTCTTCGAACGCTTCCGGAGCGGAGCCGACTCCAGCGGACTGGGGCTGTCGATCGCACTGTGGGTGGCGCGCGCCCACGGCGGCGATCTCAGCGTCGGGGCCAGTGCGCGCGGCGGTACGCGGTTCGTGCTGACGATACCGGCAGCGGGCTGAACAGATCTTTGCGGCCTTTCCGACTGCAATGCGGTGACGGTCGAAGTCCGGCCACGCCGAGGCTCTGACCAGCCCGTTTCGCGTTGACAGTGTCTCGTGGTCATCGACAGCCTCGGGCGGCGGGGGGTGCAAGGCGGTATGAGGGCTTGTCCTTGCCGAGAACCTCGTCCGCGCTGGTCGGGAGGAATGCCCGGACGGCGGAGGGTTGCCGGTGGGATCGTGAGTTCTTGTGTGTTTGCGCTTCGTCTACCCTTCTGGCCGCCCGTATCGTCACCGCGCTTGGACTGTGGCGGCGCGGCAACGATCACAAGACCGTCGAGATCCTGCTGCTACGCCACCAACTCTGCGCCTGCCGAATACCTCGTCCGTGCAGGTCAACAGCATGTGCGGGCTTGGTATGGAGGCGGTCGACCCGGCATCGGATCTCGTGCTGTGGTCTGGGTGACGTCTCGGGCATGATGGCCGGTTGTGCTGCTTCGTCTGACCTATCTCGTTCCCACCGTTTTTCGATGAGGCCCTTGCGCAGGCCGGGATCCAGGTCGTGCTCAGTGGGATCCGCATGCCGCGGATGAACTCGGTGATGGAGCGGTGGGTGCAGATCTGCCTGCGGGGTTCAAAAACCCCGCTAGGGGGTTTCACCTGCGCGAATACTCCCATGCTGGCGCCCGATGCCGGATGATGAATGGTTGTGTCCGCGCGTCTGATCTACCTTCTGTTCTGTCGGATAGCCTCGTGGCTGGTGTTGTTGGGTCGCAGTAGCGCGGCTAAGGACGTGGAGCTACTCGTGTTGCGCCATGAGGTTGCGGTGCTGCGCCGGGTCAATCCGAAGCCACGTCTGGACTGGGCCGACCGCGCGCTGTTCGCGGCGCTGATCCGGCTACTGCCCAAGCACCTTCGCGCACACCGGCTGTTCACCTGAGGGTGCCGATTATTGCTGCGAGCCGGGATGATGCCGCGTCGTGGGGTTGAAGCTGGTCTACCTGGTCGTGACTCGGTTGTTCGCGTGGCTGTGGCTGGCGGGGCGGGATTCGGCGGCGAAAGACGTGGAGATTTTGATGCTGCGGCATCAGCTTGCTGTCGCACAGCGCCGTGATCCGCGCGTTGCGCGGAAGCTGACCTGGACCGATCGGGCGTGGCTGGTGTTGCTGCGAGGTTGTTGCCCACTGATCGTGTGCCGCGGCTCCGGCTGATCGTTACGCCGGCAACGCTGCTGCGTTGGCACCGGGACCTGCTGCGGCGGCGCTGGGCGAGGCGTTCGCGGCGTCGTGCGGGCCGTCCGCCGACGCATCGGAACATCAAGGCTCTGGTACTGCGGATGGCCAGGGAGAATCCCGGTTGGGGCTATCGCAGGATCCACGGCGAGCTGGCCGGCCCGGGCATCAAAATCGCCGCCTCCACAGTGTGGGAGATCCTGAAGGCCGCCGGTGTCGAGCCAGCCCCGACCCGAGATGCCGGTCCGAGCTGGGCTGCGTTCCTTCGCTCGCAGGCCGAGGCGATCATCGCTTGTGACTTCGTGGTGGTCGACTTGTTGGACGGGTCGAAGGCGTACGTGCTGGCGGTGACCGAGCACGCGGCCCGTCGGGTCCGGGTGCTGGGCGCCACCTTCCATCCGACGGCGGACTGGGTCACCCAGCAGGCCCGGAATGTGCTGATGGACCTGGATGACGCCGGAGCGAGGGCGAAGTATCTGATCCACGACCGGGACGCCTCGTTCGGTGCGGCGTTCGACGCGGTGTTCACTGCCGCCGGCATCGATGTGATCCGCACCGGCATACGGGCACCCCGCCAGAACGCGATCATGGAACGCTGGTTCCGCAGCCTAAGCGCGGAGCTGACGGACCGGACCCTGATCTGGAACCTCGAACATCTGCTGCGGCTGCTGCGTGAGTACGAGGACCATTACAACGGGCACCGCCCGCACCGCTCCCTTGACCAGGCCGCGCCGATGCGTCTGCGGCCGGACAACGTGGTCGATCTCGAGGAGTTCCGGGTCCGACGGCGTGATCGCGCCGGAGGGCTGCTCCACGAATATCAGCAGGTCGCATAGGTTATCGGCACCCTCAGGCTGCACGATGCCCGCCACACGGCCGCAACGGTGCTGATCCTGCTGGAAGTCTCCTCCCGCGTCGTGATGGACCAAATGGGTTGGTCGAGCCCTCAGATGATCGAGCGATACGGGCACGTCACCGATCGCATGCGCCGCTCGCTGGCGGACCGGATCGACGGCTTCCTGGTCGGCCTGATGGAGCCTGAGAAGGGCGACGCAGAGCCCGAACCGGCTGACGCGGAAGGGACCGAGGAAGACCCCGGCTGAGACAAGAAGTGAGACCAGCCCAGGAATGGGGCACGCAAAAGCCCCTCCACTTGCGATGGTGGAGGGGCTTTGACCTGCGGTTCATGTGCCTAACATGAGTGCGCACGAAGGGATTCGAACCCCTAACCTTCTGATCCGTAGTCAGATGCTCTATCCGTTGAGCTACGCGCGCTTGCGACACGTCGATAGTACACGCCAGGTGGCGTTCGTCGAAAATCGGTATTCGCGGGGGGCGTCGGGGCAGGTCAGGTGGGGTGTTTTGGTCACGGTGGGTTGTCGGGGGGTGATCGTGGGTCAGTTGATGTTCTGTTAACACGGGTGAAACGGGGGGGACTCGGGGGGTGGTGATGCTGCGGTGTGGGCGCGGGTCTGGTGGGCCGGCTCGGTGGTGCTGGTGCTACGAGTGGAGGCTCGGGATGGTCTACAAGGCGGAGTACATCTGGGTCGATGGGGTGCGGCCTACGGCTGGGTTGCGGTCCAAGACGCGGGTTCTGGCGGATGGGGTGGAGCCGCCGGTGTGGGGGTTTGACGGGTCTTCCACGGCGCAGGCTGAGGGGCGGTCTTCGGATCGGGTTTTGAGGCCTGTTTTCACGTGTCCGGATCCCATTCGGGGTGGGGATGCAGTGTTGGTGCTGTGTGAGGTGGAGAACATCGACTTCACTCCGCATGAGTCGAACAACCGGGCTGAGGCGCGGGAGGTCGCGGAGCGGTTCGCGGAGCAGGAGGCGTGGTTCGGGATCGAGCAGGAGTACACGCTCTTCCGGGATGGGCGGCCGCTCGGGTTTCCTGAGGGTGGGTTTCCGGCGCCGCAGGGGCCGTACTACTGCGGGGCTGGTGCTGGTGTGGTCTTTGGGCGTGAGGTGGTGGAGAAGCATCTCGACTACTGCCTGGCTGCGGGGCTGAAGATTTCCGGCATCAATGGTGAGGTGATGCCGGGGCAGTGGGAGTTCCAGGTCGGGCCGGCGGGGACGCTGGAGGTTGCCGATCATCTGTGGGTGGCGCGGTACCTGCTGCTGCGGACGGGTGAGGAGTTCGGGGTGACCGTCTCCTTCGACGCGAAGCCGCAGCGGGGGGACTGGAATGGTGCGGGCGCGCACACCAACTTCTCCACCAAGGCGATGCGTGAGGGTTATGACCCGATCATCACCGCGTGTGAGGCGCTGGGTGACGGGGACAAGCCTGCCGTGCACGTGCGTGCTTACGGTGCCGGTATCGAGGACCGCCTCACTGGGTTGCACGAGACGGCGCCGTGGAGTGAGTACAGCTACGGTGTTTCGAACCGTGGTTCGTCGGTGCGGATTCCGTGGCAGGTCGAGGTGGACAAGAAGGGCTACATCGAGGACCGGCGGCCGAACGCGAACATCGACCCGTATGTGGTGACGCGGCTCATCGTTGACACGTGCTGCACCGCGCTGGAGAAGGCCGGGCAGGTCTGACCGCCCAGGCGTTCGCGCCCCCGATCCTGACGGGTCGGGGGCGTTGCGCTGTGCGACTCATCCCAATGGAGGACCGTTCGTCGCCGTGACGAGTGACTCACCCGAGCAACCTGCGAGCTGACACGCGCGTCACGCTTATCGTTCGCGGGGAAATCAGTCGACGGGGAGTCCAGGTGCCCAACGTGTCGCGCCGGCAGCTCGGGCTGCTCGGGATGGGAGTGCTCGCGGCCGGCACGCTCGGGGCCGACGGGGCGGTCTCGGCCGAGCGTCTCGCGCGTCCCGCCCGCCTCGCCGGCCGCGTTTCGTTCCTGCAGGTGGTGGCCCACCCGGACGATGATCTGTACTTCATGAACCCCGACATCTCCGACTCCGTGCGGACCGGTGGTGAGCTGACCACTGTGGTGCTGACCGCGGCGGAGGCGGGGGGTGGGGCCCGGTTCGCGGCGGCCCGGCAGCACGGTTTGCGTTCCGCGTACGCCCGCATGGCCGGCGGGGACGAGGACGATCCCTGGCGGATCACCGCGCTGGTCACTCGTGGGGGTGAAGCCACTCTCTGTGAGCTGCGCGGGAATCCGCTGGTCCGGCTGGTGTTCCTCGACATCTCGATGGGTGGCTACTGGGGTACCAACCCGGGTGACGAGAACTACACGCCCTTGGCCGCGCTCTACCACGGGACGCAGACCACCCGCCCGGTCCTGCGCCCGGACGAGGATGCGATCAGCGGCGGCGTCTATACCCGCGACCAGCTGGTCGGCACGCTCACCGACCTCATGGACCGCTTCGCCCCGACCGTGGTCCGCACCCTCGACCCGGACCCCGAGCGGCGCGGCGCCGGCCCGCAGGAACGGGCCTGGGCCACCGACTCCGGTGTGCATACCGACAACGAGGACCATACGGCGACCGCCTGGTTCGCCTATGCGGCGTACGCCGACCACCGCGCGCGCCGCGGTCCTTCCGAGGTCGGCCTGGACTCCTACATCGGTTACGGCAACGCCCGCTGGCGTCACAACCTGGGCGGCCCCAGTCGTCGCGAGAAGCTGAAGCTGCTCGGCGTCTACGGCTGGGCCGATCGGCGGCGGTGCGCGGACCCGGTCGGTTGTGGTGATGCGACGGTCGGCGGCAACGCGGCCCGCCCGGGCTGGATGCAGAGCACGAACTTGCGGCATCCGGGCACGACCGACTGGCTGCGGCTCGACGCGGCGGGCCGGCTCCGGGCGTTCGCGGTGGTCGGCGGACGGGCGGTTGTGTGGCGGGAGACGGCGGCTGGGAGTGGGCGGTTCGGTACGGCGGTCGGCGTGGAGAGCGTCCGGGCGGACATGGCGGGTGCGGCCGGTAGGCCCAGGCCAGGCGGGCATGTCGCGCAGAACACCGCTTCCGCGCTGACCCCGCACCTGTCGGTGGCGGTCGACGTCGCGGGGCGTGCCCACCTCGTCGGGCTGCGCGCGGTCACCGACCCCGATCGGGGGACGTGGAGGCACGAAGTGGTCGTGACGAGCGAACGCCCCGACGGCACGTTCCAGCCCTGGGCCGGCCTCGGTACCCCGATCGGGGTACGGACGAAGGACGCCTGCGCCGTCGGCTGTCCGACCGCGATCGTGGACGGGCACGGCGTGCTGCACGTCTTCGTCCGCAACGCCGACAACGCGGTGTCGTGGCGGCGCCGCGATCTCACCGTGCCGGGTTCCGCCTGGAGCGACTGGCGCGACATAGGCGGGCACCGGGTGCGTGACGGCCTGACCGCGATCGTCACTCCCACGGGTGACGTCGAGCTGTTCGCGAACGGCCACGCGTTCTGGAGCTGGTCGGTGGGCCGCGACGGCGTTCCCCAGGCCACCCGTACTGTCCTGCCGCCGCTCGGCGACCCGCCGACGGTGCGCGGCCGGAGTGACGGCGGTGCTCTTCTGGCCGCGCGGCTGTCGGATACTGGCGAGCTCACCGTCCGCTCGCGACCGCCTGGCAGGGGCAGTTCCTGGGATCGGACGGCTACGGGGCTCGGGGGAACAGGCGGCTTCGGCGTGATGGCGCTGCAACCGCACCGGAACGGGGCGTTCATGGCCCAGCGCGGACGCCGTGGGCTGGTGGAGACGGTGTGGCAGCCGTCCGTGGATCGGAAGGACGGGGTGCGGCGGTGGCTCGGCGGTCCCGGGCCGATTCAGCGGCCGGCGTTGGCGGTGGATGCGCGGGGCGTGGTGGTCGTGGCGGCTGTCGGACCGGATGGTGCGCTCTATACGGCGCGGATCGATGCCGATGATCCGCCGCGAACGCTTGGGTGGAGCGCTTGGCGGGTGGCGTAGCCGGGGGACGCGGGGAGATCTGCTCGACCGTAGGGGTGAGGGCACGGCGGCTGACGGCGTGTTGGCACGGTGGCGGCGGCGTGCTGGGTTCACAGTCCTTGCATGACCCGTTGGTACGTCAGAAGGTTCAAGGCCGCTGCCGTCGTGTTGGCGGGATCGTTCCTGCTCAGCGCGGTGGGGACGCAGGCGAGTGGAGCGGGGGCGGTGCTCCGGGCCGGTTCGGACACGGGGTTCTCGATTCCGTTCACGGGGCCGGCCCGATACGTGTCCTTCGCCCCGACCGAAGTCACTTCCGCTGAGCAGGTCAACCAGGCGATCGGGCAGCAGGCAGCCGATGCGCTTGCTGTACAGCTGCGACTGGACAAGGCGAGGACGTTCAGTCAGCAGCAGTACCAGGAGTTCATCTCGGGTGGCGGTATCGGGGGCGATCCCGGGGCTGCGGCGCTGGTGGACGCGAGCGTGCGGATCCTCACCAACACCACAGGGCACCCGCTGTACTCCGTCATCGACGGCGTGCTCACGCCCACGGTCCTGGCCAGCTATGGGCTCTTCGTGACGAAGGACGGGTGGCTGGAGAGTCCGGCTTATAAGACCGCGCCGACGCGGCTGGTCAACAGGGTCATCGAGCCGGGCGGCTATATGGGCCGGTGGATGCGGGCGAACGGGGCCACCGACACGCTGATCATGCTCTACAGGTCGGTGTACCCCATCGAGGCCGCCTACGGCTTCGTGTCGCAGGCGATCTCGGGCAAGGCGCAGCTGGTGACCAACACCAAGGGGGCGACCTCTGTGCAGGTCGGCATGTCGATGGCCCCGGCGCTGTGGCTGGTCAACTTCTGCCTCATCTACACGCTGAACCCCGCGCTGGCGGCGGAGATGCCCGCCCGGTGGGCTCCGATTCCCTCCGTCGTGTCCGACGCGATCCTGGCGAGTCCCGTTGGCCGGGTCCGGTACAGCGATTACGCGTCCGCGTTGCCCTGATGGATGAAGGGGGCCCAGGCGGCGACGGTGTGCAAGGCGATGCCGGCGCGGTGAAGGCCGGGGGCGCCTGTCAGGGCGGGGATCGGCTCGCGGTCGGGTCCGAGCATCCAGCGTTGGGCGGCCCGGAGGGCTTCGGCGGGGGTGAGGCCGTCCGTGGCGAGGTAGTGGTGGAACACGACCATGCACACCGCGGTCGACCAGTCGTTGATGGCCCAGCGGGAGCCGATCACGTCGGCCGCGCCGCGGGCCACGAACGCCGTCGTGAGGGTCAGGGCCTCGTCGTGGTCGCGGCTGCTCAGGTCCGTCTCGCAGCAGTCGAGGACGACAAGTGGGGTGAACCGTCCGGCCTGGGCGGGGCGTGGGGCGTCCAGGATCTCGGCCACGGTGAGGTATTCCGGACCGACTTGGGCCGAGCGCGGCGGGGCGGTGGGCGCGGACACGGATGCGGATGGAGGCGGAGTCGCCAGGCGGATCCGTGAGGTCGTCGGGCGGGTGCTGGCGGACCCGTGTGCGCTGATCTGCACCATGGACGCGGGCGGCTTGCCTTCGTCGCCGGTCAGCAGCGCGAGGATTTCCGCGGGAGTCCCCGGCCCGGCGGTCTCGTGACCCTCGATCGAGCCCAGCAGCCGGGCGTGCGGCAGATAAGCGCTCCGGATGGCGGCCGCCTCGGCGCCCGGGTATCGCAGGGTCCTGCTCGGATCCACGACCAGGACCGGATCGGTGTCGTACGGCTCCCGCTCCCGGCCCAGGGAGCGCAGCAGTTCGCCCGCCGACGCCGCGTAGGACACGACGAGCAGGTCGCAGGCGCGGACCGGCCGGTCCATCCCGACGTCCGACGGCGCGGTGGAGAGTCTCGCGGCGTGCCACGGCACGATTCCCAACGTTCCGCAGGGGACGAGCACGACGCGTCCCGGCGCTTCCGGTGTGGGATCGATGGGGAGGATGTGGATGAGCGGGTCCAGGACCGCGGCTCCGGCCCGGTCGCACAGCTCGTCGAGAGACTGTTCCCAGCGAGGTGCGACATCGAAAGCCGGATCGGCGTCACGGTGCGGCCACGGGGAGCGCCGCGCCGAGTGGTCGAGGTACCTGCCGAAAGGCCCCGGCCCTTCTGCGGAGAATCCGGGCAGTGGGAGAGTGTGATGGGCGCCGTCGCGGCGGATGATCAGAACTCTGCCTTCTGAGCTGTCACTGTCAGGAAGCAGATATACCAGGGCGTCGAGGCCGGCCCGATCGAGCGCATCGGCGATCTGGGCGAGGTCCGGCGTGGCGAACATACCGTGCGACCGCGAATCGACGGCGAGCGACGCCTCCTGCTCGCGCAGCGTGTCCAGCGCGCGCCGACGCAATTCGCTGGGCAGGCTGAAGTGGTCGTCGGCGGAGGTACGGACTTGGGCGTTCTCCCATGCTTCCGCCAGCTCCGCCGCTCCGACGCCGCGGAGACGGTCCGGTACCGTCCCGGCCGCGGCAGCAGCCCGCAACACCAGTGCACGCCCGAGTTCGAGGCCCTCGACGGCCGCCTCGACACGGTCCTCGTCCAGCGCCCACCCGGCGGCTTGCAGCCCGCGGCTGGCGCCGGACCGAGCCGACTGGAGTCCGTGCTCCGTCCCGAGTTGGAGCAGCACGTCCTCGGCTATCACGCGCAGCGAGTCGAGTGTCAGCGCGACCGCGCGGACGTTGTCGTCCAGACCGGCGTCACGGCGGGTGCGGTATGCCTCCGCCAGAGCCCAGAGGACCCGGCTGCGGAAGTCCGGGGCTGTGCGTTCGGTGATGGCGGCCGCCGCCTGCTCGAGTTCCTGGATCGCTTCGCGCAGCGCCTCGGACCGAGCGGGCCCCTCGGCGAGGTGATACTGCGCCATGAAGCCGGCCGCGATGCTGGCGTGGGCGGCGACGCGTTGGTCGTGTGGCGCGGGCGCCGACGGCCACGCGTCGCGGGCGAGTGCCGTGGCCTGGGCGAGATCAGCCGGCCGGCCTTCGAGTACGGCCGCGACCATCAGCACGGACGACCACGCGGCTTCCATGAGTGGACGTCCCGCTGCCGGTACCGGCCCTTCGAGTGCGCTGCGCATGTGTGCCTTCGCTCGGAGCAGCAGATCGGTGTCCTGCCTCCGGACCGCGAGGCTGATCTCGGCGATGGCGAGTTGAAGCGGGATGAGGAAGTGCCATTCCGTCGCCGGATCGGCCGTGTCGGCGACCTCGGTCAATTCCTCGAGCAGGTTCTCGAGGGCTGGAGTGTCGTCGAGGTCCCATGCTTGGAAGAAACGCAGATGGTGGTCGAGCATCGAGCGGCCGATGCCGAGGTCGTCGAACCCGAATTCGTGGGTGGGCGGCTCGCCGTCATCGGGCATCCGCGGCCATCCGCGCAGGAGCTCGACCGCTTTCACCGCGTCCTGCCGGTTGCCGTGCGAAGCCGCCGAGGCCGCCAGGACGCCGGGGAACACGGCTCGGAGCAGCCAGGACATGTGCTCCGAGTCGGGGGCGTCCGCCATGGCGCGCACGTTCCGCAGCGCCTTGCCCGTCTCCTGGAGATCGTTCGTCCGCATCGCCACGGTGAGGCGTCCGAGCGTGGCGACGCCCAGGCTCCGGGCCTCGTCCGCCGTGTCGGCCTCGTAGCGCTCGATCAGCGCGGTCAGCTCCTCGGCGCTCATGGCTCCGGGGGCGGACATCTCGACGATCATCGCCAGGTCGTCCCAGACGGTCTGGTCGACCTTCGCGGGCGCTTCCGGCGTCGGCGGCTCGGAGGCCGGGCTCGGTGGGCGCCGGGCCTGGTGGGCCTCCAGGCTCTCGCCGTAGTCCATCAAGGTGCCGAGGATCGACCCGATCTGTCCGGAGGGCGCCGTCGGCATCCCGGAGATCAGTTCGCCGAGCCGGGTCATCGGGACGGTCCGGCCGCTCGCCACCTCCGTGACCAGACCCAGGATCCGGCTCAACGTCTCGGCGAACGCCATCAGCGGCGGGATGCGCGGGTCGTCCGGCCGCACGACGACGATCTCGTCGAGGAGCTCGTGCATCTCGTGCAGGTCGGCCACCAGCCGGCCGCCCTCCTGCAACTGCCTGGCGATTCCGAGGATGGGGGCCAGCACGCCCAGGGGCGCCGGAGGGGCGACGACGGTCTCCCGAGGCAGGAGCAGCACCGCGAAGAGCAGCATCACGGACGCGTCGTCCTCGGCGAGCAGGTGGCCTTGGGCGCGGGCCTTCCGCAGCAGGCGTACGGCCTCCGCCCGGTCTTCGGCAGTCCAGCCGAAGCGCAGGCAGCGCGTCGCGTACAGCGCGCCGAGCGTCACGCGCACGCGGCCCAGAACCGCGTCGTCGTCGGGCAGGGCCGCGCTCATGCGCGCTTCGAGGCCGGCCACCTCGTCGAGCATCCGGTCCAGGTCGGCTGGCTCCACGCCGGCACGGTGGACGGCGGCGGCGCCCTGAGCGCCGTCGGCGTCGACGGCGCTCTCCTCCGCGTCCAACTTCGTGGCGACGACGAAGGCCGCGGCCTCGGACAGCAGCTGACGTGCCTCGCCCCGTAGACCCGCGGCCTCCCGGTCGTCCATGACTCCACCTTCCACCGCCTGGCGCAGACGTCTTATATCTGTCGGACAGGCGGGGCGGTTCGGAGGAACGGAGGCTATGCGAGAAACTTCAGCAGCTGCTCGTTGACCTCGTCGGTCGGCGGGTATGGCCGCGGTCGGCTTCGGTGAGGCCGCCCCAGACGCCGAAGGCCTGGCCGGTGCTCGTGGCGAACGCCGCGCACGAGCCCTGGACGGGACATCCGCGGCAGATGGCTTGGGCGCGTTCTTCGCGACGACGGCGAGCGTCTCCGCGTTCGAAGGGCGGGGAGAAGAACACCGAAGCGTCCATGCCGCGGCAGGCCGCCCGCGCCTGCCATTCCCATTCGTCGAGCAGCGGTCTGGCTGACAACAGTTTCATGGCTATGGCCGGCCGGGCATGCTCAGGCGTCGGGGTGCAACGCGGCGCGCAGCGTCTGCACGGCCAGGGTGATGGCGCCCTGGGCGGCCTGCGTGGAGCGCAGGGTGTTGAGCATGACGAAGTCGTGGACGATGCCCTGGAACCGGACCGCGGTCACCGCGACGCCGGCGGCACGGAGCTTGTTCGCGTACGCCTCGCCCTCGTCGCGCAGCACGTCGGCCTCGCCGGTGATGACCAGCGCCGGCGGGAGGCCGGTGAGCTGCTCGGTGGTGGCGCGCAGCGGCGAGGCGGTGATCTCGGCGCGCTGCGCCGGGTCGGTCGTGTACTGGTCCCAGAACCACTGCATGCCGTCGCGGCGCAGGAAATAGCCGGTGGCGAACTGGTGGTAGGAGCCGGTGTCGAAGCTGGCGTCGGTCACCGGGTAGAAGAGCACCTGCTGCACCAGCGGCACATCGCCGCGCTCCTTGGCCATCAGGGTCAGAGCCGCGCTCATGTTGCCGCCGACGGAGTCGCCGGCCACCGCCAGGCGGGTCGCGTCCAGGCCCTGGGCCGCGCCGTCGGTGACGATCCACCGCGCCACGGTGTAGTTCTGCTCGATCGCGACCGGGTACTTCGCCTCCGGCGACAGCGAGTACTCGGGGAACACGACTGCGGCGCCCGCGCCGACGGCCAGCTCGCGGACCAGGCGGTCGTGGGTGTGGGCGTTGCCGAACACCCAGCCGGCGCCGTGGATGTACAGGATCACGGGCAGCGGGCCGGTCGCACCGGCCGGCTTGACGATCCGCGCCTGAACCGATCCGGTCGGGCCGCCGGGCACGGTGATCCACTCGTCGTCGACGGCGGGCTTGGCGATGTCGCCGGACTGGACCTCGTCGACGGCCTTGCGGCCCTCGGCCGGCTCCAGGTCGAACAGGTACGGCGGGTTCGCCGTGGCCTCGACGAAGGCCTGCGCCTCGGGTTCCAGGACCGGCGGGACGGAAACGTTCTCGGACATCGTGGTCTCCCAGGTGGATGAGGATCCTTACCGGAACTCACGCTAGGCGGCGGCGGTCGGTCCGACTTTTCCCTCGCCGCACTGGGAGTCGCCTATTCGTGCACGGCTATGGGCGCCGTCGCGCCACTGCATTGGGGAAGCGCCGAACGCCTCGCGGAACGCGCGGCTGAAGTGGGACGGGTTGGTGAAGCCCCAACGCGCCGCGATCGCGGCCACCGATCGGCGGTGCGCGCCCGAACGGACGAGGTCCCGGCTCGCGGCCTCCAGCCGGCGCTCGCGCACCCAGCCGTTGACCGTCGTCCCCTGCTGCTGGAACAGCACCTGCAGGTAGCGCACCGAGATGTGGTGCCGGTCCGCGATGCGCTGCGGGCTCAGCTCCGGATCGCCGAGGTTCTGTTCGACGAACCCTGTGACGCGCCGCCAGAGCAGCTCGCGTGGTTCAGCGGCTCGGCGCCGACTGCCGACGTGCTCCGCCACCAGGCTGCCGACGACGTCCGCCACCGCACGGGCGAGATGCTCGCGCACCGGCGGTTCGGCGACGATGAGCTCCTCGAGCATGGCGGTCGCCAGCGCTGTCAGACCGGCCGTCGTGCCTTCGCCGTCATCGGCGGTCTCCGGCGCGATCACCATCGGGGTGATGCTCCGCAGCACTGATTCCTCTTGCCGCAGAAGCGCCCGCGGCACGGCGAGGATGTGAGCCCGCTGCCGCTCCGGCATGACGATCTTGAACGGTCGCCCGGTGTCGTAGAGGACCAGCGATCCGGCCGGCACTCGGACCGACCGACCGTCCTGGAGGAGCGACACCTCTCCCCCGGTCTGGAGCCGGGCCGCCATGTGCCGGTCCCCGTCCGCTGCGATGTCACGGGCACTGCGCACGGTCACCGCCGGCCCGCTCTCGTCGGTGACGACCCGCACGCCGCCGTGCCAAGCGATCTGCGGCGTGGTCACGCGGCCCTGCCGATCGCGATCGGCTCGTTGAGCTCATGAAGCCACTCCGACGGAGAAACGCCGTAGACGCTCCGGAAGACACGTCCGAAGTGTGCGCTGCCGGAGAACCCCCATCGGCGGGCGACCTGGCCCAGGGTCGCCGTCCCGCTTCCAGCGGCGAGCTCCGAGCGGCACTCCCGCAGGCGCTGCTCACGGATCCACCGTCCGACGCTCATGCCCTCGTCGTCGTCCGCGAACAGCTTGTGCAGATAGCGCAGGGAGATGCCGTGCGCCGAAGCGATCTTCTGCGGACTGAGGTCCGGGTCCGACAGGTGCCAGCGGATGAACGACTTGATGCGGAACAGCAGTACCCGTTCGGCGCCCGGAAGATCGTCCGCCCCGATGCCGAGCTGATCCGCCGCAGTGGCGGCGAGCAGGCTGGTCATGCTCTGGGCGAGCCGGGCGGCCACGGGCGCGTCATAGGAGGTCGAGGCGTCCGCCAGATGTTCCATGAACGGGGAGACCAGCGCTGCGACCCCGTGTGTGGGGCGCACGGCCCGGGCGGTGAGATGTCGCAACTCACCTTCGCTTCTCCCGAGAAGAGCGCGGGGCACGGAGAAGATCTTCAGCACGAACCGCTCCGGGAACCGGGTCCGGTACGGGCGCGTGTTCTCAAAGAACGCCATGTCGCCCGGGCGCAGCTCGGTGGTGCGGCCGTCCTGCTCGACCTGCGCGGTCCCCTTGCTCTGCACGGCGACGAAGATGCGGCCGCCGTCCCCGCGCGCGATGAACCTGGGCGCCCGGTGCACCTCCCCGGCCTCGGTGGCGACCGTGCTGATCTGCAGATCGCCGAGGCGGTCGATGCGGATCTCACCGTCGATGGTGCCTTGTGCGGTGTCGACGTCCATGCCGACGAGCGTGGCCATGACGGCGTCACACCAGTAGTCGAGGCTCTCGTGCTCCGGCACGGCGCTGGTACTGATCACTTCTCCACGGACCGCCTGGGGTGTCGACAGCATGGCCCCAGCCTCTCCCGCGCGCGGGGGTGGAGGCATGCGTCGGGCGACTGGTCGACGACTGGTCTAGTGGGAAAGGTGCGACCGGAGGAAGTCGGAGCCGTACCGGAGAGCATCCCGGCTCGGCGGGCTGTCGCGCAGCGCGTTCAGCGACACGAAGTCGTGGACGGTCCCCAGGAAACGCATCGCGGTCGCCGCGACCCCCGCTTCACGCAGGCGTTGCGCGTAAAGCTCGCCCTCGTCGCGGGCGATGTCGGCTTCCGCGGTGACGACCAGGGCGGCGGGCAGCCCCGCGAGATCGGCGTGCGTGGCGCGCAACGGGGAAGCGGTCGGCTCGGTCCAGCCGCTGGAGCCCGCCAAGTACTCCCGCCAATAACGGAGCAGCGCCTTGCGGGTCAGCATGTAGCCGCTGGCGAACCGGCGCTGGGACTCGCTGGCACAGCTCGCGTCGACGAGCGGGTAGTACAACAGCTGCGCGGCGATGGACGGGCCGCCGCGGGCCTTCGCGACCATGGTCAGCGCGGTGGCCAAGGTGGCTCCTGCGCAGTCTCCGGCCACCGCGAGCCGGCTGCTGTCCAAACCCAGCGTTTCCTGCTGCTCGACGAGCCAGAGCAGCAGCGTGTAGCACTCCTCCAGGGCCACCGGGTAGCGGGCCTCAGGCGTACGGCTGTATTCCGGGACCACGGCGACAACACCCGCGCCCTTGACGAGTTCGCTGACCAGACGTGCGTGGGTCCGGGCGTCGCCGAGCATCCACCGGCCGCCGTGGACGTAGAGCAGCGTCGGCAGCGGTCCGCGCACGCCCTTCGGGCGGAACGTCCAGAAACCCATGAGGCCCAAGGGACCGGTCGGCGCCACGCGGAACTCGGCCTCGACCTCGAAGTCCTCGACACGGTCGGCTTGGGCCTCCTGAAGAGCGCGGCGGCCGAGCGCGGGTCCGAGGTCGTCCAGGGACGGGGGTTTGGCGGAGGCGGCGATCAGCTGCTCCACCAACGGATCGAGGACGACGGCGGTGGAGGAGGCATGGCGAGCAGCGGCGTCGTCCCGGGCAACCGGTTCCATCCACCTCACCTGCTTCCACTTCCTCGGTTTGCCGACATCCGCTCCGGGATCGGCCGTTCCGGCGACGCCACCCGGTGATCCGCGCGGTGATCCGTCCGATGGCCCCGGCCGACCCTATCCGGCTTCCAGGAGATCACGAAGCTGGTGCCGGCTGCTGACGCCCAGCTTGGGATAGATGTTGTACAGGTGCGAGCCCACGGTCCGGGGCGAGAGGAAGAGCTGTTCACCGATCTCGCGATTCGACATGCCGCTCGCGGCCATACGGACGATCTGCTGTTGCTGAGCAGTCAGGGTGGAGAGCGCCGCGGAGGGCTCCGGGGCCGTGGCGACTCCGCTGGCGCGCATTTCGCTGCGCAGCGCGGCGGCCAGTCCGGCCGATCCCAGCTCCTCGGCGGTTTCCAAGGCGGCGGCGAGCTGCTCGCGGGCTTCCGAGGTACGGCGTCCCCGGCGCAGCCAGAGGGCGTAGCTGAACCGGGTCTGGGCGCGTTCCAGCGGCCACTGCTCGCCCGCCGGGTTGACCAGGGCGAGCTGGAAGCCGGCCTCCTGGTCCGTGGCGGGATCGAGGAGAGCGGACGCGTGGTGCATCAGAAGCGTCATGCGGGTGGTCGGCCGCTCGCCTTGCTGGTCGCGGACTCGTTCGAGGACCCGGGCCGCGTCCTGGGTCCGGCCCGACCGGACGGCTGCGATGGCGAGTTCGGCGATCGCGCGCGGGGAGAGGTACGGGTGTTCCGGTTCGCCGTCCGGCGTGAACAGGCTGCGGAGCCAACGGTACGCGTCGGACCAGTCGCCGCGGTCGAAGGCGGCCGTGGCGCGGGCGCGGGCCCACCGGCAGCGGGTCGCGCCGTTCTCGGCGAGATCGACGTCGGGACCGGGCGTGGCGGCGGTGCCGTCCAGGTCGGCATCGCCCCGCACGGCGCGCAGGGTCAGGTCGAAGGCACGGAGGTCGGAGACGACGCGGTGCATGCCGAGGACGGCGGCGTGGTCGAGGGCGGTTGCGGCGAGCGCCTCGGCTTCGGCCCAGCGGCCGGTGGCGAGCAACGTGTCCAAGAGCGGGGACAGCAGCCAGGCGCGTGCGCCGTGGGCGCCTCGAGCACGGAGATAGGTGTCGGCTCTGCGGAACTGTGCGAGCGACGTGGCCGGTTCGTCGGCGTGGTAGGCCACTGCGGCGACGGCGAGGCGGAGGAGGAGACGGCGGAGATCCTCGGACAGGGTGCCGAGACGGGGAGGGTCGAGGCGGCGGATGACCTGCGCGGGTGCGGTTTGCTGCGTGATGACCGAGACGTATGCGGTCAAGGTGGTGCGGAGGTCCGCGTCGTTGAGATGCGTCAGAACATCGGTGACCGTGTTGACCGTGTTGACCGTGTTGACCGTGTTGACCGTGGTGGCTTCGACGGATTCGAGCGTTCCGGCGCGCGCCGACTTCTCCAGCACTCGCCGGTAGTGCTCCGGCAGCCCGGACTGGTGGGCGATGGCGGCGGCGATCGTGGTCACGGTGAGCGAGAGTGGTCCGTCGGCCAGTCCGCTGTGCCGGTCCGCGGCTTCGAGAAGGAGGTCGAGCGCCTCGGTCTGGTACGACGCGAGCGACAAGGTCGCCGCTGCTGCGCAGGCTGCGAGGCATACCAGGGCCGGGTCTGTGGTGCGACGGATGAAGGTTTCGTGGAGCGACCTGACCCAGTCCAGGTCTCCCACCGCGGCGGCCGCCAGGAGGGCGTCGACGAGACTGGCGGCGCGGTCGGCGTCGCCGGTGAGATCAGCGGCCTGATCGAGGACGCGAGCGGCGGTGAATGTGTCGCGGCTTGCCCAGGCTGTCGCGCGCAGTGCTTGGGCGGCGGCTTCGTCGACGCCCAGCGTTGCGGCGGCCGCGTGATGGGCGTGCGCGGCGGGACGGCCGGCCGCGGTCGCGGCGGCGGCGAGGTCGCGGTGCGCTCGGTAGCGGAGGTCGGCCGGCTGGCGGCCCGCGGCGGTCCGGCCGAGCGGATGGCGGAAGGTCACCTGTCCGCCGTCGATCTGGACGAGTCCTGCCGCTTCGGCCGGGGCCCAGATGCTGAGGTCGTCGGTGCCGAGAGCGGCCATGATGGCGGCGAGTCCCTCGTCTGGTAGCGCGGTGGCCGCGTAGAGGAGGGCGCGTCGCGTCTCTGGCGGGAAGGCGTCGATCCGCCTTTGGAATCCGTGCTCGACACGACGCGGGTGAGCTGTGTGGTCGCCGCACAGTTCCAGCAGCGCTGACGGGTTGCCCCGGGCCTTCTGCAGGAGTTCCAGGCGGGGCCGTCCGGTGGGAGGATCGGGCTGGGCGTCCAGGAGTGCCGCGGCCGAGGGCAGGCCCAGCGGGTTGACGCGTATGACCTCCACCTCGGAAGGCAGGCCGGCGGGGGCCGCGTCTCCGCGCGCGGCCAGGAGGATCGACGCCGGACGTTCGGTGGTGCACCGGACCAGCCAGCACAGTGCGGTCAGGGAGGGTTGGTCGCAGTCCTGGACATCGTCGACGATGATCAGGGTCCGTTCCGGGCTTTCGGATGCGGATGCGGTCGAGGATGTCTGGTCCGGGACCACGGGGAACAGGCGGCGCAGTGCGGCGAAGGCGACGTTCTTCTCGGCGCTCCAGCACTGCACGGAAAGCACTCGTGTGCCGGCCGCCGCGGACCGTTCGGCGACCGCCCGCAGAAGCCAGGTCTTGCCGATGCCTTCCTCGCCGAGCAGGAGGAGGATCCGGGGCCCGGACGCTTCCGGCCCGATCCGGCGGAGGATGTGCTGGAGATCGCCAGACATGATTGAAGATTGTACAAGTGTGATCGCCCGGGTGCGACGGCACCCGGGCGATGCCGCTGCCCGCCCCGCTCAGCGGGCGGCGCGAACCGCCTGGAGGATCACGTCCGCGACCGCCTTCGGCTGCGAGACGGCGACGGCGTGCGAGGCGCCGTCGATCTCGATGACGGTGGCGCCGGCGCGCTGCGCGCCGTAGCGCTCGACCTCGGGGTTGATGGCGCTGTCCGCGCCGGCGACCACGGCCCACGAGGGCTTGGTCTTCCACGCGGCGGTCGAGGCCGTCTCGGTGAAGGCGGAGACGGCGAGCGGACGCTGCGCCGCGGCCAGCACCTGCGTGGTCTCCGCGGGCACGTCGGCGGCGAAGATCGAGGGAAACGCGTCAGCGTTGATGGTCACCTCGACTCCCGACTCGCCACCGGGAAGCGGGTACTTCCACTCGGTGAGGTTGGCGACCAGCGGCGCCAGTGGGAAGCGCTCCTGCAACTCGCCGAGGCTCTCCCCCTCCTCCGGAACGTACGCCGCGACATAGACAAGGCCCACCACGTTCTCCGCCGCGCCGGCCACCGTGATGACCGCGCCGCCGTAGGAGTGACCGACGAGCACCACCGGGCCCTCGATCTGGCTCGCCACCGAGCCCACGTACGCGGCGTCAGCCGCCAGCCCCCGCAGCGGATTCGGCGGCGCGATCACCGCGACGCCCTGAGACTGGAGCTCGCCGATGACACCGGCCCAGCTGGCGGCGTCGGCGAACGCACCGTGTACGAGGACGACGGTCGGGTTGGTTGCAGACACTGTGACTCTCCCCATTGTTGGATCAGGCGGACGTGGCCCTTGGCTGATCACGCTAGGGAGCGGTGCCGCCTGCGATCTGACGGTGCGCGCATGGGGCGGTGCGCGGAAGTGCACTCGGGCACAAAGGGCGGGTGGCGGCCCCCGTCGACCGGAGACCGCCACCCGCTTCCTGCTCAGCCGCCGCTCAGGTGTGCACGATCCCGTGCACCGCCATCGCGATGGCCAGCACCACCTTGTCGGGGAGTGCCTGCACACCGCCGAACGCGTCGACCGCTTGGACCTTGGCCGCGTCGGCGGTCAGGGAGGCTGCGGTCGGGGCGGACAGGCCCGCCGGATCGGTCAGGAGGATGGGTCCTCCCGCGGCGGCCATGAAGGCGCCGCCGGTCAGGGCGTCCGGGAACGCGATGCCGGTGGCGACCCCCACTGTCGAGGGGCTGGTGCCGAACAGGGCGGCGACGGAGGCCGCCGTCGCGTAGCGGTCGGCGCCGGACAGGGGGCGGTAGGCGGAGGCCGGGAGCACGGACTTGGCCGCGGCGACGGCTTGGCCGCCGATCGCCGCCACGTTCTGGCCTCCGGCTGCCGCCTTCGCCTTCAGGTAGGCCGCCGTCGCCGGGTCGAGGGTCCGGTCCTGGGACAGGACCACGGCCGCCGGTTGGCCGGGCTGGGCGGCGAACGGGCCGGCCGCCAGCGGGCCGGCGGCGAGGGCGTCCGGGTAGTTCAGACCGGTCGCGACGATCACGTGGGACGGGTCGGCCAGGCCGTCCGGGGATTGCGCGACGGTCAGGGCGGTGGCGAAGCGGTCGCCCCCGGCGAAGCGGACGACGTGGTAGCCGAGGCCGGTGAGGGAGTTCTCAACGTTCTTCGACACCGCGTTGACGCCGCCGAGCACGTAGACCGTTCCGCCCGTGGGCAGCACGCGCTGGATCTCCTTGCCCACCGCGCCGTCGAGCACGGCGGGTGAGGTGAGCAGCAGCGGTCCGCCCTTCTTCGCGGCCAGCGGCACGCCGGCCAGGGCGTCCGGGTACAGGTCGCCGCGGGCTAGGACCACCGCGCCGGCCTGGCCCGCGTGGTAGCGCGCCTGGGACAGCATGATGCCGGTGGCGAACCGGTCCGCGCCGGCGATCCTGGTGACCGAGGGGCCGGACACCGCGGTGTAGACCGGGCCGGCGACACCGCCCAGGCCGATGCGGTTGAGCGCCTGGATCTGCAGGGTCAGCGGCAGCTGGCCGGCGGGCAGCGTCAGCGACGCGGCGCCGCCGTGCTGGACCACGGCGCGGAGCACGCCGTCGGTCGTCGAGACCTGATACGCCTCGGTGGGCGGTCCGGCGCCCGGCTTCCAGGACACCGTGACCGTCGAGTGGTCGGCGGCCGGTGTCACGGAGATGCCGGTCGGCGCCTGCGGCACGCCGGTGTACGGACCCGCGTCGACGACGTGGACGGTGGCGGTCGCGAAGCCGACCAGGCCGTCGGTGTCGGTGACGCGCAGGGCGACCTTGTGGTCGCCGACCGCGCCGGCCGCGATCCCGTTCAGGACCGGACCGTGCGAGGTGGTCGCGTAGGTGCCGGACCCGTCGAGGTCCCAGGCGTAGGTCAGGGCCTCGCCGCCCGGGTCGAAGGAGCCGCCGGCCGACAGGCTGTAGCGGCCGCCCGCGGCGACGGAGCCGGGGTCGGTGATGGCCGCGACCGGTGCGGCCGTGGTGGTCTGGATGGCCTTGATGATGGTGTCGGCGATGGTGCCGCCGGTGTCGCCGACGAACAGGTGCCCGCCGGTCTTGGTGGTGACCTGCGGGTCGAACGACGCCGCGGACGGGTCGCCGCCCAGCGCGAGGGTGTCGACGACGGCCGGGTCGACGCTGAACGCCTTGTCGATCACGGTGGCCGCGGTGTAGCCGGTCACCGGCTCCGGGTCCTTGCCCGGGGCGTCGCTCATGACGATGATCTCCTTGCGCACACCGTTGCGCCACGGCAGGCCGAGCGCCGTCATGATGCCGGAGAACCGCGCCTCGGGCGTGTCGCCTCCGCCGTCCGCCGTGATGCCGCCGACGGCGGAACCGAGCGCCGCGGTGTCGGTGGTGAAGGGCACGTCGACGCGGGAGGCGTAGGGGTCGCCCTGGTCGGTGTCCTTGAAGTCGACGAGGGCGAACCGCACGTCGGGGCTGGCCGCCCGGGTCTTGTCCACGATGGTCTGCACGTTGGCGGTGACCGCGGACAGGTACGGGCCCATCGACCCGGTCGAGTCGATGACGAAGACCAGGTCCAGCGGTGTGGCGGCGGACGTCGGCGGCTTCAGCCCGGCGCCGCGGACGAAGTGGTTCGCCGCCAGCTGCGGATAGGTGGGCAGCCCCGGACCGTCACCGACGGTGTCGTAGTTCAGGTGCTGGGCCAGATCCGAGAAGTGCGACATCCCCTCGGACGGGATGAACTTGAAGAACCCCTGACAGATCGGGTCGAGGTTGTGGCAGAACGAGAGGGTGTCCGAGGAGCCGGAGAACTCCGGACGCGCGCCGAAGACGCCGTTCCGCTTGGGGTCGGCGTTCCCATAGGCGAAGTTCGACGTCCCGAGGAAGTGCGTGTCGCCGAACAGCACCATGCCGAAGATCTTGGACTGGTCGGACGCCGACAAGCCCTGGTACACGTTGCCGGTCGTCTCGGCGCCCTGGCTGTATCCGGCGAGGATGAGCCGGGTGGACCCGCCGCACGGACCGCTCAGCTCGGCCGCGATCTGGTTCCTGAGCAGTTGCTGGCCGCGGGCCACCGAGGCCTGGTAGATCGGCAGCCCGAGCGGGACGACGAAGGACTCGTAGTCGACGAGCAGGCCCTTCCATCCCGACGGGTCCACCGGGACCGCCGGGTAGGGGTTGTACCAGGGCGGCGCGACCGTCCCGGCGCTCGCGGCGGCCGTTTTCTGCAGGTCCGCGATGAACGCGCCGACCGGCTTGCCGGGTCCGGCGTCCTCGCCGGAGCCCCGGGACGCCAGGACCTTGAAGGTCGGACACGCGGGGCCCGCACTGGCGAACGCCTCCGACCGCGCGGACGCGGCCGTCATCGGCGCCAGGGCGAGCGCCAGACCCAGCGTCGCCACGAGGGCGGCGCGGATCCGTGGAACAGGACTTCTCATTCTTTCCCCCACCTCCCGAAGGGAACGGCTCTCCTGTCGGCGGAAGGCTAGAAGGCCGGTGACGCCGTGTCAGCGGTGGCGCGAGGTGGCGGGTCGGTTTTGAGGCAAAGCCCTGATTCACTTATCCGGCTATCCGGACGTCTTCTCCGCACCGGCCGGAAAACTGGCCACCGGATCTCCGGCGCGTCGAGCGGTCCGGGCCGGCGCGAGTCCGGCCCAGGCGAGTGCCAGCAGGAACTGCGCGGCGACGTAGGTCGGCATGACCAACACGCTCTGGTGAGGCAGCAGGTGCACCTCGGCCAGCCCCAAGGCGATGAAGCCGTCCGAGACGAGGAACAGCGCGCCGCCGACCGCCGCTGTGCGGGACAGCCCGGAGGCCGCCACTGCCATTCCGACCAGCAGCAGGCTGTAGGCCACGACCGGGACCAGCAGCGAGCCGAGGCCCGAGAAGGTCAGGGCGAGCAGCAGCACCCAGACGGCCGCGTAGCCGGCGAGCGCGGGCCGGCCGATCGCGTCGAACGCGCCGCGCCGGCGGAAGGCGATCAGGTAGCAGATGTGGCCGGCGGCGAAGCAGCCCATGCCGACCAGGAACCAGGTGCCCTTCCCGATCAGTGCCGCGTCGCCGGCACCGCCGAGCAGGATGCCGGCCAGCGGCAGGCGCAGGAGGGAGCGGGCTCCGGTGTCGGCGGCGAGCCACGTGAAGACCGCGAGCAGCGGCATCAGCGCGGGCTTGGTGATCCAGTCCCCGACCCGCAAGCCGGCGTCGGACAGCACGATGTTCGCCACGCTGAGCACCGCGTAGGCGGCGGCCGCGCGGCGGGCCGCCGGGGGCAGGTCGGTGATCGTCATGACCGGCGATCGTACCGACGGGTAACCGTCGGGAGAAGAACCGCCGACCGGTGATTCCGGGCCCCGGATATAGCAAGATACTGATTCGCCAGGGAATCCATCCCTTGTCTCGGATACGCCAGGGGACGACGATGTGGCTTACCGCAGACCAGGGAGGGTGAGGATGTTCAACGCCTTCGCACCGAGCAGCAAGATCTCACGCGCCATCCAACTGCTCACTTTCGCCGCCGTGGCGATCGCGCTCGGCGCGGTCTCGTGGCGGTGCACGAGCTTGAAGCTGCCCGACGTCGGGCAGTTCGCGGGGGTCACCGGGGCGGCGTTCCTCGGCGGGATCCTGAACCCGATCAAGGACATCGGCATGGCGAAGGACGCGGCGGCCGGGCTGCAGACGAAGTTCGACCGGATGTGGGTCCTCGCGGTGCTGATCGGCGGCGGGTCGATCATCAGCGGCGCGCTGGCACTGGGGATCCACGGGGAGCGGCACGTGAACGCGGCGGCGGCGCTGGCCGCGCTGGCGACGGCGTTCGGCGGGCTGTTCCTGGACACGACGCGGATCACCCATCTGCCGGATCCGTCGACCACCGCGAGCCACAGCACGGGCGCCGGGGCGGGCGGTGGCGGGGGCGCGGGAGCCGCAGCGGGCTGACAAGCCCCACCGGCGCTCCATCCACCCCCGTTCCACCCTCCTTCCACCCTCGGGTGGAAGCCGTTACACCCGCTGAGCTGCGAATCTCTAGATGTCAGCAGGAGAGAGCAGCACCAGAGGGGAAAACGGAAATGGACATCAGCGTCTGGCTCGTCAACGGCATCGTCCTGGCCTCGGTCCTGGGGACCGACCTGGGTCGCCGGGAGGTCACCAAGTCCCGGCTGCTGCGGCCGGCCATCGTGGCCGCGGTGATCGTGCCGCTGTACGTCAAGCACCCGGCGACCTCCGGCACCGGGCTGGCGCTGGAACTGGGCGGGGCGGCGCTGGGCCTGCTGCTCGGCCTGGCCGCGGCGGCGCTGCTGAAGGTGCGGCGCGAGGAGGCCACCGGCAAGATCCACACCCATGCCGGCGCGGCGTACGCGGCCCTGTGGACCGGTGTGATCGGCGCTCGGCTGGCCTTCTCCTACGGCGCGCAGCACTGGTTCACCGAGAGCCTGGGCCGGTGGATGATGACGCACCAGGTGACCGTCGACGCGCTGACCGACACGCTGGTCCTGATGGCGATCACGATGATGCTGGGCCGGACCGGCGCGATGGCCGCCAAGCGCGGCGCGGTCGCGGGGCGGGCCGGCCGGGCGCACGCGCTGGCCGCGTGAGCGGAGTGGGGCGGGCTCCGGCAGGGAGGACGAGAGCCGGAGAGCCGCATACCGGAAAGCACCGCGAAAGACCGTCGGGCCACCCGCCCGGCGGTCTTTCGCGTTCTGTCACAGCAGGGGGATCAGCACCGGAACATCCATCTCCCGATCCGACACGCCAGTTCGACCGGGGCGCCCCGGGAACCCGCCGCGCGACCGATAGCCTTCCGTCCTCACCCCCTCCGCGCCGGCCGTTCGCGGTCGGTGCCCGAACCCTGAGGAGATCCTCTATGGCCCAGGTCAGGCTGCCGCGTCAGCGCACGTCGGAGACGGTCAGCGTGTCGGTCGGCGGGTACGGCGGACGGGTCACCGTGGCCCGGGAGGAGGGCCGGGTGCGCGAGGTCTTCCTGACCGCCGGCGGCCACGGGTCGACGGTGGCCGGGCTGGCCGAGGCCGTCGGGACCGCGATCAGTCTGGGCCTGGCCCGCGGGGCGCGGCTGGAGGACTACCGCGCCGCGCTGGTCTTGCTGGGGCTGAAGGACGACATGCTCAACTAGGGCGCGTCTGGAGTGGTGATCGGTCCGGTTTCGGTCTGATGGATTCTGCCGCGCCGGCGGCGGTCACGGCGGAACTCGGCGGCGGTGGCGGGTCCGACGGGTCGGCGTAGCGCCACGGACTCCGGCTACTCCGCCCCGGCCTCCGCCTCGTCCACGGCCGCAGCCAGCGCCGCGAGCGCGTCCGCCGGCACGGCCGGCGCGCCGAGGGCGTCGTCGAGCTGGGACAGGGTACTGACACCGAGGACGGGGATGATCTGCGGGTCGCCGCGCAGCACCCAGGCCAGGGCGAGCTGGGCACGCGTGACACCGGCCTCCCGGGCCGTGTTCCACAGGGCGGCGCGTCTCCGCTCGTTCCGCGGGGTCTGATACTGCCAGGGCAGCGGTCGGTCCTCGCGGACCAGCGCGCCTTCCAACAAGGCCGTGTACGCCATCATCGAGAGGTCGTCCTGCGCGCGGACCAGGGCCAGCAGGTCGTCGTCGGCCGCCTCCTGGATCTCGAAGCTCGCGCCCGGTTTCGGGGTGAGGAAGCTGTGCCGCTGCTGGACCGCGGTGTAGCCGGGGACGCCGAGCTCGACGGCGGCGGCCCGCGCCTGCTTGATGCGGGACGTCGGGTGATTGGAGACGCCGGCCTGGGCGATCAGGCCGTCGGCGACGAGGTCCGCGAAGGCGCCGACCGTCTCGACGAGGTCGACGGACCGGTCCTCCACATGCGAGAAGAGGACGTCGACGTGGTCGGTGCCCAGGCGCCGGAGGCTGCCCTCGGCGGCGGCGCGGACGGTCTTCGCCGACAGGCCCTCGGCGTTGCGCGGCCAGGTCGCGGCCAGTTCCGGGTCCGGCTGGGCGCCGAGTTTGGTGGAGATGACCAGGCCGTCGCGGTTCTTCCGGAACGCCAGCCAGCGGCCGAGCAGCTCCTCGCTCTCCCGTCCGGTCTTGCCGTCGATCCAGAAGCAGTAGCAGTCGGCCGTGTCGATGAACGTGCCGCCGGCCTCGACGAACCGGTCGAGCAGGGCGAACGACGTCGGCTCGTCGACGACCGCGCCGAAGGGCAGGGCGCCGAGCGCCAGGGTGCTGACCCGCGGCCCCTCCGGGCCGCCGAAACGGGTGTATTCCATGTCGTCGACAGTGCAACCTGGAGCGCGCTCCAGGTCAAGGTTCCCCCCGTCGAGCCGTGCCGCCCAGGCTGGGAGCCATGCCCGAGACCGCGCCGAACCGGCGCGGGCGGGCGAACGGACCCCCGCTAAAAGTGGAATCGAGGATGCGTGTTAACGTGAGCGCGGCTCGAAGACCCCGCTCCGGCGGGGTCCGCGCCGGCCGCACCACGTGAGGAGTCACCTTGCTCTCCGAGACATCCACCGCCACCGTCCGCGCCACCCTGCCCGCCGTCGGCGCGGCGATCGAGGACATCACCGAGCGCTTCTACGCCCGGCTCTTCGACGCCCACCCCGAGCTGCTGCGCGACCTGTTCAACCGGGGCAACCAGGCCGCCGGCACCCAGCGCCAGGCCCTGGCCGGCTCGATCGCGGGCTTCGCGACGCATCTGCTGGAGCACCCCGGCACCCGGCCGGACGCGATGCTGTCCCGGATCGCCCACAAGCACGCGTCGCTGGGCGTCAGCGCCGCGCAGTACAAGGTCGTGCACCAGCACCTGTTCGAGGCCATCGTCGAGGTCCTCGGCGACGCGGTCACGCCGGAGGTGGCCGCGGCCTGGGACGAGGTCTACTGGCTGATGGCCAACGCGCTGATCGCCCTGGAGGAGCGGCTCTACACCGAGCGCGGCTACCTGGTCGGCGGCACGTGGGGCGACTGGGAGGTCGTCGGCCGCCGCGAGGAGACCGGCGACGTCGCCTCGTTCCTGCTGCGCCCGGTCGGCGGCGGCACCCCGCAGCCGTTCCAGGGCGGGCAGTACGTCTCGGTGCAGGTCGAGCTGCCCGACGGCGCCCGCCAGATCCGCCAGTACAGCCTGGTCTCGGCGCCCGACGCCGCGGTGCGGCAGATCAGCGTGAAGCGGGAGCGCGGCGGCGAGGAGAGCCCCGCGGGCGAGGTCTCGAACCACCTGCACGACACCGTCCAGCCCGGCCGGGTGCTGCGTGTCTCGGCGCCGTTCGGGGACCTGGTGCTCGACAGCGCGCTCGGCGGCGCGGAGCGGCCGCTGCTGCTGGCCTCGGCGGGCATCGGCGTGACGCCGATGGTGTCGCTGCTGGCCGAGCTGGTGGACCGGGAGTACGGGGCGCCGGTGGCGGTGCTGCACGCCGACCGGAGCCCGGCGGCGCACGCGCTGCGCGGGGACCAGGCGATATTGGCCGAGAAGCTCACCGCGGGCACCACGCACTACTGGTACGAGGAGGGCGCCGGCGATCTCGGCCGGGTCGGCTACGCGGACCTGACGGACCTGGAGCTGCCGGCCGGAACCGCCGCCTTCATCTGCGGGCCGCTGCCCTTCATGCGGTCGATACGCGAGCAGCTGCTGGCCAAGGGCGTGCCGGCGGCCGACATCCACTACGAGGTGTTCGGGCCCGACCTGTGGCTGGCTTCGGCCTGAGCCCCGCCCCGCTTCATCTCCGGCTGAGCGTGAGCAACAGCGGCCCGGTCGGGGCGGCGGTCACGTCCTCGATCGTGAGCTGGTCGAGCGACGCGTAGAACGCCTCCTGGGCGACGCGCAGCGCGCCGCGGAGCCGGCAGGCGGCGTTGATCGGACACGGTTCGTCGCCGTCGACGCAGGCCGCGAGGTCGCCGGAGCCCTCGAAGGTCCGCACCACGGCACCGACCGAGGCGGCGCGGCCCGCGGCGGTCAGCACCAGACCGCCGCCGCGGCCGCGCCGGGCCTGGACCAGGCCCAGGTGCTGGAGCTTGCCGACGACCTTCGCCAGGTGGGTGGTGGCGGCGCCCATCGCCTCGGCCACCTCCCGGGTCGTCGGCAGCTCGTCCGGGTCGGCGTCCCGCGGGACCACGGCCAACCGCATCAGCAGACGCAGCGCCAGATCCGTGGACTTCATCAGGTGCATGCCGCCGAGCTTACGTGCCGTCCGGCCTTAATCGGCATTCTCGCGGCAACTTTTTGCGGCCGGACGGCCCGGCCTCACGGATCGGCCTCCGGATCGCGCCGGGTCCGCCAGGCGTAGGCGCCCAGCCCGGCGGCCGCCGCCGGCAGGCCGAGCAGCAGCACGATCGCCTCGACGCCCCGGCGGGTGTCGTCCTCCGTCTTGACCAGCAGCTGGCTGGACAACCCGCAGGTCACCGGCGGATCGCCGGGGGCCTGGCGCACACAGGCCGTGACCGAGTACCAGGCCTGGGCGCCGGGAGCGGAGGGGTCGACCAGATCGTCCGGGGCGTCGGCGAGCGGGATCGGCGTGCCGTCGGTGAGGTCCTGGACGGTGCCGGCGGAGACCTGGGCCCGGATGTCGACCTTCTGCCCCGGGGCCACGTCGACGGTCCAGGTGGGGACGGCGGCCGACTGCCCGGGTTCGGGGCTCGCCCGCAGGACGTGGAACCCGGACGGGAGCAGGGCGGTGACGGCGAGGTGCCGATACGGGAGGGGGCCGTCGTCGCGCAGTTCGATCGTGTAGTCGATCGCGGAGCGCTCGTCCGCGGGGGTGCCGCCGCCGATGACCTCGACGGTCAGACCGGAGGGCGAGGGCGGCCCGGAGGCGGCGGCCGGAGCCGACCCGGCCGGTCCGGGGGCGGTCTGCGCGGCGGCGACGCCGGCCGCGGATCCGATGAGCGCGATCGCCGTGGCTGTGACCACCCGCAGCAGCCTCGGCGCGCGTCTGTAACTCACCGGATCGGCGGTTCATGTCGGAACCGACGTTCGATCACGTCGGCACGCGGGTCGCGTGGCCGGGTCGCCGTGCCGGGGGGTGTGGCTGATGTCAGGCGCATGGCGGCTGCATCCCTTCGCTCATTCATGCGACCGCCGGGCGGCGGCCACTCGTCCGAGCCTGCAAGCCCTCGACCCGCGCCGCATCCCCGGTTCGCCCGCGCGAGGGAACCGGCGGCCGACAACATGTTCGCATCACGCGGCCGGGTCGAAGACGCGACAGCGTCCTGATCATCAGGACCCCGACATGCCCGTCCAGCGGGTCGCCTGCCACCTGCAAACGCCGGACCTACTTAAACAGGGTTCTGCATCACGGTTTCCCAGACCCGGGCGCCTTTGTAGACTCGGTGCCCTGCGTATCCGCTTCTACCTGCGGGGGAACAGAAGAGATGGCGACAACGGACGAGACCACCGACGCCCCCCAGCCGATCACCTACCGGCTCGACCTCGGTGACGGCTGGCAGCGCATCCGCCTCGACGACCACGCCGAGGCGGACGTGAAGGCCTACCTGGACGCGGTGTTCGCCTCGGTGCCGGCCGACGCGGCCGAAGGCGCCCGGGGGCTGATCGAGGCCCGGCTGACCACCCAAATCCTTGCCGGCCGCGCCAAGGGCGGTATCGACTTCTACATCCCGGCTCCCAATATCGGCGCCGGTCCCCTTCCGGCCCTGACCGTCATGGCCGCCGAGGTCAAGATCCCCACCACCGCCGTCCCCGACCCCGCCGACGTGGTCGCCCGGGTCGCCGCCGCCAACCCCACCGCCCGCACCGGAGTCATCGCCGGGATGCCCGCCGTCCGCATCGACCGCAGCGCCGGTGTCGACGACAGCGTGCCCGCCACCCTGGACGAGGAGGACGGCGAGGACGGTGAGCCGCCGCGCAGCGGGCCGCGGCACGTCGAGTACGTGGTGCCGGTCGCCGGGGACGCGCAGCACCGGTGGTTGTCGATCGCGCTGACCGGGCAGGCGGGGCCGGGAGGCGACGAGGCGAAGGTGGACGAGGTGGTGGCGGCTTTCGACCAGGCGGTCGCGGAGCTGGCTTGGGAGTGAGGTTCCCCGTCCGCGTCAGCGGCTGGGAGCCGGCGGGTCGAACAACCGCACCCCGTCCGTCAGCAGTCCCGCCCGTTTCACCGTCCGCAGCGCGGGCGTTATCTCCAGCTGCGCGACCTCCTTGATCGCGCCGAGGCGGAGCGTGACGTATTCGTAGAGCGCTTCGATGTCGCGGCAGACCACGACGGCGAGCAGGCTGGTGGCGCCGGTGGTCGCGGCGGCGAAGGGGACCTCGGGGTGGGAGCCGACGGTGCGGCCCACCGCCTCGAGGTCGGAGGGCGCCACCGCGGCCGACATCAGCGCTTCGACCTGGAACCCGAGGTGGACGGGTAGCACCTCGACGTCGAAGAAGACCACGCCCTCCTCGGTGAGGTGGTCCAGGCGGCGGCGGACGGTCGACTCCGACTTCCCGGTGGCGGCCGCCAGCTCCGGGTAGGTGGCACGGCCGTCGCGTTCCAGGACGGCGAGCATGGCACGGTCGGCGGGGTCGAGTTCGAACTCGCCGCCGCCGGCGCGGACCTCGCGGCGGAGCGCGGCGGTCTGGTCCGGGGTGAGATCGTTCAGACCACGCCAACCACCCGGTCCGCCCGTCCACAGATGCAGGACGGTGCGGGCGCTCACGCCGGTCACCTGGCGGGTGCGGGGCAGCTTGTCCAACAGGAGCGAGTCCCGTTCGCGGCGCGAACGGGAGCGGGTCATACACGCCACTTCGGCTCCCCCGGCGTTGATCGTCACCCACGCGATGTCCGGCCGCCGGGCCAGCGCGTCCGCGATGGCGCCGGCCGCACCGGGCACACACTGCACGCGGACTTGCGACTGATACAGACCGACCCGCATGCCCAGCGGCAGCCCGATGACGCGCACCAGCCCCTCGCCGCGCAGCCGCCGATACCGGCGCGTCACGGTCTGATCGCTGACGCCGAGCACCTCGGCCAACCGGCTGAACGGCGCACGGCCGTCGATCATCAGCGCCTGCACCAGCTGGCGGTCCAACTGGTCGAAAGGCTGGACGACAGGGTCGTCGACGAGGGCGGAGGCCATGGAAATCCATCATGGCAGGGGAATCCGGCATGGGAAACCGCCAGGTTGACGCCTCTGGGCCCCGCTATCCGGTCATCGGCTGGGACCGTCGAGGCGTCCCAAAGAGATACCGATTCGGGGGAGGACCCCATGCGTAAATGGCTCCCGCTGGTAGCGGTCTGCCTCGGCACCTTCATGCTGCTCGTCGACGTCACCATCGTCACCGTCGCCCTGCCCGACATGGCCCGCAGCCTGCACACCACCTTCGCCGACCTCCAATGGGTGATGGACGTCTACGCCCTGGTCCTGGCCGCCCTCCTCCTCGCCGCCGGCTCCCTCGGCGACCGGGCCGGCCACCGCCGCCTCTACACCGGCGGCCTCGTCGTCTTCGCCGCCGCCTCGCTGGCCTGCGGCCTGGCCACCGACCCCGGCGAGCTCATCGCCTTCCGCGCCGTGCAGGGTGTCGGGGGCGCGGCGATGCTCGCCACCACCGTCGCCCTGATCAGCCACCTCTACTCCGGCCGCGACCGGGGCACCGCGTTCGGGGTGTGGGGCGCGGTCAACGGCGCCGCCGCGGCCGCCGGGCCGATCATGGGCGGCCTGCTCACCCAGCACCTGGACTGGCGCTGGATCTTCTTCGTCAACCTGCCGATCAGCGTGGCCGCGGTCGCCATGACCCTGCGCTACGTCGGCGAGTCCCGCGGCGAGCGCCGTGGCCGCCTCGACCTGACCGGCCTGCTGACGTTCACCGCCGCGGCCGGCCTGGCCACCTACGCCCTGATCAAGGGCAACGACTACGGCTGGAGCTCGTCGCGCACCCTCGGGACGTTCGCGGTGGCCGGCGTCGCGCTGATCGCGTTCGTCGTGGCCGAGCTGCGCAGCCAGGCCCCCCTGCTCGATCTGGGACTGTTCCGCCGCGGCACGTTCACCGGGGTGATGATCGGCGCCCTGATGCTGTCCGGCGCGGCGTTCTCCTACCTGGCGTACGAGTCGCTGTGGCTGCAGTCGGTGCTGAACATGGGCCCGGTGACGGCGGGCTTGTGCTTCCTGCCGATGAGCGTCGCGGCCTTCTTCACCGCCGCGCAGTCGGGCAAGCTGGAAGGCCGGATCCCGCCGCGCCTGCCGATCGGCGTCGGGCTGCTGCTGATCGCGGGCGGTGCGGCGGCGCAGTCGGTGGTCGGCGCCGGGTCGGACTGGGTGGTGCTGGTGCCGGGTCTGTTGGTGACCGGCGTGGGGGTCGGGCTGTCGACGCCCATGCTGGTGTCGACCGCGGTCTCCGCGGTCGGATATCAGCGGGCCGGCATGGCCAGCGGCGCCGTGAACACCGCGCGGCAGCTGGGGAACGCCCTGGGCATCGCGGTGCTCGGTGTCCTGTTCCACAGCGGGCTGTCCTCGTCGGCGCACGACGCGGGCATCGGCGGGCTGACCGACCGGCTGGCGTCCGGTCAGTCCGGAATGGTGCTGGCGCAGACCGCGCCGGAGCAGCGCGCAGTGCTCGACCACCTCGTCCACGCGGCGTTCGCGTCCGGGCTGCGCTCGGCGATGCTGGGGGCGACGGTGGCGGGCGTCGTCGGCGGGCTGGCGGTGCTGCTGCTGGTGCGGCGGCCGGCGGCGGTCGCCGGGGCGGCCGGTGCGGCAGCTCCGCTGAACCCGGCGGCGCAGGTTGTCGCCGTGGACGCCTGAGCCGGAGACCTGAACGGCGGAATGAGGAACGGCCCTCCGAAGTCCCGGAGGGCCGTTCTTCAGTGCTCTCAGACAGTGCTCTCAGCCAGTGCTCTCAGCCAGTGCGCTCAGACAGCGCACTGAGCGGATGATCCGGCTACGGCATCGCCGTCTTCCACACGCCGCGGCCGTGTGTCGCGATGTAGAGCGACTTCCGGTCCGGACTCGGCGCGAGGTAGATCGCGACAGCGGTCGGCAGGTCCGTGCCGAGCCGCTTCCAGTGCCCGAGGCCGTCGGCCTTCACATTGTCGGTGAAGACGCCGAGGTCGGTGGCGACGACCAGCGTGCCGTCCGGCGCGACCAGGATGTGGTCGCCGGGAGCGTCGACGAGCTGGTCGGCCGCGCCGTCGGCACCGCTGACGTCGGTCCACGTCGCGCCGCCGTCAGTGGTGCGCCACACATGACCCGTGCCCGCCTCCCCCGGGCCGACGTTCCAGTGCCGGGAGAACCCGGACAGCACCGCGTACGCGGTCGCGCCGGTGGCGTCGGCGGGATCGATGGTCACGGCCTGGATGTAGCGGTCGGGGAAGTTCGCGGGCAGCGACAGCTGGTGCCAGGTGCCGCCGTAGTTGGTCAGCATTCCCCTGGCGAAGGCCGAACCGGGGTTGCAGCTCCCGCACCACGGCGCGTAGACGACGTGGTTCTGCGACGCGATGGCGGTGATCGAGTGCCCGGCGCCGGAGTCCGCGACGTTCTGCCAGTCCGCTCCGGAGGTGCTGGCCCAGGTCTTCGTGTTCACCCAGACGAACTCGCCGCCCGCCACCCAGTACCCGGCGTCCGCGGCGTCGGCCTTGAACGGCGCGATGAAGCGCGGGCCGGGATCCTCGGGGGCGACGTTGATGATGGCCTGCGGCGTGCCGTCGTCGGCGGCCGTGTAGCCGCAGTTGTTCGTGAGCTGCATCGTGAGATCGGTGTACTCGGCCAGGGTCTGGCAGCCGTTGGCCGGGTTCACCAGCTCGTCGCCGCCGTCGCCGCCGAACGGCTCGGCCATCTGGCCGGACGGGTTCAGCTGCTGGCCCTGGTAGGTCGCGCCGGTCGGCGTGGAGAGCACGACGCCGTTGTCCTGCAGGCCGCCCCAGACCGCGTCGCCGCCGCTGGGCAGCGTGCCGGCGCCGACCGAGTAGTACTGATACGTCCGCAGCGTGCCGGAGGCGTTGAGGTTGCGCCAGCCGGGCACTGTCTGCGCGGTGGGCCGGGCATAGGCGCCGCCGTCGTTGCCGACGAAGACCTCGGGGGCGCGCCCGGGCCAGCTGGAGACGGCCAGCGCGTGCTGGTCGGAGTGCATGACGTCGCCGTCGCAGGTGTTCGCCGCGACGGTGTAGCTGAAGCAGGCCAGGCCGAAGTTCCAGTAGCGGCCGGCCGCGTGCCAGCTGGCGCCGCCGTCGCGGGACTCGAAGAGCTCCTCCAGGCCCATGTAGACGTGCATCGGGTCGGTCGGGTCGACGATCAGCGACTGGTCGTACCAGGCCTGGACGCCCGGCTGGTATCCGGGCCCGATGATCGGCAGCGCCATCGCCGAGCCGCTGGCCGCGAGCTGCGCGGAGGTGGCGATCTGGTTGTAGGGGCCGTTGACGTCGCCGCTGGGGCTGACGTACACACCGGCCAGCACCGTGGCGGGGGCGTTGGCGCCGACCTGCTTGTTCAGCAGGACCGGCGACTCCATGACCACGTAGAGGCGGCTGCCGTCTGCGGAGTAGGCGAAGGTCGCGTTGCCGATCTCCCGCGGGTTGATGGCGCCGAGCGGGTTCGCCACGGCCCAGGTGGTGCCGCCGTCGGAGGAGTAGTAGAAGCCGTTGTATCCGGCGCCGCTGCGCCAGGCCACGTTGGCCAGGATCTTCTTGCCGCCGCTGCCGGGCTGGACCACCACGTCGTTGGCGATGTCGGCGTAGTAAGGCGTCGTGCCGCACGCCACACCGCTGCCTCCGACGCCCGCGCACGGGGCCAGCACCTTCTGCCAGGCGGTGCCCTGGGCGTCGTGGATGCCGCGTCGGAACACGCCGTGCGAAGTGGCGGCGAACAGATAGCCGGCGTCGGTGTCGAAACGCAGCGTGTGGATCGAGGCGTTGTCGAGCTCGCCGCCGCCGACCTTGTCCGCCGAGCCGAAGGTGGACGTGGCGGGGTTCGCCAGCCGGTAGACGCCGCTGCCGAGGAAGTTGTCGAAGGCGGTCGTCGCCTCGCCGGTGGCCAGCCACAGCGCGCCGTCCGGGGCCACGGCCAGGGCGCCGACGCTCAGCGCCGGCAGGTGGTCGGCGATCGGCGTCCAGGCGGCGCCGTCGTCGGCGGAGCGGAACACGCCGCCGTCCGCGCCGCCGGCGTAGACGACGCCGGGATGCGAGGGGTCGGTGGCCAGGGCGGCGATGCGCCCGGCGGAGAAGCCCGCGCCGCCGCCGGAGTTGGAGGCGCCGTGGTCGCGGTAGTGCAGCGCGTCGGCGTTCAGCGGCTGGGTGGTGACCTCGGAGTACGAGGACGGGGCCACCGGCATGCCCTGGACGTGCTGCCACGCCGCGCTGTAGGCGCCGGCGGTGACCTGACCGGACGGGGACAGGCGGGGGTCCTGGAACGCCGCGAACGACGACATCAGGTCGTCGTCGCCGCTGTCCGAGTTGACGTGGTTGCCGCCGCCGTTGTTGCTGCCGGGCGCCGCCAGGGCCGCGACGGCGCCGGAGGTGACGAGCGCTCCGGCCGCGAGCAGGGACAGCAGCAACCGAGGGCGCGGGCCGTACAGCCTGCGCCCTGGGACGTACCTCTTCATCGAGGCTCCTCGACTGGCTTGGACGACCTCCGCGCAACGTGGTCCTTCCGCGCTCCGGGTGGCAGCCGGGACGTCCACCGCGCATCATGGTCTGCCCGCCGGGCTGTGGCAATGGTGTGAACCCCGGAAGCCACTGACACGCGGCTATCAAAATACGCAGATTCGCCGTCTTCCGTAGCTAATGTTCGATCAGCCCGATCGGGGATCGATGAGCAGAAGGCGACACTCCACGGTGGGACTGCGACAGCGGACGCCGGACTGAAGATCGCTGACGAGAACAGCCCTGGATCGACGTGACCGGGTCGCCTCAGCAGGTGACGCGGGCGTTCACGTTCGGAGCCGCGCGGGGTGGCGCGCGACTCCGCGAGCAGGTGCCGAACCGGACCGCTCCCCCTGGGAAGTCGGCGCCTAGCTCTGTTCCCGCCGCCGCATCTCCCCGCCCTCAATCGCCACCGGCAGCCGGTTCCCGACCGGCGGCACGGGGCAGATGAAGTGGTCGCTGAAGGCGCACGGCGGCAGCGTCGCACGATTGAAGTCGACGACGATCGCCCCGGTGCCCGCCTGCGGCGTGCGGACCGCGAGCTGCCGGAAGCCGAACGTGTCCGGTCCGTTGGTCGCGTCTCCGAAGGTGATCGACAGGACGGCGCCGTCGCGCGTCGCGGCCAGGCGGTACTCGTCGTCGCCGAGGTCGAAGACGACGTCGCCGTCCAGCTCCATGCCGCGCTCCCGGCCGTCGGCGTTGAGGACCTGCTCGACGTGGCCGTGCACGTACGGCTCGAAACGCGCGGTGAGGACCAGCGCGGGATCGTAGGCGTAGCGGTCGATGCCGGCGAAGGCCAGGCGGCCGGCGGAATCGGGGTCGTAGACGCGGAGGGCGAGGACGCCGTCGCGCACGATCGGCACCAGCTTGCGCTCGCCGTGGAGCAGGATGTCCGGATCCTCGGCCAGGTCCGGGTTCAGCAGCCGCTCCCCGTCGACCGCGGAACCGTCGAGCAGCAGCGCCTCGGAGGCCTCCGCTCTGACCCGCACCCGACGCCCCGCGGCCGCCCACAGGCCGGGCACCCCCTCGAACCGCTCGCCGGGGGCGCCGCCCGACTCGTCGCTCAGCCAGTGTGTAGCGACCAGCGCGAGCGGGCCGTGCGGACGGGAGACGGACGCGTCGCGGGCCTGGACCCACCGCAGCCAATCCGCCTCGGCGGCGGTCGCGGCGTCGAGGGCCGGCTCGGTCTCGGGCATAGGTGGCTCCCTACCTGATCTACGGGCATTGCCGAGGAAGGCAACGTCCAGGGTCACCGCCCGCATTCCGAGCCGGCCCACGACGAACCGTCAGAGACGGGGGTCAGGGCAGGTCACCCCTCCGTCACCCATGCGTCACACAAGCGTTGGCCTTGTTGGACCACAGCCCCTGGACGTCGAAGGTACCCGTGGACAGCGTCAGGTAGGCGTCCTGGTCCTGGCACTCGTCCCCGATCTCGCCACCACTGGCGTTGTACCAACCGTCAGTCGGCCAGAAGTCGGTCACGGTCTCCGCGTACTCGTGCGTCTCGGTCGACTCGATGCCGGACAGCAGACGCCCGTCGGTGAACGTGGTGCACGCCCCGGCTCCGAGGTCCGGGATGTACGGCATGTTGGTGTACGCGAGCTTGCCGTACGTCGTGCTGGTGAAGTCGTGCCACGCGCAGAACCCGCTGTTCGGGAACCCGTCCGGATGGGTGCCCGTCGCGGACAGGATGACGTACTGCGCGTTCAGGTTCGGGGTCTGCGTGGTGTTGCCGAAGTGCCCGGCGGCCTTCTTGGCCTCGGCGGCGATCTGGGCCTGCGTCGCGCTGGAAGGCGCCGCGGCGGCGTTGTCCGTCCACACCCCGGCCAGGATCGACGACGACGGGTGGGTGATGAACGTCGCGGTCGACGGGCACTTGGTGGTGCCCTTGGGCGCGTTCTCGCAGTACTGGGTGAGGATCGTGCCCCAGGTGTCGGACGCCCCGTGGAGCCCCTTGAACATGGCCTGCATGTCCGCGGAGACCTTCGCCGGATCCTTCGACCACTGGGAGCCCCAGAAGACGAGGTACACCTTCGGCGCCGGCGAGACGACGCCGGTCTTCCCCGCGGTCTGCAGCGACAGCGTGTTGGCGGCGGCCAGCGCCGGTCGGGCGGTGCCGGCTATCGGCTTGGCGCCGTGGCGGGCCGACGCGGTCCCGGCCGACGGGGCGGCCGACGACGCCGACGACGCCGACGACGCCGGCACGGACAGCGCGAGGGCCGAGGCGACGGCCGCGCCGAGCGCGGCCATACGGAGCGTGCGCATGGAACTCCTTCGTGGGTGGCGACGAGAAGCACGGGCCCGACGGGCCCCACGATGGAATGTCGTGGAATATCAGTGTTCTGTAAATGCCCTTGAACAAGATCAAGCGCGCGCGGGAAGTGCCCGCCGCCCGGAACGAGTCCGGACGACGGGCACTCGGCACGGAGACGGCCGGGCGGCGGGCTACTTCTCCACGCCGCCGACCGCCCGCGCGATCTGGTCCATCACCGCTTGCTTGATCGCCACCGGACCGCCGAACAGCGACACCGCCGAGATCTGGTTGTGCATGGTCGCCAGCAACGGCACGTCCGCCGGCGACAGCCCGTTCGGGTCCGTCAGGATCAGCGGCTGACCCGCGTTCGCCATGTACGCACCACCGGTCAGCGCGTCCGCGAACTGCATCCCGGTGGCGACGCCGAACTGCGTCACCGGCATGTCGGCCGCGAACTGCTTCGCCACCGCCACCGCCGTCGCGTACCGGTCCGCGCCCATCAGCGGGTTCCGCTTCACGTAGCTCGTCGCCGCGACCGCGGCACCGCCCACCGCGTTCACATGGAAGTTCGGGTCGGCGGAACCGTCGGCCTTCCTCTGCGCCGCCGCGATGTACGCCTTCGTCGCCGGGTCCAGCGTCTTGCCGTTGGACAGCAGGATCGCGTTGCCCTCGCCGGCCGCGAGCGGCCCGGCCGCCAGCGCGTCCGGGAAGTCCAGACCGGTGGCGACGATCACCTGGTGCGGCGCGCCCATCCCGCGGTTGGCGATGTCCAGCGCCGTGGCGTAGCGGTCCGCGCCGCCGAAGCGCTTCACGTCGTACCCGAGCCCTCGCAGCTGGCCCTCGACGGTCGGGGACACCGCGACATTGCCGCCGAGGATGTAGACCGTCTTGCCCTTGGGCAGGATGCGCAGGATCTCCGCCTTGGTGGCCGGATTCAGCGTCCCGGACTCGGTCAGCAGCAGCGGTCCCCGGTCCCGCTTGGCCAGCGGCACACCCGCCAGGGCGTCCGGGAAGTTGTCGCCGCGGGCCAGCACCACCGCGTCGGCCTGGGCCCGCTGGGTGGCGTCGCCGCCGGCGTTGGCCCACTGGCGCTGCGAGACCGCGGCGCCGGTGAGGTAGCGGTCGTTGCCGGAGATCCGGGAGACGGCCGTCGGCTGCGGCAGCGGCACGTTCGGCGGGCGCGGGGTGCCGGAGTTGTCGAAGCACGCCGGTTTGAGGTTGTTGAGCCACAGCGCCATGTACGCCTGCGCCGAGATCTGGCCGACGCGCTGCTCGGCGCCGACGTAGGAGTTCTCGGCCTGGTTGCCCGGGGTGGTCTGCGGGTTCCAGGGGACGTAGGTCTGGCCGGTACCGAAGCGCTTCTGGAGGCCGACCTCGGCGTCCAGGTGCGTGGCGGCGTTCTGGTTCGCGTTCGGCGCGAGGTTGTAGACGCCGACCAGCGCGTCGAAGGACCCGTAGTAGGCCGGGAACTGGGTGCCCCAGTCGTTGCCCTGCGGGTAGTTGATATCGGCCGAACCCGGCTCGTAGATCGGGTGGTGGTTCGGTGTGCTGATCGGCGGATTCGCGTACACGGCGGGGTTGCCCGGAGTCGGGGCATAGGCGAACGACGTCTGGTTCGTCAGCGCGTTGTACAGCTTGTCCACGTTCAGCCACGTCGCCTGCGGGGCGCACTGCCCGCCCAGCGCGAACGTCCCCACCTGCTGCAGCGACTGGTCCAGCGCCGTCATGTACAGCGGGTGCAGGATGTCGTGGTTCTGCACGGTCCCGTCGGCCTGCATGTTGTAGCCCTGCAGCCAGTCCGACAGCTTCCGGCCGTTGACCGTGTTCGTGTTGGTGAGGTCCTGCGGCATCGCCGCGGTGGCGATCAGCAGGTCCTCGTTCCGCCGCTGCCAGTCGGCCGCGTGCGGGTGGTTGGGCATCATCGCCGCGGCGAGCCCCAGCAGCTGCGCGTCGTAGTTGTCTTCCTCGGTCTTGGTGTCGCCCGGGGTGACGTCCGTGCCGTCGCGCTTGTACTGGTACAGCTGCTGGCTGGCCGAGTCCGAGGTGAGGAACACGTCGTTGCCGGTCGTCAGCCGGTCCGCCTCGTTCGCGATCATCCGGGCCACGTCGTCCCGCTCGGACGGCGACAGCTTGTCCCAGACCAGCCACGCGGCCTGCCCGGTGTAGAACGCCCACAGCGGCGTCTGCCAGCCGTTGCCCCAGGTGGACACTCCGGCCAGCGAGTTGTTCGCGTAGTACCGGTGCGCCAACGCGCGGACCATGACGGCGGCGCGGTTGGCGGCTTCGTCGGCGCTGATGCTGCCGGGAGTCTTGTCGTCCCAGTCGTTCAGCTTCACCGCGGTGGCGATGGACAGCGCCGCCATGCCGGGGAGCCGGAAGGACTGCTCGGGGACGGCGCCGGGGATGTCCAGGTTCAGGTACCCGTCCGAGGCGACGCCCTTGTACGTGCTCGTGTACCAGGTGGTGGCCAGATAGCGCGACGAGTTGCGCAGGATCTGGCCGAGATCTTGACCGACCTGGCCTCCCGGCGCGCTCCCGTTGAACAGCGCGGGGTTAATGGCCACCACGTCGGCGCCGGAGGCGCCGACACGGCTGGCGGCTGAGGCGCTGGGCGCCGAGACCAAGGTCCCGCCGAAGGCCGCGCCTGCCACCGCGAGTGTCGATATGACCGAAATTTCGCGACTGCGACCCATGTAAAGCTCCTTGCGTTGTGATGCCACGCGGGAGCTTACGCGACACGCCCCGGGCCTGCGGAAGGCCCGGGGCGTGCGGATAAGGCGTAATTCTGCTACGGCCTATGGTCTAGACACCTGTGCCACGATCTGTCCGATCGGTGCGTGTTGAGGTGCCGGACCTGCGTATGTCAGTGCCCGATGAACCGACAGGAGTCTCAGCGCTCGACTTCGCCCTTGATGAACTTCTCGACCGCGTCGCGCGCCTCGTCGTCGAAGTACTGCACCGGCGGGGACTTCATGAAGTAGGACGAGGCCGACAGGATCGGGCCGCCGATGCCGCGGTCCAGGGCGATCTTCGCGCAGCGCACCGCGTCGATGATGACACCGGCCGAGTTCGGGGAGTCCCAGACCTCGAGCTTGTACTCCAGGTTCAGCGGGACGTCGCCGAACGCGCGGCCCTCGAGGCGCACGTACGCCCACTTGCGGTCGTCCAGCCAGGCCACGTAGTCCGACGGGCCGATGTGCACGTTGCCGGCGCCGAGGTCGTGCGACAGCTGCGAGGTGACGGCCTGGGTCTTGGAGATCTTCTTGGACTCCAGGCGCTCGCGCTCGAGCATGTTCATGAAGTCCATGTTGCCGCCGACGTTCAGCTGCATGGTGCGGTCCAGGATGACGCCGCGGTCCTCGAACAGCTTGGCCAGCACGCGGTGCGTGATGGTGGCGCCGACCTGGGACTTGATGTCGTCGCCGACGATCGGCACCCCGGCCTCGGTGAACTTGTCCGCCCACTCCTTGGTGCCCGCGATGAACACCGGCAGCGCGTTCACGAACGCCACCTTGGCGTCGAGCGCGACCTGCGCGTAGAACTCGACGGCGGCCTGCGAGCCGACCGGCAGGTAGCAGACCAGGACGTCGGCCTGGGCGGCCTTCAGCGCGGCGACCATGTCGACCGGCTCGGCGTCCGACTCCACGATGGTCTGGCGGTAGTACTTGCCGAGGCCGTCGTAGGTGTGGCCGCGCTGCACGGTGACACCGGTGGCCGGCACGTCCGCGATCTTGATGGTGTTGTTCTCGCTGGCGCCGATGGCGTCCGCGAGGTCCAGGCCGACCTTCTTGCTGTCGACGTCGAACGCGGCGACGAACTCCAGGTCGCGGACGTGGTAGTCGCCGAACTGGACGTGCATCAGGCCGGGGACCTTGGCGTCGGGGTCGGCGTCCTTGTAGTACTCGACGCCCTGCACCAGCGAGGCGGCGCAGTTACCGACGCCGACGATCGCTACTCGAACCGAACCCATGGGCGGGATCTCCTTCATCTGCCGCGCCCGGGGGATTCGGGCACGGGGTTCCTGCATCTCTTTACTGGGGACAGTGGCCGGCCTGGCTGACCGGGCCGCTCAGACTCTCGGCGCGCGGGGCGCTACGAGGGCCGGGGCTCCGGGGAGCCTTGCTGGGGTTGCTGTTGACCGGGCACCGGGAAGGCCTGCTCATGCTCGGTCCGGATGAGCTCGTTGAGCCAGCGGACCTCGCGCTCGGTGCTCTCCAGACCGTGCCGTTGGAGCTCCAGGGTGTAGGAGTCCAGCCGGTCGCGGCTGCGGGCCAGCGAGCCGCGCACCGCTTCCATGCGCTCCTCCAGGCGGCTGCGCCGCCCCTCGAGGATCCGGATCCGGACGCCGGCGCTGGTCCGGCCGAAGAACGCGAAATGGACGCCGAAGTTGTCGTCCTCCCACGCCGCCGAGCCGGAGGTCGTCATGAGCTCCTGGAACCGCTCCTTGCCCTCCGCGGTCAGCTTGTAGCTGATCTTGGCCCGGCGGGAGGCGGCGACGCTGGCGGTCTGGGTGTCGTCCTCGGCGATCCAGCCGCGGGCGACCAGGTCCTTCAGGCAGGGGTACAGGGTCCCGTACGAGAGCGCGCGGAACGCCCCGAGCTGCACGTTGAGCTGACGGCGCAGCTCGTAGCCGTGCATCGGGTGCTCGTGGAGCAGGCCGAGCACCGCGAGTTCCAGGATCTGGGACCGCTTCGCCATGACTGCTCCTTCCTCGTCCGCCGCTCTGCCGCGTACGGTACTCGCACCGTGCCGTGACACCGATACATCGCAGGGATACACCGCTCCGATACAGCCGCTCGATGTATCGCTCCGATACATCGGAACGTTAGCGGCTGTCCGACCGACTGCACAAGTCCCCAGGTGACCGGGACGAATCGGACACATCGCCTTGATCCCGCATCGCGCACGGGTGGGTGGCGTACCCTGTGCCTCTAGCGCGCCCGGCGGGGGCGGGATCGCAACCGGCTGACCGGTTTCGGGCGTCTCCGCGAGCAAGCCGGTGTGCGGCGGCGACCGCCGCACGGGCCGGCTGCGGGGGTGTGGGGAAAGCGATGCTGCACCGAGAACTTCAGTGAGGCGGACCGAGGGATGAGCGAGCACGGCAGTCGACGTGCCGGAGGCGGCGGGTCGCGAGGCGGCGGCCGGCGTTCGGCCAGCGCCGGCGGCTTCGGCGACAAGCTCGAGGGCCTGGCCGGCCAACTGTCCGGAGTGTTCGGCAAGTCTCGCGGCGGCCGGGGCCGCCGGGGCGACGACGGCTACGACGACGCGTACGGCGCCGGATACGACGGCGGGTACGACGACGGGTACGGCGACGGGTACGGCGCCCCCGACCGGTTCGGCGACGAGCCGGCCGAGGTCGGCGCCGGCGGCCGGCGGGGCCGCTCGTCACGCCGCGGCGGCGGGCGCTCCGGCGGCGGGGGCGACCTGCCGCCGAAGGACTGGTGGATGAAGTTCATCGACTACCCGCGCTACGGCAAGCGCGGGTGGCGGCACTGGATGCCCTCCATCAAGCAGCTGCTGTCGGTGTTCCTGGCCTTCCTGTTCAGCGTCATAGGCCTGGTGGCCTACGCCTACGCCAACACCACGATCCCCAAGGCGCACAACAACATCGCCGACGGCGACCCCACCGTCTTCTACTACGACGACGGCAAGACGCCGATCGCCTCCATCGGCGTGAACTACTACGAAGTCAAGGACATAAACAAGATCCCGAAGGTGGTCCAGAACGCCTTCGTGGCGGCGGAGAACTACTCCTTCTGGTCCGACCCGGGCGTCTCCTTCACCGGCGTGGGCCGCTCGGCGCTGAACGACTTGTTCGGCAGCGGCAACACGCAGGGCGGATCGACGATCACCCAGCAGTACGTGAAGAACGCCTTCCTGTCTCAGGACCAGACTCTGGCCCGCAAGATCAACGAAGTCCTGATCTCGATAAAGCTCAGCCACGAGTGGAGCAAACAGCAGATCCTGCTCGGCTACCTGAACCAGATCTCCTTCGGCCGCGGCGCCTACGGCATCGACGCCGCGTCCCGGCTCTACCTGGGCAAGCCGATCGACCAGCTGACCGAGAACGACGTCGGCGACGCGGCGTTCCTGGCCGCGCTGGTCAACGACCCCAGCAACTTCTCGCGGGCGCTGGCCAGTCCGAAGGCCCAGGCCGACAACCCGAAGACGATGGACCGCTTCAAGCGGCGGTACAACGCGATCCTGAAGAACATGTCGGACTACAAGTTCGTCGCCAAGGCGCAGACCGACCAGTTCCAGGACAAGCTGCCGAAGATCCTGGACCAGAAGGCCGAGGACCTGTCCGGATACAAGGGCTACCTCAAGGACGCCGCCACCAGCTACCTGGCGGCGCAGATGAGTGCTAACCCGAGCGACGACGAGACGCAGAAGTTCGCCAACATCGACAACCTGTCCAAGGGCGGCTACAAGATCATCACGACGTACGACAAGTCGATGATGGACGACTCCGTCGCCGCCGCGGACGCGCTGTGGAAGGGCACCAGCGGCGGCGGGGGCGGCAAGCTCGACCCCAAGCACCCCTCCGACCACGACGTGCACCTGGCCTTCGCCTCGGTGGACCCCAAGACCGGCTACCTGAAGTCGTTCTACACGGGCACCGACGGCAAGGAGGAGTACAACGACGACGCGTTCAACTACGCCCTGCAGGGCGGTGTGCAGGTCGGTTCGACCTTCAAGCCGATCACCCTGGCCACCGCGCTGCAGTCCGGCAAGTTCTCACTGGACAGCACCGAGCCGGGCAGCAACACCAAGCCTCTGTACGCGCACCCCGGCGACAAGGACCCGATCACCTTCATCAACCAGACCACGAAGCAGAAGGAGCTGTGGCCGCCCAACGAGGACGACGAGGTCGGTGGCACCAACGGCTCGGCGACGCTGAAGGACGGGATGGCGATGTCGCTGAACTCGGTCTTCGCCGCGCTCGAGCTCGACCCGGCGGTCGGCCTGCCCGCGGTCTACAACATGGCGCAGGCGCTGGGCATCAAGGAGGGCACCCCCGACTTCTACCAGGTCGCCTCGCTCACCCTGGGCACCGCGGAAATCACGCCGATGCGCATGGCCAACGTCTACGGCACCTTCGCCAACGGCGGCGTGGCGCACGACCCGGTGCAGGTCAAGCAGATCATCCGGCTGAGCGACAACAAGGTGGTCTGGACGCCGGTGTCGGACCGCAAGGGCTCCACCGTCAACAAGCAGGTGATGTCCGTCAACACCGCGGCGGGTGTCACCGAGGCCCTGCAGGCCGTGCTCAGCCCGGGTGGCACCGCGTACGCCAACAGCGACGCGAAGAAGCTGGTCACGGCCGCCAAGGGCAACCTGGCCGGCAAGACCGGTACCACTGACTACGGCCACTCGGCGTGGTTCACGGGGTACTCCGGAACGCTCTCCACCGCGGTGACGATCTTCCGGCAGACCCCGAACAAGACGCTGGAGTCGATCAAGGGCCTGGGCTACAACGACCAGAGCAAACGCATCAACGGTATGGACTGGCCGACCACAGTCTGGTCGAAGTTCATGAGCATCGAGATGGGCAAGAAGCCGAACTTCGCTCCGCCGTTCCCGGCGTACACGCCCTTCTGTTCCGGCGTCAACCAGATGGTGTCGTTCGGCCAGTCGGTCGCGCCCGGGACGGTCGCCTCCGGCGCCAACGCGCTGCCCGGCACGCCGACCGGCTCCGAGCCGAACTGCCAGGGCGTGTTCGTGCCGACGCCGACGCCGACGCCGACCCCGACGCCGACCACGTCCTCGTCCACCTCGCAGGCCCAGCTGCCGCAGAACTGCCCGCCGGGACAGCAGTGGGACCAGGGCCTGAACCAGTGCGTGCCGCTCCCGCCGACGTCGACCGACAACGCGCCGACGCCGACGGCCACCGGGACGCAGAACACCACCACGCCGTCGCAGCCCAGCGGGAACCCGAGCACGACGTCGACGAAGTTCTGCAAGAACAACCCCAACTATCCGGGCTGCGAGTGGTACACGCCGACGACGACCACGCCGACCACCACGACGGATACGTCGACGACGACCAAACCGGCGATCCCGTAGCCGCGGGAATCTTGCCGGGACATGCAGACGGGGAACGGCCCGGTAGGGCACGATGTGCGAGTGAGTGAGGACGTGAGCGAGCAGACGACCGGCCCGTCGGGGGATCCGACGGGCCGGGCCGCGCAGGCCCCCACCCTTGTCGCCCCCTCCCTGGACGACCCGGTGGTGAACGCCGCGTCGGACGCGCTGGGGGGACCGCTGGGGGCCCGCGCGTGGCGGCCGCGGGTCGGCTCGCGCGGCGCGATCCGGACGGTGGCGCGGGTGCTGATCCTGCTCACGCTGCTCACCCTCGGGCTCGGCGTGGCCCAGCGCTCGCCGTGCTACAAGACGGCGTGGAACGGCACGGGCAAGCAGCAGTACAACCACCTGTGCTACACCGACGTGCCGTACATGTACTACGGCCGCGGCTTCGACAAGAGCCTCACGCCGTACCGGCAGAGCGACCCGGCCACGGGCAACTACGGCCTGGAGTACCCGGTGGTGGCCGGCGCGACGATGGAGACCGCCGCGCTGCTGGCGCAGCGCCTCGGCGACGGCACGCCGGACCAGGTGCGCTGGTTCTACAACGTCACCACGTGGTTCCTGATCGCGTTCTCGATCGTCTGCGTGCTGGCGGTGATCGGGCTCGCCGGGCGAAGGCCCTGGGACGCGGCGATGTTCGCGCTGGCCCCCGGCCTGCTGCTGACCGGGACCATAAACTGGGATCTGATCGCCGTGGCCCTGGCCTCGGTGGGCATGCTGGCCTGGGCCCGCGGCAAGCCGGTGCTGGCCGGCGTCGCCCTGGGTCTGGGATCGGCGACCAAGCTCTACCCGGTGTTCCTGCTGATCCCGCTGCTGGTGCTGTGCTGGCGCGCCGGACGGATGCGGGAGTGGAGCGCCTCGGCGGGCACCGCCGCGATCACCTGGCTGGCGGTGAACGCCCCGGTGATGATCTTCGCCTTCCACGGCTGGAAGTACTTCTTCACCTTCAACGACAACCGCCCGATCGACCTGGGCTCGCCGTGGTTCGCGATCCGTCACTGGTGGGACTGGGAGCCGCCGAACAAGAACGTGGTGATCATCGCGCTGGTCCTGGCCGGCTGGCTGGGGGTGGCGCTGCTGGGCCTGATGGCCCGCCGCCGTCCGCGCTTCGCCCAGCTGGCGTTCCTCACCATCGCGATCTTCGTGCTGCTGAACAAGGTCTACTCGCCGCAGTACGTGCTCTGGCTGATCCCGCTGGCCGCACTGGCCCGCCCGCGTTGGCGCGACTTCCTGATCTGGCAGTGCTGCGAGGTCCTGTACTACCTGGCGGTCTGGTACTACCTGGTATGGCAGGCCGGGCCGTCCAACGGCAACACCCGCGGGCTGCCGGACAACTTCTACGTGTGGGCGATCCTGTTGCACATCGCGGGCGTCGTGTACCTGATGGTGCAGGTCGTCCGGGACGTGCTGGACCCGCGTCGCGACCCGGTCCGCGCCGACGGCGTGGACGACGATCCGGCGGGCGGGGCCCTGGCCGGCAGCTCGGACGTGTGGGCGTGGTCGCAGCCGCGGACGCACCGGGCGCAGCACGGGACGGTCTCCGAGCCCGAGCTCGCGTCGGCGTGAGCGGCGGGCGGAGGCCCGCCGTCATCGTGAGCCGGGCGTGACGACGTGAGCGCGGGGTCGGCGCCGGAGGCGACGGCCGACGGCGGTGGCATAGGCCGGCGCCTCGGCGCGGAGGGCCGGGCGGCGCTGGGGGTCTGGGGCCCGTCACGGCTCGGCATGATCGTGCTGGCGTGGATCGCCGCGTGGCTGTTCGCGACCGGCACCGAGCCGCCGGGGCCGTGGCTGGCGCGGTGGGATCGCTGGGATGCCGGGATCTTCGTGTCCATAGCCCGCGACGGGTACTTCGGGTCCGGCGCGGAGGCGACGCATGTGGCGTTCTTTCCAGGGTTCCCGATGGCGATGTGGTTCGTGCATCTGCTGGTGTGGAACTGGACGGCTGCGGGGCTGCTGGTGTCCTTCGTGGCGGGGACGATCGCCGTGGTGGCCCTGGGGAAGCTCGCCGCCGACGAGAGGGCCGGAGACGAGGAGCGCGCGGGCGCTCAAGGCGCCGCCAACGCGGTCCTCTTCTTCGCCCTCGCCCCTGCCGCGGTGTTCCTCACCGCGGGCTACAGCGAAAGCCTCTTCGCGGCATGCGCCTTCCCGGCGTGGCTGGCCGCGCGGCGGGATCGCTGGGTCCTCGCCGTCCTCCTCGCCGCCGGCGCGAGCACCGTCCGGATCAACGGCCTGTTCCTCGCCGCCGCCATCGCCGTGGAGTTCCTCCTCGCCGGAGCCGAGCGTCGGCGCTGGCAGCAACTGCCGCTGCTGGCTGTGCCACTACTGCCGACGCTCACATATATGGCGTACCTCCACCGCAACACCGGCGACTGGTTCGCCTGGCAGCACGCGCAGGCGGTGGGCTGGTTCCGGACGTTCCGGGACCCGGAGTCGGCCTGGAACGAGACCTGGCGCGCCGCGTTCGGCGGGACTCAGGAAGACCACACCGCGTGGGTGTTCCAGCTGGAGTTGCTGGCCTTCGTGGCGGGCCTGGCGCTGACGGTGCTGCTGCTGACCCGCCGCCGGTGGCCGGAGGCCGTCTACGTCGGCCTGTCGCTGCTGGCACTGGGGACGACGACGTGGTTCATGTCCGTGCCGCGAGCGATGCTCCTGTGGTGGCCGCTGTGGACGATGGTCGGCGCCTGGGCGGTCCGGCGGCCGGCGGTGAAGACGCTCTACGTGTGCTGCGTCGCGCCGATCATGGTCAGCGTGGCCGTCCTGTTCCTGTCCGGGCAGTGGGCCGGCTGAGCACTACGATCGGTCGCATGTCGAGCCCGTCGAAGTTCCTGCGCGATCTGGCCAAGAAGACCAACACGGCGTCGGCCGCGCGCGCTGTTTTGCGTGCCGCTCATGTGAAGTCCGGGCCAGGAAAGCTCGGCGATCCGCGGGCGGGGTTGCCCGCCTCGGTGCTGCCGTCCGGCGGCAATCGCATCACGGCGGAGAACGCCCGGCCGGGTTCGGCGGACTGGCGGATGGGCGCCGGGAAGTCGCGGGCCGGGACCGATCACGAGCGCCAGATCAAGGGCTACGCCTCGACCGACTCGGTGGCGGTGGGTTCGGCGATCGACTTCCACGTGGCCGCCGAGCCGGCGGGCGCGTTCACGGTTTCGGTGTACCGGCTGGGTTTCTACGGTGGTGCGTCGGCCCGGCGGATGCTGGTGTCGCCGAGGCTGGAGGCGGGGCCGCAGCCGGTGCCGACGCCGGACGCGGAGACGGGCCGGATCGCGGTGGAGTGGCCGGTGGCGTGGACTCTGGACGTGCCCGCGGAGTGGGTTCCGGGGACGTACCTCGCCGTGCTCGACAAGGGCGACGGGTTCCGGAACTACGTGCCGTTCGTCGTGCGGGACGACGACGCGACGGCTGACTTCTTGGTCGTGCTGCCGTCCACGAGCTGGCAGGCGTACAACTGGTGGCCGCGCGACGGGATCACCGGCCGCAACGTGTACTACGGCTACGTCACCAAGGAAGCGGCCGAGAGCGACCCGGACCTGAAGGCCAAGTTCTCCGCCGACGCACGCGGCTGGATCTCGAACCCGTCCCGTGCCACCCAGGTGTCCTTCGCCCGCCCCTACTTCGCGGACGGCCTGCCGGACGGCTTCGTCCGCGAGCAGTCGTTCATCCAATGGGCCGAGGGCATGGGCTACGACCTCAGCTACGCCACCGGCCTGGACCTGCACGCCGGACGCATCGACCCGGCGAAGTACAAGGGCCTGATCTTCGCCGGCCATGACGAGTACTGGTCCACCGACATGTACCGCCACGCCGAAGAGGCGGTCGCGGCGGGCACCTCCCTGGCGTTCCTCACAGCCAACAACGCCTACTGGCACGTCCGCTACGACGAAGCCACGCGCACCATGTCCTGCTACAAGGGCTTCGAGGACCCGCATGTCGAGGACTTCCCCACGGGCATGTGGCGCGCCGGCGACGGACACCCCCGCGCGGAGCAGCAGCTGATGGGCGTCCAGTACAGCGGCATCATCAAGGGCCGCCTGCCGCTGGTGGTGCGGGAGTCCGGGCACTGGTTCTGGGCCGGGACCGGACTGAAGGACGGCGAGGAACTGCCGGGTCTTCTGGGCGGCGAGGCCGACTCGCTGTTCGAGGACATGCCGCGCGCGAAGGGCGAGGAGCAGGCACTGCTGACCGCGTCGCCGTACACGATTTCCAACGGGACGCGGTTCGTGCAGAACACGAGCGTGTATCGGGCGCCGAGCGGCGCTTGGGTGTTCACGGCGGGGACGTTCTTGTGGCCGCTGGCTTTGGGGCACCCGACGTATCAGGACAAGCGAGTGACCCGCGCTATGGCGAACTTCTTCGCGCGGGTCCGCGCCTAGGGCGTGGTCCCGCGCCTAGTCCCTGGTCCCGCGCCTAGTCGAAGACCACCCGGTCGAAGTGCGTCATCACCGGACTCACCTCGACCGGCATCTCCTCCCCCACCTCCGGCGACGTCACCCCGGCGGGCACGAACAGCACCGAAACCTGCATGTGCGGCGGCTCGGCGAACCACAGAGTCCTGCCCTGCCACGAGAACGGCGACATCGTCCGGTTCAGCAGCGCCGCACCGGCCCGCGCCACGAACTTCGCCCGCGGCATCATGCCCGCCACGCCCCGTCCGAAGTTCTTCGGGTTCTCCAGCCCCACACCATGCGCCGTCCCGCCAGAAGCCACCACCAGGTACCCGTCACCGCGCACCTTGTGCTGCCGGTACCCGAACCGGTCGCCCTTCCGCACCTGCTGCACGCTGTGCACCGTTCCGCGCGCCTGCAACGCCTTCCGGTCGCCGAGCCACAGCTCGGTCCCGATGCGCGGTCGCACCGTTGTCCCCGGGTGGCGCTTGGCCAGAGTGCCGATCTCGTCCGGAGACAGGTGGCTGACGAACAGTGTGCGGACCGGGATCCCTCCATCCACAAGAGCGTCGACCCAGTCGCTGACTTCGCGGACGTAGTCGTGCCCACCACGGTCGCCGGCGACGCGGTCGAGCGGCATGTGCACGGAGAACCCCTCGACGCGGACCTGGTCCGACTCCATCGCCGTGCGCAGGCGCGGGATCTCCGACTTCGCCATACCGAAGCGGCGCATCGACGTCAGCAGGTCCACGACCGTGCGGCGGCCCGGAAGCGCCTGGAGGGCCTCGACGCTCGTCACGGTGCGGATGACGCGGTCCGGCAGGTCACGGACGTCCTCGCCGGGCAGGTACGGCATCAGCACCAGCAGGCGGCCCGAGTAGTGGTCCTTCGCCACCTCGGCCTCGGCGGCCGTGCCGACCGCCGTGATCTCCACGCCCCCGGCGGCGAGCTTGGAGGCCGCCGCCATCAGGTTCGGGATGCCCAGGCCGTAGCCGTTGACGCCCTTGGCCACCGGCACCAGGTCGGGGTACCGGGCCAGGACCTCGTCCTGATGGGCGCGCCAGCGTGCGGTGTCGACGTGCAGCGTCAGGGACAAGGATCCGGCTCCTTTTACGGGGGCGAGGCAGGTGTTAGCGGCGGGCCATGTAGAGCTCGAAGGCACGGTGCAGCAAGGGGTTGAGCGGGTGGTCCCACTCGCCGAGGTACTCCACGGCCTGGCCGCCGGTGCCCAGTTTGAACTGGATCAGGCCGAACAGGTGGTCCGACGGGTCCAGAGTGTCACTGATACCGCGCAGGTCGTAAACCTTGCACCCGGCCGCGTGAGCATCGCTGAGCATGCGCCACTGGACCGCGTTGGAGGGCCGCAGTTCGCGCTTGTGGTCGGCGGAGGCGCCATAGGAGTACCAAGCGTGGTCGCCGACGGTGACCAGGGTGGTGGCGGCGAGGAGCTCACCCTCGTGGCGGGCCAGGTACAGACGCAGCCGGCGCGGGTCCTCGGACTCCATGGCCTTCCACATCCGCTGGAAATAGGCCAGCGGACGCGGGGTGAAGTGGTCGCGCTTCGCGGTGACCTCGTAGAGCTTGTGGAACTCCGGCAGGTCCTCGTAGCCGCCGACGGTGACCTCGACGCCGTTCTTCTCGGCCTTCTTGATGTTGCGGCGCCACAGCTGGTTGAAGCCCTTCTGGATGTCCTCCAGGCTCCGCGGCTCGCCCTCGTCGTCGACCAGCGGGAGCTGGAAGACGTAGCGCGGCTGGAAGTCGCCGAAGCCGGCGCCCTCGGACTCCTTGCGGGACCAGCCGGCGGCCCGCAGCGCCTCGATCACGCGCAGCGCGGACGGATCCTCGAAGTCCGGTTTGATGTCCTTCAACCGCACGCCGCCGTCGGCCTCAGCGATCGCCTTCTTCAGGTTCTCGGAGGTCCAGCGGCGCGAGACGAGCTGCGGGCCCATCTTCACGGTGAACGCGCGGCGCTTGCGCAGGTGCGCGAGCAGCAGCTTCAGCGCCTGTCCGGTCTCCGGCGCGGTGAGGTCCAGGATCGGGCCCTCGGGCAGGTAGGCCAGCGAGCGGCGCAGGAACGGCAGCTTGTCGCGCTTCGGGATCGGCAGGTCCCGGTACAGCACCAGACCGGCGCCGACGACCTTGCCGGTGGCGTCGTCGATCCAGCCGACGGACTCGGCGCGCCAGTCGGTCTTCAGGTCACCCCAGGACGGGCATTGCAGAAAGCTGACGGAAGTGGCGGCGTTCTTCTCGGCCGCACGCTCCTCGATGAACGCCACATGTTCCTCGCGGCTCAGCGTCCGCACCCTCAAGACCATGGGGCCAACCTTATGCGACGCGCTCCCGGAGAAACTTGATGTCCGCCGCCTGCGCCTCGGGACCGTTCGGGGTCTCGCAGATCGCGTCGCACCCGGCTTCGGCGATCACCTGGGCGATGAGGGCAGCGCCCTCGCCCCGGGCGGAGTCGATGACGCCCTCGCCGAAGTTGGCGTGCCGGTCCACCCCGGAGTCGAAGCCGCCCTGGGAGTCGTTGGCGTGCACCAGGTCGATCCGGCCGGTGACGGCCTTGATGTCGGCCACCGCGGACTCCAGCGGGATGCCGCCGGCGAAGGCGTGGCAGGTGTCCAGGCACAGGCCGATGCCGCTGTGCCCGACGGCGTCCCACAGCTTCGCGATCGCCTCCAGCCGGCGGGCCATCGCGTGGTCGCCGCCGGCGGTGTTCTCGATGAACACCGGGCAGTGCTGCTCCAGCTGGTCCACCGCCTTGCGCCAGTTCTCGAAGCCGGCGTCGGGGTCGTCCGATGCGGCGACGTGCCCGCCGTGCACGACGACGCCGCGGGCCCCGGCCTCGGCCGCCAGCTTCACGGTCTGCTGCAGCAGCTTGCGGCTGGGGATGCGGATCCGGTTGTTCGGCGAGGCCACGTTGATGATGTAGGCGGCGTGCACGTAGACCGCGAGGTCGGCCTGCTCGGCGGCGGCCTTCAGCGCGGCGGCGCCGCCGGGGTAGGCGACGGTCGGCGCCTTCCAGCTCTGCGGCTCGCCCAGGAAGATCTGGACGGCGTCCGCCCCGCGGGCCACCGCCTCCGCGATGGGGTCTTCCTTGTCGACGTGGGAGCCGATGCGCATAGCCATGTCGGCCACGCTAACGGGTCGGTCCGACAACAGCCCGGCAGCCGGCCCGGGGTCCGGGTCGGCTGTGGACAGTGGTTCGCCTGTGAGTCCTGTGAGTCCTGTGAGTCCTGTGAGCCCTATGAGGCTGACGGAGCCTGTGGACTACCAGAGACCGCCGTGATGGATGTTGAACGCGAAGGCCACCGCGGCGAGGCCGATCGCGCAGACGTTGACCATCCGCTCGTACGTGGTGTCCGACGTGAGCTGCGCGTACAGCCCGACCAGGATGCCGGCCAGCGAGATCCAGCTGCCGACGACGTGCGCGGCGGGCCAGGCGATCAGCACGGCGCCGACCACGGCCAGCACCACCGCGCTCGCGGAAAGGGCGAGTTCCTGGTTGTGCGAGCCGATGTGGAACCCGGGCCGCTCACGCGGGTCCAGCCGGTAGTCGGCGGCGGTCGATCCGGGATGGCCGGCCACCTCGGGGCCGTAGTCGCCGGTGCCGGGGCCGGGGGTCGTCTGCGTCATGCCTGCCACCTCGCTCACCTGTTCTCGATCAACAGTGCACAGCGGACCACAAACGGTAATCGGACCAGTACCCAGCATCCGCGGGTCCGACACGGATTTCAATCCGGGCGCCGCGCCGGGGTACCCTGGACCGTTCCCCGAGTGTCGGTACCCCGGAGTAGCGTCGCCGTCGGCGAGTTACGCAGGGCGATCCCGCTCGGAGGAGACGCGCACAACCCTCCTGCCACGGAGAGACCGTGGCCGCATAGTCCAAAGGAGGTGGGTTACGCATATGCGTCAGTACGAAGTCATGGTCATCCTGGACCCGGACCTCGACGAGCGTTCGATCACCCCGACCCTCGACGGATTCCTCAAGGTGATCCGCGACCTGGGCGGCAGCATCGAGAAGAACGACGTCTGGGGCCGTCGCCGGCTCGCCTACGAGATCAAGACCAAGAGCGGCAAGAAGGTCGCCGAGGGCATTTACGCGGTCGTCGACGTGCGGGCCACGCCGGACGCCGTCAAGGAGTTCGACCGTCAGGCGAACCTCTCGGAGACCGTCGTCCGCACCAAGGTCATCCGTCCCGACCAGCGGTAAGACACTCCGCTCTCACGTTTGAGGACCTGAGCATGGCAGGCGAGACCGTCATCACCGTCGTCGGCAACCTGACCGACGACCCCGAGCTGCGCTTCACCCCGTCGGGTGCGGCGGTCGCGAACTTCACCGTCGCGTCCACCCCCCGCACCTTCGACCGCCAGACCAACGAGTGGAAGGACGGCGAAGCGCTGTTCCTCCGCTGCTCGATCTGGCGGCAGGCTGCGGAGAACGTCGCCGAGTCGCTGACCCGCGGCATGCGGGTGGTCGTCTCCGGACGGCTGCGCCAGCGGTCGTACGAGACCAAGGAAGGCGAGAAGCGCACGGTCGTCGAGCTGGAGGTCGAGGAGATCGGCCCGTCGCTGAAGTACGCGACGGCGAAGGTCACCAAGGCGAACCGGCCCGGCGGTCAGGGCGGTCCCGGCGGCGGCGGAGGCGGCGGCTGGGGCGGTGGCCCCGGCGGCAACTCCGGCGGTGGCGGTGGCGGCGGCTGGGGCGGCAACTCCGGCGGCGGCAACAACGGCGGTGGCGGCGGCAACTCCGGCGGTGGCTGGGGCGGCGGCGGCAACTCCGGCGGCGGTGGCGGCGGCGGGAACTCCGGGGGCGGCGACCCCTGGGCGTCCGGCGGCGGCGACGGCGGCTGGGGCGGCTACGGCAACGACGAGCCCCCGTTCTAAGCGCACCGCGCGCATCCGACCTGCCCGCGGGCCGTCCCCGGCCCGCACCGAGCTCCGGTCCCTCGAACGGGCCCACGAACTCGTAGAACAGAAGTAACCAGGAGAGATCCAATGGCCAAGGCGCCTCTCCGCAAGCCGAAGAAGAAGGTTTGCGGTTTCTGCAAGGACAAGGTCACGTACGTCGACTACAAGGACACCACCCTGCTCCGGAAGTTCATTTCGGACCGGGGCAAGATCCGCGCGCGTCGTGTGACCGGCAACTGCACCCAGCACCAGCGTGACGTCGCCGTGGCGGTCAAGAACAGCCGTGAGATGGCGCTGCTGCCCTACACCAGCACCACCCGTTAAGAAGGGGGAGGAGAGAACATGGCTACCACGAAGCTCATCCTCACCCACGAGGTCGGCGGTCTCGGCGAGCCCGGCGACGTCGTCGAGGTCAAGGGCGGCTACGCCCGCAACTACCTCGTCCCCCGCGGCTACGCGATCGCGTGGACCCGTGGCGGCGAGAAGCAGATCGAGCTGATCCGCAAGGCCCGCAAGGTCCGCACGGTCCGCGACCTGGCCCACGCCAACGAGCTGAAGGCCGAGCTGGAGGGCCTGAAGGTCCGCCTGGCCACCCGCGCCGGCGAGTCCGGCCGGCTGTTCGGCGGCGTGACCGTGGCCGACGTGGCCGACGCGGTCAAGAAGGCCGGCGGCCCGGACGTGGACAAGCGGCGGATCGAGATCGGGAACCCGATCAAGACCGTCGGCGCGCACACCGTCTCGGTGCGGCTGCACCCGGAGGTGCAGGCGAAGGTGGAGCTCACCGTCGTCGCCGCCTGACAGCGATTTCCCGGGGTATTGAAGTACCCCGGGTAATAGCTTTGTAACAGTCGCCCCGCAGCATTACCGCTGTGGGGCGATTGTTGTTTTCGTCTGTTTGCCGGGCCGATCCGCTGCTGATTGACTCGGCCCGTGCACATGCCATCGCGTCGGCAATCCCTCTTGATCCTGGGAAGCCTTGGAGCGGCGGCCGTGGCGGGCGGAGCCTATCTGCTGGAGAGCCACGGCTCGTCCGACCAGCCGTATGACCCTCACGAGGGTTCCCCTCCGGAACGCCCCATAGCGCCGGCCACACCGCTGCCCAACGGCGAGGACGTGAACTGGCGTCCGAGCGCCATCGGGTTCAAGGCCTCGAACGACCACGTGCAACAGATCAAGGGCTACGCGTCCGCGACGAGCGTGGGACTCGGGGAGTCCATCGACTTCCATGTCACCGTGAGCCCGGCGCAGAAGTTCACGGTGAAGATCTTCCGGCTCGGCCAGCGATCGGACGGACGGGCCTCGGATCTGGTCGCCACCAGCCCCGAGCTGGCCGGGGTGACGCAGAGCCCGCCGGAGGTGGTGGCGCCGACGCGGACCGTCCTGGCGCCCTGGGAGGCGTCGTGGCGGCTGGACGTGCCGGCGGACTGGACCAGCGGGCTGTACGTCGCGACGTTCGAGAACGAGGCGAAGTACCGGAGCGTGACGCCTTTCGTGGTGCGGGACGACCACAAGCACGCGGACTTGCTGGTGGTACTGCCGTTCACTACTTACCAGGCGTACAACATGTATCCGTGGGACGAGAAGGTGGGGTCGAGCCTCTACCACGCGTGGACGCCTACGGGGCAGTACGGATCGACGGACATCTGTTCCACGCGGGTGTCGTTCGACCGCCCGTATGTCGGTGACGGAATCCCGACGTACTTTGATCTTGACTATGCGTTCGTGAGTTGGGTGGAGGCACAGCGCTATAGCGTTTCCTACGCGTCCGGGATCGATTTGCATGCGGGACGGATCGATCCGACGAAGTACAAGGCGCTCGTGTTCTCCGGGCACGACGAGTACTGGTCGTCGAATATGCGCGCGGCGCTGGAGGACGCCCTCGACAGGGGCGTCAGCGCGGCGTTCATGGCCGCGAACAACCTGTACTGGAACATCCGGATGGACGCGTCCGCGGAGGGCGTCCAGTACCGGCAGGTGACGTGCTACAAGGAGCGGCCGGACCCGGGGGCGCGGTCGGCGGACGCGCGGACCAACCTGTGGCGGGTGGTCGGGAAGCCGGAGCAGGCGGTGCTCGGGGCGATGTACAAGTCGGTGGTGACCGACGCCAAGCCGCAGCCGCTGGTGGTGGACTCGCCGTTGCACTGGTTCTGGCAGGGGACCGGAGTGCGGGCCGGGGAGCGGATCCCGAACCTGGTGGGCGGGGAGGCGGACCAGGTGTGGCCGGGACAGGACGGGCCGGAGGTCACCTATTTGGCGGTGTCGCCGTTCACCGGGAACGGGCGCGGAGACAAGCCCACGAAGATGCCGGCGCACACCGTGCTGCATCAGAAGGACTCGGGAGCGTGGGTGTTCAACGCGGGCACGTTCTACTGGAACCATGGACTGTCCACACCGGGGTTCGTGGACTCGCGGATCCAGGGGGCGACGCGGAACCTGCTCGACCGGATGACGGGGAAGACGGTGGCGTAGGCCACCTGATCAGCGCCTCCGTCTAGCAAAGGACGCCCCCCTCAGCAAGATTCTTCGGGGAAAATTTTCATCCACAGCCGGTGGACGACGCGGCGACGCTCCCGTGCACGTCAGGACTCCGCGATCACGCGTTGGTCGCATTATTCACAGGGGGCTTCCACACGCTGTCCCCAGGCTCATCGGCGTGTCTCCACAGCTTTCCCCAGGTTTTCCACAGGTTATCCACAGGGGGTGTGGACGACCGTCTCGACCGTGGGGGGCCTCAGTCCGTACCGTGGAGGCTGGAGGCCCGACTGTCAGACCCGCGGCGTACGTTCGACGTACCGAGGAACCGCGGTTTCAAAGCGGGTACGGCGCGGGCAAGGGAGGCGGGACATGAGCATCGACGACCTCCCGTACACCGCCGACGAGGCCTACCAGGGCGGCTTCGAGCGCACCCCGCCGCAGGACATCCCGGCCGAGCAGTCGGTGCTGGGCGGCATGCTGCTGTCCAAGGACGCCATCGCCGAGGTCATCGAGGTCGTCAAGGCCAACGACTTCTACAAGCCGGCCCACGAGGCGGTCTTCGGCGCCATCCTGGAGCTCTACGGCCGCGGCGAGCCGGCCGACCCGGTCACCGTCGCCGCCCTGCTGACCAAGAAGGGCGACATCAACCGCATCGGCGGCGCCCCCTATCTGCACACCCTGATCAACTCGGTCCCCACCGCCGCCAACGCCGGCTACTACGCCGAGATCGTCAAGGAACGCGCCATCCTGCGCCGCCTGGTCGAGGCCGGCACCCGGATCGTCCAGATGGGTTACAGCACCGACGGCAGCGACGTCGAGCAGATCGTCGACGCCGCCCAGCAGGAGATGTACAACGTCACCGAGGCCCGCACCAGCGAGGACTTCGTCCCCCTGGCCGACGCCATGGAAGGCGCGCTCGACGAGATCGAGTCCATCTCCAACCGCTCCGGCCAGATGACCGGCGTCCCCACCGGCTTCCACGACCTGGACGCGCTGACCAACGGGCTGCACCCGGGGCAGATGGTGATCATCGCGGCGCGGCCGGCCATCGGGAAGGCGCTGGCGCTGGACACCCCGCTGCCGACCCCGACCGGCTGGACCACGATGGGCGAGGTCGGCGTGGGCGACCTCCTGCTCGGCGCGGACGGCCGGCCGACCCGCGTGGTGGCCGCCACCGAGGTCATGACCGGCCGCCCCTGCTACGAGGTCGAGTTCTCCGACGGCTCGGTCATCGTCGCCGACGCCCAGCACCAGTGGTTCACCGAGACCCGGGCGTCCCGGCGCGCGGCCCAGGAGGCCCTCGTCGGTGCGGGCGGCCCCCAGCCGCCGCGGGTGACGGGATCGGTGAAGACCACTGAGGAGATCGCCCGAACGCTGCGCTGTGAGACCGCCGACCAGCGCCTGAACCACTCGGTACCGGTCGCCGCGGCGGTGGAGCTGCCAGACGTCGAGCTGCCGCTGTCGCCGTACGCGCTCGGCATCTGGCTGGGCGTCGGGCACACGAACGCCGCGCGGTTCACCACGGCCGACCCGGAAATCGTGGCGAACCTGGAGAACGAGGGCTACGCCGTCACGGCGAACGGGCCGTTGGCGTACTCGCTGCGGTTCCCGTCGCCGGAGGCGACCGAGCGGGCCTGCGTGGTGTGCGGGGTCACGTTCGCACCGAAGACCTCGCAGGTCCGCACATGCGGGAAGGTGTGCGGCGGGCGGGCGCGGTTCGTCAGCGCGCCGACGGCAGCGCCGACGTGCCCGGACTGTGGACGGCCTTCCAGCGGTATGCGACGGTGCCAGGTGTGCCACAGCGCGCACGGCTCCGTGCAGGGCGTGCTGCGGTCGATGAGCGTGCTCGGGGACAAGCACATCCCGGCGGCCTACCTGCGGGCCTCGGTACGGCAGCGCCGGGCCCTGCTGGCCGGGCTGCTGGACAGCGACGGATTTGTGGACCGCACCGGGACCGTGCAGTTCTCGGTGACGAACCGGCGGCTGGCGCAGGACGCGCACGAGCTGATCCTCAGCCTCGGCTACCGGGCCACCATGACGACCAGGCACGTCGAGGGCCGCTCCGAGGCGACTTCGACCGCGTACATCGTGACCTTCACGCCGGCCGACCCGGTCTTCCGGCTCACGCGCAAGCTGGTCCGCCAGACGACGCGCGACCACCCGACCACCCGCCTGCGCTACATCACCGACGTCCGTCCGATCGCCTCGGTCCCGGTGCGCTGCGTCGAGGTCGCCAACAGCGACCACCTGTACCTGGCCGGGCGGTCCTGGATCCCGACCCACAACTCCACCCTGGGTCTGGACCTCGCCCGCAGCTGCTCCATCAAGAACGGCCTGACCTGCGTCATCTTCTCGCTCGAAATGGGCCGCAACGAGATCATCATGCGTCTGCTGTCCGCCGAGGCGCGGGTCGCGCTGCACCACATGCGCAGCGGCACCATGACGGACGAGGACTGGGCCCGGCTGGCCCGGCGGATGGGACCGGTGTCGGAGGCGCCGCTGTTCATCGACGACTCGCCGAACATGTCGATGATGGAGATCCGCGCGAAGGCGCGGCGGTTGAAGCAGCGGCACGACCTGCAGCTGGTGATCATCGACTACATGCAGCTGATGCAGCACAGCAGCACCAACTCCAAGCGGCCGGACAATCGGCAGCAGGAGGTGTCGGAGATCAGCCGGTCGCTGAAGCTGCTGGCGAAGGAGCTGGAGGTCCCGGTGATCGCCATCAGCCAGCTGAACCGCGGGCCGGAACAGCGCACCGACAAGCGGCCGATGATGAGCGACCTCCGTGAGTCCGGCTCGCTGGAGCAGGACGCGGACGTCATCATCCTGCTGCACCGCGAGGACGCCTACGAACGCGAGTCGCCGCGGGCCGGCGAGGCCGACCTGATCGTGGCCAAGCACCGGAACGGCCCGACGGCGAACATCACGGTGGCGTTCCAGGGCCACTACTCGCGGTTCGTCGACATGGCGCAGAGCTGATCAGAAGCCGATCGCCTCGCGCAGCAGCAGCACCACGCCGCGCCCGGGCTCGGATTCGGCGTTGAGGACGAGGATCCGGTTGAGGGCGCTGGGCACGCCGTAGACCTTCTGGGCGCGTTCGTTCTCCAGCGGGAGGCAGTGCTCCTCGACGCGGCGGAGGGCGGCCGGCAGGTCCGGCACGATCTTCTGGGCGCCGACCACCCAGATCGCGCGGGGGGCGGCGCCGGCGTAGCCGGGGAGCTGGCTGCCGCTGGCCGAGGCCGCGACCAAGGAGCCGGTCTCGGTGACGGCGGCGACGCTGCCCACGATGACGTCGGGGACCGACAGCGCGCGCCAGATGTCGTTCCGCTGGGTGACGCGGTCCATGGTGTGGGCGCGCGCCTTCAGGGAGTCGTAGCGTCCGCTGGTGTTGAGGTCCTCGTCGATGCCGGACAGGCGGAGGGTCTCGCTGGCGCCCGTGAACACGACGGCGCCCTCGGGGATCAGCTCCGCGATGCGAGTGCGCGCGGCGGCGGCGTCGTCGAGGATCTCGACGGTGAAGCCGTGGTCTGTCAGTGCCTTCGCCGCGCGTTCCAGGCTCTGGGCGGGGGCGACGTCGGTGAAGGACTCGGAGGTGGTCGGGGTGGTCATGGCGTCTCCTGCTCGATCGGTGATGTGCTCGTTCCATCCGTTCCGACAAGGCGGCGGTCCGAGATGTGAGGCGGGGCGCCGACCTCACAATCCGGCGGGTTGTCTTGTCGGTCTGGTGAGAGGGCTGTTCCGAGCTGAGGAGACCATGACGTCATGACCACCCGACACGATCCGGACCTGGACGCGGTCATGGGCGAGCGGCGGCAGCTGATCAACCTCACGTACCGGCTCGTCGGTTCGCTGGCCGAGGCTGAGGACGCCGTGCAGGAGACCTACGCGCGCTGGTACGGCATGTCCGCGGAGGAGCGGAGCGCGATCGAGAACCCGGGCGCCTGGCTCACGACGGTGGCCACCCGCATCTGCCTCAACCTGCTGGGCTCGGCGCGGGCCCGGCGGGAGACCTACGTGGGCGCGTGGATTCCGGAACCGTTGCCCGGGCCCGCGGAGTGGGCGGCCCGACGGCCCGCGGATCCCGCCGTCGACCCGGCGGACCGGGTCACGTTGGACGAGTCGGTCTCCATGGCCTTCCTGGTCGTGCTGGACGCGATGACCCCGGCCGAGCGCGTGGCCTTCATCCTGCACGACGTCTTCCGCTACCCGTTCGCCGAAGTCGCCGCCATCACCGGCCGCACCGCCGCGGCCTGCCGCCAGCTGGCCTCGTCGGCCCGCCGCCGCGTGGAGGCGGCCCGGACGCCCGCCGTCCCGGCGGGGCACCAGGCCGGCATCGTCCGGGCCTTCAAGGCGGCTTGGGAGGCCAAGGACATCGAGTCCCTGATCGGCCTGCTCGACCCCGACGCCACGGCCACCGCGGACAGCAACGGCCTCGTGGTGTCGTTCCTGGACCCCATCGAGGGCGGCGAGCAGATCGCCCGCGGCTGGGTCGAGATCGCCGAGCGCATGCCCGCGGGCATGGTGCTCCGGGAGCGCACGGTCAACGGCCAGCCCGGCCTGGTGGCGGAGCAGGACGGTGTGACGGTGACGGTGTTCGCGTTCGACGTCGCCGATGACCGGATCCGGCGGATCTGGGTCGTGCGCAACCCGGAGAAGCTCCGTCACTGGTCCTGATACTCAACTTCCGGTCGCTATACACTCAACCTCCGGCCGCTCCGCACGTCTCTACGAGTGGACAAAGGCAGAGAGCAGCGGAGGGGCGATGGACGAGCACGGCTACGGCTATGGGGAGCCGGACGACGATCGCGACTGGAGTCCGCGTTCGCGCGGCGGGCAACCGGGCTCGCGCAGCCATGGTGCGCAGTCGGACGCGGGGCGTCGTGTTGGGCGGGCAGCCCCGGAGCCTCCGCGACGGCGCACCGGGCTGATCGTCGGCGCGGTCGTGGCGGCGGCAGCGGTCGGAGTGGGCGCGGCGTACGCCGGGGGTGTGTTCAAGAAGGACGACGCGTCGCCGACCGCCAGCAGCAGCCCGACGACGAGCGCCACGGGCGGGACGGCAGCGGCCCCGAGCCAGTCGTCCACAGCCGCCGCGGACGCCCCGTCCAGTGCCGCCGGCAGCAGTTCAGACGCGGCGGGCGCGGCCGCCGTCGTCGCCCCGACGGCCGGGGCGAAGAACGCCGGCGTGTTCTACAACTTCGCCGACGTCTCGCTGATGCCGAATGCGAATCCGCCGGACCCGGCCACGATCGGCTCCGTCTTCGCCTCCAAGTCCGTCCAGGCGAGGTACTGGAACAGCACCACGAACAAGGCCCAGGCCGCGGCGATGTGCGGGGCCAAGCAGCCGACCCTGGCGGTCATCGCCGCGGCCACCGGCGGCGCCACTGTCTCGTTCTACGAGAAGGGCCTACTCGCTGCCCAGCAGGCGCACGTGGCCGTGGACAAGAGCACGCAGAAGATCACCTCGATCACCTGCGCCAAGAGTGTGGCACCCACGTTCGTGGCAACCCGTAAGGTCGTCGGGTACTACGGTGCCCCGCCTGGAAAGGGCGTTTTCCCGACCAGTTCCAAGACCTACGCCCCGAAGTCTGCTGATGGTCCGGGTGGGCCGTTCGACATCGACGCTCACGAATGCGCGCAATACGGACCCGAGAGTTGGGTGTTCTACGCGCCTGTTTCGACCACCAGTGGTGACGCGTGGCGGTTCGCCTACGACGGTGACACCAACCCCAACGTCGAAGTGCTCTTCACGGATCCGGCGACCGGAGACTTCGAACGCACCCTCTGCGGCGGCTTCCCGGACATCCCAGCTCCGGACAAGGCGGCGGCCGGGAAGGACAACGACCCCGCCTCGCTCCTGGTCTCGAGGATTTTCAGCGCCTACGTCTACGAGCGCTCGCAGCAGAGCGCGGGCGCGGTACCGGTCGACGAGATGGCGCCGTACTTCGTCTCGGTCGACGTCTATCAAGCCGCGCAGAAGAACACGGGCAAGATCCCTTTTCTCTGCGCCACCAAAGCGCCGACCTATGTGGCGGTGAACGGAACCCCGTCGATCTCGGGTGACACCGAGACTCTTTCGCTCACCGCCAGTTACAGCGACTCGCCGGCTCCCGACGACAGCAAGGCCACCCCCGTCGGGAAGTTCACTGTCGCGGTGGACCTCTCCACCATGAAGATCAAGGCTCTCACCTGCGCCTGAACGCCCTGCTTGAGACATCGCCCCGACAGAACCGGCCGCGCCCCGCTACTGTCGGAACGTGACTTCTGCGTTCAGCGATGCCTTCCTCCGTATGGCGGAGCCCCACGCGGCCTGGGGCATGCGCCAGATCGAGGAGTTCAACGAGTTCCTGCCGATCGGGCCGTGGACGGTGAACCTGGACGAGCGGCGTTACCGGCAGTCGGGGCGGGAGCTGCGGATCAGTGTGCTCGGGAGCTTCGACACGGCGGAGGCGTCGTGGTTGTGGGGCTGGGCCAATCCCGGCTTCGGGAAGCTGCCTGTGGTGGCCGCGGCGGAGGCACTGCGGGTGTTCGGGCAGCAGCACGAGGTGCCGGAGTTCTCCGAGGAGCTGGTGGACCTCTCCGGGTTCGCCGATCCTCGGTACGCCGCCGAGATGCTGGCGTTCGGGGCGATGGGAGTGCTGCGGGCCGACGGCTACATCGGGGTGCAGGCCAACGAGACCGGGCGGCTCTACATGGTGCCGGACGATCCTCAGGTGCCGGTGGCCGGGCCGGATCCGATCGCGCTGCCGCGGCTGCTGATGTCCGGGTCGCAGTTCTTCAACCGGTCGGCGTTCGAGGTGGCGGCCGGGTACTTCCACCACTTCCATCTGCCCTGGCGGCAGGAGGGCGGCACGATGTACGCCGACCTGCCCGGCGGAGCCACGGCGACCGTGCAGTTCGACCAGCAGGGCCGGATCGGCGCGGTGTCGATGGGGGCGATCAGCAAGGAGTCGCTGGGGGACCGCGCGTCGGGGTGACGTGGGTGACGGCAGGGTGCCGTCGTCCTCAGGACTTTGAGATCCTGGTCAAGGCCCTGAGAGGGATCAGCCCTTCTCCTGGAGCACGCACGCCGCCGCCATCTGCAGCATCCACTCGCGCCCGGCGGCCCGCAGCTCCGGGCTGAGCCCGGCTTCCAGCTCCTCCTCGCGGCGCCGGACCGCGGGCTGGGCCTTGCGGAGCATCTCCCGTCCCGCCTCGGTCGCGGACAACTGGTGCGCCCGGCGGTCGGTCGGGTGCGGCGAGCGCTCCACCAAGCCGCGTGCCTGGAGCCCGGCCGCCATCTCGTTCGCCGCCTGCCGGGTGCTGCCGCACGCCCGCGCCACCTCGGCGATCGACATGCCGGGCAGGTGATCGAGCATCAGCAGGGTCGCGAACTGCGGGACGGTCAGGCCGAAGCCGTCGAGCTCGTCCTCGATCGCGGCGCGCATGCCGAGCCAGACGTGGCGAACCAGGAAGCTGACGACGCCGTCGTCGTCATCTTTGCCGGGCATGGACATAACGGGACACTCCACCCTCATGATTGACAGGTACCTGACGAGTTTGCCAGGCTGATATCCGACAGGTACCTGTCGATTCTAGCGCGCGGCCGCGCCGGCTCGTGGTTCCTGTCCTCCGCGCAACCGATCCTTGGGGGGTCGTCCCGCCATGTCCGAAAGCCCGCCGAACGGCGGCCGGCAGCGCCTGGTGCTGGCCGTGCTGATCTTCGCCCAGGTCCTGATCTGGATCGACGGCACCGCGCTGACCACCGTCTACGAGACCCTCGCCGACCCGGTCCGGGGCCTGGGCGCCACGCCCGGGCAGCTCCAGTGGGCCGCCGGTTCCTACACCCTGGTACTGGCCACCGCCACGTTCACCGGCGGCGCCCTCGGCGACCGTTTCGGCCATCGCAACACCCTGTTGGCAGGGATGGCGCTGTTCGGCCTGGCCTCGGTCGGCGCCGCCTACTCGCAGGACACCGGCCAGCTCATCGGCGCTCGCGCCGTGATGGGTCTGGGCGCCGCGCTGCTGATCCCGGCGACGCTGGCCGCCGTCAGCTTCACCTTCGAGCCCGCGCGGCGCCCCGGCGCCTTCGGCATCCTGGGCAGCTTCGCCGGGGTCGGCATCGCGGCCGGACCGGTGCTGGCCGGGCTGATGCTGGCGAGGTTCTGGTGGGGCTCGGTGTTCCTGATCAACGTCCCGGTGGTGGCGCTCGGCCTGGTCGCGATCGCCCGCACCGTGCCGAACTTCCGGCCGCCGGCCAGGCGCGGCCTGGACTTCCCCGGGCTCGTGCTGTCCACGGCGGGCCTGGGCCTGCTGTCCTACGGCCTGATCCGCGCCGGGCAGGACGGCACGCTCGGTGAGGCGGCGGTCTGGGGCCCGATCGCGGCCGGCATCACGCTCACGGCGGCGTTCCTGGTCGTGGAGCTGCGGCGCGAGCACCCGAGTTTCGACCCGCGGCTGTTCCGGCGTCTCCAGTTCGCCACCGGCAACATCGCGCTGAGCATGGTGTTCCTCGCGCTGAGCGCGGCCGGCTACTACTTCGCGTTCTACCTCCAGGGCGTGCGCGGCTATTCCGCGCTGCACGCCGCGCTCCTCGGCATCCCCGGCGCGCTCGGCGTGGTGGTCGGCGCCCCGATCGCGGCCCGCCTGGCCCGGCGCACGTCGGTCCGCCTGGTCGCGGGCACGACGCTGGTGGCGGCGACCGGGACGATGCTGGTCTACTCCCGCTTCGGCCTGCACACCTCGATCCCGTTCTACGTCGGCCTGTCGATCGTCCAGGCCGCCGCGATCGGGATGACGATCGCGCCGCTGACCGGCGCCGTGCTCAGCTCGCTCCCGCTGGAGAACGCGGGCTCCGGCAGCGCCGTGAACGCCACGATGCGCCAGACCGGCAGCGTGCTGGGGATCGCGCTCGGCGGGACGGTGCTGTCGATCGTGTACCGGCGCGCGGTGCACGGAGCGGCGGCCGGGCTGCCGGCGCCGCTGAAACAGCAGGCTGAGACGTCGGCCGAGTTGGCGCGGAACGTGGCGCGGCGACACGGCCCCGTGGGCTTGGCGCATCAGGCGAACCTGGCCTTCGTGCACGCGATGCACGTCGGGCTGGTGTGGGCCGCGGCGGCGATCGCGGTCGGGGCGGTGATGGTGGTCGGCGGGTTCCGGGTGGCGAAGGCGGCGGCCGGAACGACGACGCATCCGGCCGGCCCGACGGCGCATCCGGCCGACACGCCGACGCGGCCCGCCGGTACCGGTGGAACCGGCGCCGCTACCCCATCACCTCCCGCCGCGCCGCAGCCAGCCTCCGTACCGCTTCACGCAGTTCCGTCCGGTCCGCCACAGCCGCGAAGCCCAGCCGCAGAAACGGTGCCGGCGGCTCCGCTGCGAAGTACCGGTTCCCAGGACTGACCGACACGCCGTGCCGGCGCGCCGCGGCGGCCAGCACGGCGTCGTCCTCCCCCGGGCCCAGACGGGCCCACAGGTGCAGGCCGCCGCTCGGCAGGCGGGACACCCGCCACTCGGGTATCTCGGCCTCCAGGGCGGCGGCCAGGGTCACGCAGCGCTCCCGCAGGGCGGCCGACAGGGCTCGGAGATGGCGGGCCCATCCAGGCGCGCTCGTGAGCTCCACGGCGGTCTCCTGAAGCGGCCGGGTGACGAAGAAGTCGTCCACCTGCCGTACCGCGCGCATGCGTTCCATCACCGGGCCCCGGGCGACCAGGGCGCCGATGCGGAGGCTCGGGGCGCCGGGCTTCGACAGGGAGGTCAGGGAGACCACGGTGCCGTCGCGGTCCTCGGCGACCAGCGGGGGTGGGACCGGGGTGCCGTGACCGAGCAGGCGCGCGAAGTCGTCCTCGACGATGAAAGCCCCGGCCGCGCGGGCCACCTCCACCACCCGCCGTCGGCGCTCGGGGGCGAGGACGACACCCGTGGGGTTCTGATACGTCGGCTGGCAGTACATCAGACGCGCGCCGCTGCGGGCGAAGGCCTCGGCGAGCAGGTCCGGACGCAAGCCCTGGTCGTCGATCGGGACCGGCAGGGGGCGCAGTCCGGCGGCCCGTGCGGCGGCGACGGCCCCCGAGTAGGTGGGCGATTCCACCAGCACCGGCGCACCCGGGGCCGCGATCGCCCGAAAGGCCATGGAGAGCGCGTTCTGGCCGCCCGCGGTGATCAGCACGTCCTCCGGCTGCACTCCACCGCCGACGCCGCGCGCGAACACCGCCCGCAGCGGCTCCAGGCCGCTGGTGGGTGTGCGGTCCCAGGCATCGGGGCGGCGGGCGGCTCGGGCCAGCGCCGCGGCCAGCGCGCGGGTGGGCTGCAGGGAGCGGTGCAGATAGCCGCCGTCGAGCAGCAGCGTCCCCGGCGGCGGTGGGCCGAGGGCGTCGGTGACCGGCCGGGTGTCGACGGCACGGTCGGTGAGGGCCACGGTCTGCCAGGCGGTGTCCCCGCTGAAGACCGCGCCGCCGGGGTTCTCGGCGCCGCCGAAACCGCCGCCGGTCCCCCGGCGCGCCGCGACGTAGGTTCCACTGCCGGGCCGGGTGACGACGAGGCCCTCGGAGGCGAGAAGCGCTATCGCGCGCGTGACCGTCACCGGGCTCACGCCGTGCTCCCGCACCAGATCGCGGCTGCTGGGCAGCCGATCGCCGACCGAGAGCCCCGCTATCAGGGTACGCAGCCGACCCGCGAGCGTCGTGGGAATGCTATCGTCCGACATGAGGAATGAGAATAGCGCTTTCGCCGCTACCGCAGAACCGCTACTCGACATCGAGACCCTGCGCGCGGAGACGCCGGGGTGCGAGAAGGTGGTCCACTTCAACAACGCCGGGTGCGGGTTGATCGCGTCTCCGGTGCTCGAGACGATGCTCGGCCATCTCCGGTTGGAGGCCGAGATCGGCGGCTACGAGGCGGCGGCGCTGCGGACCGAGAACGTCGCCGCGTTCCACGCCGAGACAGCGGCCCTGCTGAACGCCGAGGCTCGCAACATCGCTTTCGCCGGCAGCGCCACCCACGCCTACGCGAACGCGCTGTCGGCGATCCCGTTCCAGGCCGGGGACGTCATCCTCACGACCCGCAACGACTTCATCTCCAACCAGATCGCGTTCCTGGCGCTGCGCCGGCGGTTCGGCGTGCGGATCGTGCACGCGCCCGACCTCCCGGAGGGCGGCGTCGACGTCGAGGCGATGGCCGCCCTGATGCGCGGTGAGCGGCCGCGGCTGGTCGCCGCCACGCAGATCCCGACCAATTCAGGGCTCATCCAACCGGTCGCGGAGATCGGCCGGTACTGCCGGGAGTACGACCTGCTCTACCTGGTCGACGCCTGTCAGTCGGTGGGGCAGCTGGAGGTGGACGTCACCGAGATCGGCTGCGACTTCCTCACGGCCACCTGCCGCAAGTTCCTGCGCGGCCCCCGCGCGACCGGCTTCCTCTATGCCTCCGACCGCGTGCTCGCCCAGGGCTACGAGCCGCTGTTCATCGATATGCACGGAGCGCGCTGGACCGCGCCCGAGGAGTATCAGACGGCTGCGACAGCGCGCCGCTTCGAGGAGTGGGAGATGCCCTACGCGGCCGTCATCGGCAGCGCGGAGGCCGTCCGCTACGCCCGCGGGGTCGGCCTGCCCGCGATCGCCGACCGCGCCGCGCGCCTGTCCGCCGATCTGCGCAAGCTGCTCGCCGGCGTGCCGAACGTCCGCGTCCTGGACCGCGGCGCCCGGCTCGGCGCGCTGGTCACGGTGGCGGTCGAGGGCTGGGAGCCGGAGCCGTTCAAACAGGCGCTGGACGCACGCGGGGTGAACTCGGCGCTGAGCTTCCGCGAGTTCGCGCAGTTCGACTTCGGCGTCGACCAGGACGTGGACTGGGCCCTCCGGTTGTCGCCGCACTACTACAACACGGCGGCCGAGGTCGACGCGGTGGTCGACGCCGTCAGGGAGCTGACTTGGACGCCGCGGCCTGCGAGGTCACGTTCTTCAGGGACTCCCGGTCGAACGCGGCGATGACGGTGTTCACGGCGGCCACCACGCCGAACGTGATCGCGAAGGCGTGCCATCCGGCGGCGTACCCCGCCGCGGTGGCCGCGCCGAAGACCACCGCCTTGACCACCAGCACGCCGGCCATCGGCAGCTGGAACCGGGCGCGCGGGGCGGCGAACGCGCCCCAGACGACCACCATCAGCGCCGGGGCGCCGAGGCCGAGCAGGACGTGCACGGCGGTGCCGGAGCCGGTCCGGAATCCCCAGACCGCGAGCAGGACCAGGGCGGCGAGCTCCAGGACGAAGGCCAGGCCCTCGTTGACGACGTGCAGCGGCTTGGGAAGCATGGCGCGATCATAACCACGATATTCGGTGGACGTCATGACCTTTCCGCCAGCATTCTGTGATGGCTCCTCCCGGTGCGCGGGCGGCGGATACTTCTCTGTCGAAGAAACAAGCCGCAGCCGACTCTGACCTCGGGAGGTCCTACGACGGGGTGATGACGATGGCGAAGTTCAACAAGGCTCAGAACGATTCCACCAAGACTTATGAGGGCGGTAAGGCTTTCGCGCGTAATGCGAAGTCGGACCTCTTTCTGCTCGCGGTCACGAACATGGCCGGCGAGGACACCTTCTACGAGTCCGCGGACGTCCGCGACAAGCGGTACCGGGACCTGGTGCACACCGTCGCGCTCGAGGACGCCGACTGGATGCTCCGCTTCGTCGTCTGGCTGCGGTCCGAGGCGAACATGCGCAGCGCCTCCGTCGTCGCGGCCTGCGAGGCGGTCTGGGCCCGGCTGCAGGTCGGCCTGTCCGGCTCCAACCGGCAGCTGATCGACGCCGCGTGTCAGCGGGCTGACGAGCCGGGCGAGGTGCTCGCGTACTGGACCGGCCGGTACGGCCGCGCGGTGCCGAAGCCGGTGAAGCGCGGTGTGGCCGACGCCGTGGCGCGGCTGTACTCGGAGTACACGCTGGCCAAGTACGACTCGGACGCCAAGGCGTTCCGGTTCGCCGACGTCATCGATCTGGTGCACCCGGCGGCCGCGGACGGCAAGCCGTGGCAGGGCGACCTGTTCCGGCACGCGCTGGACCGCCGGCACAAGCGGGACAACCCGGTGCCGGCGTCGCTGGGCACGCTGACCAAGCGGGCCGAGCTGCTGGCGCTGCCGGTGGCCGAGCGGCGCGGGGTGCTGCTGGCCGACGGCGGGGCCGAGCGCCTGGCCGGAGCCGGTATGACGTGGGAGGCGCTGGCCGGCTGGCTGCAGGGCCCGATGGACGCCGCGGCGTGGGAGGCCGTGATCCCGTCGATGGGCCTGATGGCGCTGGCGCGGAACCTGCGGAACTTCGACGAGGCGGGCGTCTCGGACGAGGTGGCGTGGAAGATCTGCGCGCGGTTCCTGGACGCCGGCCAGGTCGCGAAGTCGCGGATGCTGCCGTACCGGTGGCTGTCGGCCTACAAGGCCGCGCCGTCGCTGCGGTGGGGGCACGCCCTGGAGGGCGCGCTCGGCCACGCGGTGGCCGGGATCCCGGAGCTGCCGGGACGCACGCTGGTGCTGGTCGACACCTCCGGGTCGATGACCGGCGCGGTGTCGGCGCGCTCGCAGGTCCGGCACCTGGACATCGGAGGCCTGATCGGAACCGCCCTGGCGGTCCGCGGGGCGGCCGCCCAGCCCACGCGGGAGGCGTCGGTGGACCTGGTCGGGTTCGCCGACGGCGTGTTCCGGCACCCGATCGCGAAGGGGGCGAGTGTGCTGCGGGAGGCCGAGGCGTTCGCACGGCGCTCCGGCGAGGTCGGGCACGGCACGCGGATGGTGGAAGCGGTCAAGGCCACCTACAGCGGCCACGACCGGGTCGTGATCGTCAGCGACATGCAGACGTTCCCGTACTACTACAACGACAAGCTGGGAGCGGACGCCTTCATCCCGGAGTCGGTGCCGGTGTTCGGCATCAACACCGCCGGCTACGCGCCGAGCGCGCTGGCGCCGGGCAAGGCGAACCGGTTCGAGATCGGCGGTTTCTCGGACAAGGTGTTCACCATGTTCGGGCTGCTGGCCTCCGGGCAGGGCACCGCCTGGCCGTTCTAGCAGATGAGCAGCGCGGCTGACTCTGGTCAGCCGCGCTACTCGTAAGTAACATGCGCCTTGTGATCCACGGCATAGACCTGACGACCCTCGCCATCCCCTTCTACATCCTGTTCATGGCGCTGGAGCTCCTCTCGGTCCGTTTCTTCCCGGACCCGACCGAACAGGGCTACGCCGCCAAGGACACCGCGACGTCGCTGTCGATGGGCATCGGCTCGATCATCTGCAACCTGGGCTGGGGCCTGGTGACCGTGGCGGCGGTCGCCGGTACGCACGCGATCTCCCCGTGGCGGATCGGGAGCTCGGCGGCGAGCTGGATCGTCCTCTTCGTCGCCTACGACTTCTGCTACTACTGGGAGCACCGCGCCAACCACCGGGTCCGCATCCTGTGGGCCTCGCACGTGGTGCACCACTCCAGCCAGCACTACAACCTGTCGACGGCGCTGCGCCAGACCTGGACCGGCGTGGGCAGCACGGTGTTCATCCTGCCGCTGGCCCTGGCCGGATTCCCGGCGTACATGATCTTCGCGACCGGCTCGATGAACCTGCTGTACCAGTTCTGGATCCACACCGAGCGGATCGGCAAGATGTGGCGCCCGATCGAGCTCGTCATGAACACCCCGTCGCACCACCGCGTGCACCACGGCTCCAACCAGGGCTACCTGGACAAGAACTACGGCGGCGTGTTCATCGTCTTCGACCGCGCGTTCCGCTCCTTCGAGCCGGAGGGCGAGCCGGTGAAGTACGGGCTGACGAAGAACATCAGCACGTACAACCCGTTCCGGGTCGCAGTGCACGAATACGCAGCGATCGCCCGCGACGTGCGGGCGGCGACGAGCTGGCGCGACAAGGCCGGTTACGTGCTGCGGGGCCCGGGGTGGGCGCCGCGGGGTGCGAACGCGTAGGGCGCATTCCGAGCACGGGAACGGGTGCCAGTACGCTTCGATCGCGCATTCGCGCGACCACGTACTCCTTCGCCTGGAGCAGCTCAGATGACGTCCCGTTCAGTCCGCAGACCCCTGACACTCGGCGCCGTGCTGGCGGGTTCGGTGAGCGCGGTGGCCGCCGTCGTCCCGACCGCGGCGCACGCGACCACCTACGGCATGCCCGCGCCGGCGAGCCCGGTGACCGTGACGGTCGACAACAAGGTCCACGTCGTCGGCGGCGGTGTCGTGTCGCTGCCGGCCGGGGCGCGCGACGTGTCGTGGTCCGGCAACGGCTCCCGCATGGCCTTCATCGGGGCCGACGGCGGTGTCTACACCGCCGACGCGGACGGTTCGCACATCATGCCCATCGCCTCCGCGAACCTCGTCGATGTCGGGATGCGCGAGCACACGGTGTGGTCCGCGGACAGCCGCTTCGTCATCTGGTCGGAGACCTGGATCGGCAGGTCGACGCTCCCCACCCTGGTCCAGGCCCCCAGCGATGGCTCGTACGCCGCCCTGCAGCGGCTGCCGGAGCCCGTCGTCGACGACGCCGCGCTGACCGCGGCCGGGCTGCCGAACGACGTCGGCATGAGCGATCCGGACGTCGCGGCCGACGGGTCGATCGTGTTCCAGACCTCCCGCCAGTACCAGAGCCCCAGTCCGGTCGGCGTGGCGGTCATCACCTGGAACGGCACGACCCCGAAGGTCACCCAGGTGCTGCCCATCCCCGCCGAGGCGAGCACTCTGGAGACACCGCGGCATCCGTCGATCTCGCCGGACGGGAAGACCGTCGTGTTCACGAAGCAGCTGAACTTCAACGAGCTCTTCACCACGACGCGCCAGGCCGACGGCACCTGGTCCGCCCCGCAGCAGGTGACCTTCGACCAGTACGGAGGCTTGGACAAGATCGACCACACCCGGCCGGTGTTCGAGCCGGACGGCAAGACCGTCGCCTTCAGCCGCTCCGACATGACGCATCCGGAGACCCCGGTCAAGGGCACCTACACCGTCGACATCACCGCGATGGTGCCGCCGAAGATCAGCGTGAACACGCCGACCAACGCCGAGACGAAGATCTCCGACGACTTCGGCGACCTGGCCGTGCGCACGGACGCGAAGACGGCCGTCATGCGGATCGCGGGCACCGACCGGACCGACACCGCCATACGGGCCTCGAAGCAGCTGTGGGCCACGGCCGGCGCCGCGAACGACAAGCGGGCGGCCGCCGGGTCCGTCACCCTGTCTCGCTCGGACCTGTTCGCCGACGCGCTCGGCGGCGCCGGACTGGCCGCCCACAAGAACGGTCCGCTGCTGCTCACCGAGACCAAGACGCTGTCCTCCGGCACCCGGGACGAGATCCAGCGGGTCCTGAAGCCCGGCGGCACCGTCTACCTGCTCGGCGGGCCGGCGGCGATCTCCGACGGCGTCCTGCACGCGTTGGCCGGACTCGGGTACCACCCGGTGCGGGTCAGCGGCGCCGACCGCTACGAGACCGCGGTGAAGATCGCGCAGGCGGTGTCGCCGAACCCGTCGGAGATCCTGGTGGCCACGGGAGTGAACTATCCCGACGCACTGTCCGCCGGGGCGGTGGCCGCCTCGTTCGACCAGGCCGTGGTGGTGCTGACGGACGACACCGCGATGCCCAAGCCGACGGCCGCCTACCTGAACGGTTTCGCCCTCGGGAAGGGGACCGGCGTCGTGGCCGTCGGCGGCCAGGCCAAGCAGGCGATCATGACCGGCAAGTGGACCAAGCAGAGCTTCTCCTTCGCCGCGCTGGCCGGCAAGGACCGCTTCCAGACCTCGTACATGGTGGCCCGCGACTTCTTCGGCGGCGCCGGATCAGTCGGCCTGGCCACCGGCATGGCCTGGCCGGACGCGTTGTCCGGCTCGGCGTTCCTCGGGCGGACCTACGGCCCGCTGCTTCTGCTGGACCCGGCCGCGGGCTTGTCCGCCGACGACAGCGGCTTCATCCACGACAACCGCGGATCGCTGGAACTCGGCGTCGTGTTCGGCGGCTACGGAGCGCTGCCGCCCGCGATCGACGGCCAGCTCGCGGTGGCGATCGGCGGCCCGGCGGGGACGGTGACCATCCCCGCGTCGGCGGCCCCGCGGGCCGTCGTCGGGCGGGTTCCGTCGAACACCTCGGTGGCTCCCTAAAAGCCTTCGCGAAGCGCCATGTGCCCTTCGTAGCCTGGGGCGCGTGCTTAGCGACGGACAGCTCAGGGAATTCAGCGAGCGCGGATACCTCGTCATCCCGGACGTGGTGGCGCCGGAGGTGGTCGAGCACGCGCATCAGCGCATCGGCGAAGTGATCGACTCCGATCCGCCGGCCGAAGGGTATGTGGGGCACCACTTCTACTTCCCCAAGGCCGCCGACGAGCCGGCGCTGATCGCTCCTCTGACGTCCCACGGCCGGGACGGCGGTCCCAGCGGCTTCGCGTACGCCGAGGCGCTCACGGCGCCCGGCGTGCTGAAGAAGCCGTGGCAGGTCCAGGTGGCGCTGAACATCCCGCCGTTCCCGCAACGGCCCGGCCGTCCGCACATCGACGCGCAGAACGCCGAGCCGGACACCGCGCTCGTGCCGAACACCTTCACGCTGCTGGCCGGGGTGTTCGTGACGGACCAGATGACCGAGGACTCGGGCAACCTGTGGGTGTGGCCGGGCACGCACCGGACGCATGCGGAGTACTTTCAGCAGCGTGGCGTCGAGATGTTCTGCGCTTATCCGGACATCGAGCTGCCGGACCCGGAGCAGATCACGGCGCGGGCCGGCGATCTGCTGCTGGCGCACTACCTGCTGGGCCACAACATCGGCGGGAACTCCGCCTCGGAGACCACGCGCCGGATGCTCTACTACCGGGTGAGTGCGAGGGGGCACTTCGATCGGCCGGAGCGCATCCTGACAGAGCCCTGGTACCAGTACGACGCCGTGCGTGCCCTGATATAGGGATTCAGGTGCCCGCGAGCATCTCGACCACGGGCGCCAGCTGCTCCAGGAACATGCCGTTCACGGCGATGTAGGAGATGCCGAGCTCGTCGCGACGGCGGCGGAGCGTGTCGGCCATCTCCTGCGGCGTCCCGGTGAGAATGGCCGGGGCGCCGCTCTTGATCAGCTCGGCGGGGTCGACCCCCATCTGGTGGCGGAGGAAGTCGGGCAGGTCGGTGCCGACGCCCGACAGGTTGAAGCTGAGCTCGATGGTGTCGAAGCGGGAGCCGGCGACGTCGCGCAGCTCGGCGACCTTCTCCGCCAGGCCCTCCTCGGTGGTGCGGGGGTCCAGACCGAGCGTGATGATGTCGGCCTCGGCGGCGGCGAGCTGGAACATCCGGTGCCCGCCGGCGGCGACCAGGATCGGCGGGTGCGGCCGCTGGACCGGCTTGAGCAGCGAACGGCCGGTCGCGGCGGCGGCGACCTCCGCCTTGACGATGTGGATGGCGTCCGCGAGCTGCTTGATCCGCTCGGCCGGCGTGCCGAAGGGGCGTTCGCGGTGCACGACCTCCGTCTCCGCGGCCGGGCGCCCGGCTCCCAGGCCCAGCTCGAGACGGCCGGCCGAGAGCAGGTCCAGGGCCAAGGTCCGCCAGACGATCTCAGAAGCGGTGTAGAAGGGCGCCGGCAAGACGAAGGTGCCCACGCGCAGCGTGTCGGTGACCGAGGCGGCAGCGGTGAGCGCCGTGAACGGCTCCAGGGTGGCCATGGTGTCCGGCGCCAGCAGGGTGCTGTAGCCGAGGTCCTCAGCGCGGTGGGCCAGCTCCTGCCAGGCTCGGGCGGTCGGCGCGAGCGCCGCCACGGCGCCGAAGCGGAAGGTGCGCGGGTGCATGGGATCTCCCTGCGTCGGAGGGTCTGGTTCCTGCTTACCGCGATCCTGCGTCATGCGGGAGCAGGTGGACGTCCGGCTGGGGGAGGTCGCGCACGTACTCTGGCGGGAGTACGCACGCGGGTCCGCCCCGCACTCACAGGGATTCGGCGATCTTCGCGATCTCGTCGAGGATCGCCCCGGCCGTCTGTTCGACGATCTCCCGCGCCTCGGCGGCGACCCGGGTGCTGGAGGTGACTTCGGTGCGCCCGTCCCCGAGGTCGGTGAAGTCGACGGCCACTTCCAGCGTCTCGGGGCCGTTGGGGACGGTCATGACGACGCGGCGGTGCTCGACGACCTCGACGTAGTGGCCTTCGAGCTGGATCTCTTCGCCCTCGCCGCCGACGACGGCGCTCCAGGCGCCGCCGGTGCGCAGATCGGTGCGAGCGGAGCCGGCCTTGGCCCCGAACCACCGCTCGAAGTGCCGCGGTTCTGTGTCGGCGCGCCAGACCTTGTCGCAGGGGGCGTCGATGGTGCGGGTCACGGAAACGGTGATGGAGGTGGTCATGATCTGCTCCTCGTCGTGAAGCCGTTCTCGCTGTCGGAGGTACAGACGAGCGGCGCGGCGGGAACTCATCGGTGGACCCCGTGACGCTCGTCGTAGGGTCGGGGTGTGCTTGATTACGATCTCGAGGCCGCGACGTACGACGAGACGCGCGGCGGGGTGGAACGCGCCCGAGCCGCGGCGGGGGCCGTACTGGAGCTGGTGCCGGACGAGGCCGCGGTCCTGGTGGACGTGGCGTGCGGAACGGGCATCGTCTCCGAGCTGCTGAAGACACCCGGGCGCGCGGTGATCGGCGTGGACGCGTCAGCGGGGATGCTGGCGCTGGCCCGGGCGCGCGTGGATCTCCCGATACTCGGCGACGCGACCCGCTTGCCGCTCGCGCGCGATTCGGTGGACGTGGTGACGTTCATGTGGCTGCTGCACCTGATCGACGCGTCGACGGTGGCTGCGGCGATCGGCGAGGCGGCACGCGTCCTGCGCTCCGGCGGCGTGGTGATCACGACGGTGGACAAGAACGCGGCGAACTACGAGACCGCCAGCGACGCCGGCGAGCTCCTGCGCGCCGCGCGCGCCGAGTTGGGCCCGCCGGCCACCGACGGCTTCGTCCGGGTGCGCGCGGTCGCGTCCGAAGCGGGCCTGGAGCTCGCGGGAACGTCGGGGTACGTGGGCCACAACCAGGGCAAGACGCCGCGTACGTGGTCGCGCATGGTCCGCGAGGAGTTCACGTGGGCGCGAGACGCCGCCCCGGAGCGGATCGCCACGCTCTGCCGCGAGTTGGAAGCGCTGCCGGACCAGGACGTTCGGCGGCCGGATCCGGTGTATACCGTCGCAGCGTTCCGATGCCGCTGAAGCCCCCGGGCGTTCTCACAACTTCGCCATCGCCGCCCTGAAAGCCTGCCGCGAGGCAGCTGCCTTCTCACTGCCGATGCGCTGGTTGATCTCCAGTGCCAGCCGGAACCGTAACGCGGCCTCCACGTGCTTCCCCTGATCGTAGAAGCTCCGGCCGGAGTGGTGGGCGGCGGCAGCCACCAGTGCGTCGTCGTTCAGGTACAGGGCGAGCTTCTCGGCGCGGTGGAACATCGTGTCCGCCTGCGTCCACTCGCCGCGCCACTGGCGGGCGTGGCCGACCAGCAGCTGGGCGCGGACCATGCGGTGGAGGTCGCCGGAGAGGTCGGCGGCGGCCAGGGTGAGTTCGGCTTCGAGCACGGCGTCGTCGAGCCGGCCGGCGATGCGCAGGAGGGTGGCGTACTCGGTGCGGGCGTCGGGGTCCTGCTCCAGGTCGAGGGTGGCGAGAGTGGCGAGGCGGGCGGCCAGGGCCGCCTGGTCGGGGACCGTCTCGCGCAAGGTCTCCGGGTCGGTCGGGAAGTCAAGGCCCATAGTTCCCATCCTGCGCTGTCCAGGGCCGCTGCGCGACACCGTTCCGCCGCTCACCCCATGGATTCCAGCGTCTTGCCCGTTGTTTCCTCGACCAGGTAGTACACGAAGGGTACGGAGATCGTCGCGGCGATCGCGTAGAGGGAGTAGGCGCCCGACAGGCTCCAGCGGGACAGCGACGGGAAGGAGACCGTGATCAGCCAGTTCGCCAGCCATTGGGCGCACGCCGCGACCGACAGGGCCAGGGCCCGGATGCGGTTCGGGAACATCTCGCCGAGCAGGACCCACACCACGACGCCCCAGGACATGGCGAAGAAGAACACGTAGGTGTTGGCTCCGAGCAGCGCGGCGACGCCCTGGCCCTTGGGCATCGTGGTTTTGCCGCCGGTGGTGTCGGCGTACGAGAACATCCACGCGCACAGCGCCAGGGACACAGCCATGCCGACCGAGCCGAACAGCAGCAGGGGGCGGCGGCCGATGCGGTCCACCAGGGTCATCGCCACCACGGTGCCGGCGATGTTGACGATCGCCGAGACCATGGAGATCAGCAGGGAGTTGGAGGTGTTGATCCCGACCGACTGCCACAGCAGGGAGCTGTAGTAGAAGATCACGTTGATGCCGACGAACTGCTGGAAGACCGACAGGCCGATGCCGATCCAGACCACCGGCAGCAGGTTGCGGCGGCTCGGGTTCAGCAGGTCGGGGAGCTTCGGCTTGACCTCGCCGGTCAGTTGCGCGCGGATCTCGGCGATCCGGGTGTCGACGTCCGCCGCCGTGCCCTCGACCTCGGTCAGCACGGCGCGGGCGTGCTCGTCGTCACCGACGGCCACCAGGTAGCGGGGCGACTCCGGGATCATCAAGGACAGCAGGCCGTAGACGACCGCCGGGACCGCCTCGGCTCCGAGCATCCAGCGCCACGCGGCCAGGCCGCCCAGGTGGTCGGTGTTGGTGCCGCCGGCGGCCAGCGCGATCAGGTAGTTCACCAGCGCCGACACGGCGATGCCGAGCACGATCGCCAGCTGCTGGAACGCCGTCAGGCGCCCCCGGTAGGCGGGAGGCGAGACCTCGGCGATGTAGGCCGGACCGGTCACCGAGGCGATGCCGATGGCGAAGCCGCCGATGATCCGCCAGAGGGTCAGGTCCCAGGTGTGGAAGGCGAACATGGAGCCGATGCCGCTGGCGGTGAACAGCACCGCCGCGATCTGCATGGCCCGGATCCGGCCGATGCGGTCCGCCATCCACCCGCCGGACAGCGCGCCGGCCGCGGCCCCGGGCAGCGCCGCGGCCACCATGAACCCGGTGGTGCCGCTGCCCACGTGGAAGTCGTGCTGGATGCCCGTCACCGCGCCGTTGATGACCGCGGAGTCGTAGCCGAACAGGAAGCCGCCGAGCGCCGCCGCCGCCGCGATGAAGACGATGCGCGGGGCCACCGCGGACTGGGCACGATCTGCGCTCGCCGTCATGCCCCTTCCCCTGCACCGGGTTCCGCCCTTTGAAGCGGCGGTGCGTCCAAACGGGTGGTTGGCCTACCGTGGTCCCATGCTGACCGTCCCGCAGGAGATCTACGACGCCATCGTCGCGCACGCGCGCGCGGACCACCCGGACGAGGCCTGCGGGATCGTGGCCGGGCCCGAGGGCTCGGACCGCCCGGAACGCTTCGTGCCGATGACCAACGCCGAGCGCTCGCCGACCTTCTACCGGCTGGACGCCGACGAGCAGTTCAAGGTCTGGAAGGAGATGGACGAGCGCGACGAGGAGCCGGTGATCGTCTACCACTCGCACACCTCGACCGAGGCCTATCCGTCCCGCACCGACGTCAGCTACGCCTCCGAGCCCAACGCGCACTACGTGCTGGTGTCGACCCGGGACGCCGACGACCTGGGCGACTTCCAGTTCCGTTCGTACCGGATCGTCGACGGCGAGATCACCGAGGAACCGGTCACCGTCGTCTGAGAATCCGCCTTCCCGGGGCGCCGGGGTCCCCTGACGGGTCAGTCCAGGATGCCCGCCGCCCGGCCCCGGGTCAGGCTGGATGCGTGAGTTCGACTGAGACGGTCACCCCGATCCAGAACGCCGTGAACATAGGGCCGGTGCTGACGCAACGGCTCCGGGACGTCGGCGTCACCACCCTGGACGAGGTCCGCGAGCGCGGCGCCATCGAAGTGTGGCAGCTCATCGCCGACACCGCCGAGGGCAACGAATGCGCGCACATGCTGCTGGCCCTTGAGGGCGCGCTGCGCGGCCAGCGGTGGACGTCGATCCCCCGCTCGGAACGCGACGCACTGCTCGTCGAGGTCGGGCTGAAGGACGCGTCGGAGCTGCGCGCGCCGAAGAAGCGCTAGCGGCGGTAGTGGCGCGCGCTGTGCTCAGCCCGCGTTTGCCCAGCCCGCGCTGTGCTCAGCCCGCGCTGTTCGGCCCGCGCCGCTCAGCCCGCGAGCCTGCCCTGTTGCAGGGCGCTCCACACCTTGTCGCCGGCGATGCCGTCCGGCGTCAGTCCGACCGCGGCCTGGTACTGCACCAGGGCGCTGAAGGTGTCCATGTCGAACTGCCCGGTGGCCTTGACGTTCTGGTTCAGCGCGGTGGACAGGGCCCGCTGCAGGCGCTTCACGTCCTCGGGGTTCGCCCCCCTGCCGTGTTTGTCGCCGCCGGGCGTCAGCAGGCTCAGCTGCGGCTTGGAGCCGGCCGCGATCAGCGCGGTCTTGGTGGACCGGCCGACGACACCGGACGGGTCGGACGGGTGGGTCCGGTTCTGGAACGCGACCACCGCGGCCTGGGTCGCCGCGTCGAAGGTGCCGCTGATCTCGCCGTTGTAGAGCCGCAGCTGCTTGAGGCGGGCCTGCAGCCACTTCACGTCGTTGCCGGTGACGCCGAGCGCCAGCGTGCCCGGCGGGTGCGCGGCGGTCGACGGCGCCGTCGTGGTCGGGCTGGAGGACGACGTTGCGGGCTCGCTGCTGGCCGGCGCGCTGGACTCCGCCGGGGTCGTCGGGGTGACGACCTCGGTGGCGCTGCTGCCAGGGGCGGCCGCCGGCGTGGCGCTGCCTCCGCCGAGGGTGATCAGCGAGATCACGATGACCAGGACCGCGCCGGCCGCGACACCGATGCCGATCATGGCCGTACGGCTGGAGCGCGGGCGCGGTGCCTGCTCGCCGGCGTAGTCGCGGTCGTAGGGCTCGGAGTAGGCTCCGCCGCCACCGGTCTGGTAGTCGATCGGCTGGTCGTAGGCGGGCTGGTCGTAGCCGGAGCCGCCCATCGGGGCCATACCGGGCTCGACCGGGGCCATGACCTGCGTGGCGTTCGGGTTCACGGGGGCCGCGCCGCCGGCGGGCCGGAAGAGTTCCGCGTAGGGGTCCGGTTCAGCGGCTCCAGCGGCGGGCCCGGGGCCGAATCCCGGGCCGCCCTGCGCGGGCAGCGCCTGAGTCGGGTCGTGCTGCGGCGGCAGGTCCCAAGTCATCCCGGTGTCGCCGGAGCCGCCCGGGTGGCCGGGGTGGCCGGATGCCGGGTATCCGCCGGTTCCGTGGCCGACCGCCGCGAACGCCTGCGTCGGGTCGGAAGTCGCCGCGTACATCTCCCCGCAATTCGGGCAGTACCGGGCGCCTGGCGTCGTCGGCAGGACGGTCCCGCAGCGATGACAAGTCTCCATGGTTCTGAGAACCCCCTCGGGCAGACCCGCCCACTTTAGAACACTCAGGCAAGGCCTGTATGCGGAGTGACCACGGCGCTACCCTCGGCCCCATGCACGAACACCACGACCACACGCGCCCCGAGCCCGAGTGGCGGGAGATATCGACGCACGTCCCGGGACTGCACTGGGATCCGGGGAGGATCCCGGCCTGGCTGCGCCAGACCTCGGGCGAACCCCGGTGGCCGGTGACTCTTGGCGTACTCTTGGCGATCGCTTTGCAATTGGCACTGCCCGACCGCTACGCGTTGCGACCGCGGTATCTACTCCCGGTGGCAGAAGTGCTGCTCCTGGCCGGCCTGATCGCCGCGAACCCGGTGCGGTTCCAGCGTGAGCACCCGGCGATCCGATGGGCCTCGATCGGCCTGACGCTGCTCGTCGGGGGCGCGAACTTCGGCTCCATCGCGCGCCTGGTGAACCAGATCCTGCACCACCAGACGGTGAACTCGCCGACCGACTACGCGCAGACGCTGCTCGGCTCGGGGATCGCGATATGGATCACCAACGTGCTGGCGTTCGCTCTCGTCTACTGGCAGTTCGATCGCGGTGGCCCGTTCTCCCGGGCCCAGGCCCGGAAGCCCTATCCGGACTTCCTGTTCCCGCAGATGACCGATCCGTCCAAGGCACACGAGGACTGGGAGCCGGGTTTCGTGGACTACGCCTATCTGTCCTTCACGAACTCCACGGCGTTCTCCCCCACCGACACACTGCCGATGTCGTCGTGGGCGAAGCTCATGATGATGACGCAGTCCGCGGTGTCGCTGATCACGGTGGCTCTGGTGGCGGCGCGGGCAGTCAACGTCCTGCCCTGAGCCGGGCCCCTACCAGCGGGCCGCGACCGCGACCAACCGGTCCCGCACCCGCGCCGCCGCCGCCGACCGCGCCCGCTGCCCGCGTACCGCGACGAACACCGTGCGGATCGGAGGGATCTCCGGCTCGTCGAGCAGCACGAGGGTCCCGGCTTCCAGCGCGTCGGCGCACAGCGGGCGGGGCAGCACCGCCACGCCGCAGCCCTCGATCGCGGCATCGAGAACGCCGCGCAGGTCGGGGATGACCAGCGCGGCGTCGGAGGGAGGTTTGGCGTCGTATACCGAGGACCAGTACAGCCGTATATATGGAAGGTCCTCGGCGAGGTCGACGAGCGGCATCCGGGTCCCGCGTTCGAAGGGCTTCCAGCGCGGTGCGCCGACCAGGGCGTACTCCTCGTCGGCCAGCGGCAGCGCGCTGATCCCGGGCAGCCGGGGGCGGGACGTGGCCAGGGTCAGGTCCAGACGTCCGGACGCCAGCTGCGCCAGCAGGTCCTCGCTGCGTCCGGCGGCCACGACGACGCGAAGGCCCTCGTCCACCAGGGGGGCGAGGGCCGGGAGCAGGAGGGTCGCGGTGAGGCTGGCCGGACAGCCTAGGCGGACCAGGCCCTGGGCGGCGGCGTCCGGGATGAGGGCGTCGTGGGCGACGGCGGCGAGGGCGTCCAGGTGGGGGGCGACGGCGCGGGCCAGCTCGTCGGCGGCCACAGTGGGGGCGACGCCGCGCGGCAACCGGACGAACAGCTCGCCTCCGACCCGTTGCTCCAAGGTCCGGATCTGCGCGGTGACGGCGGGCTGGGACAGGCCGAGGTCCGCGGCGGCCCGGGTCAGCGAGCCGGCGCGGTGGACGGCGAGGAACGTCCTCAGCAGCGCGAGATCCATCGCTCCCAGGATAGGGGCGGCGCCGCCGGAGAATCAGAGGTTTTCGGCCGGGTCCAGCACCCGCAGCGCGGTGGTGATCAGGAGTTCGGTCAGCTCCTCGCCGTCGGGGTAGGCCGCGCCCTCCGGCAGCGCCGGGTCGGCCTCCGGCTCGACGCGGCGGGCGGTGGCGAAGCCCTGCGACATGGCGCCGAAGGCGGCGGAGGCCAGGACGTAGCCGACGGGCCCGGCGTCCGGGCCGGCCAGCTGCCGCACGATCTCCCGGCGCAGCCGGACCGAGCGCTCGACGAGCTCGGCGGCGGCCAGCGAGGCGTGGTCGTTGGCGACCAGCTGGAACACCGCCTGGTGCCGCGTGAGCAGGTCGACGTAGGAGCGCAGCAGCGTATCGCGGTCCGGGCGGGCGGCCACCAGCTCCTCGAACTCGTCTATCAGCGGCTGCGTGATCGACTTCAGCAGCTCCTGCTTGGAGGCGTAGTGGTAGTAGAGGGCGGCCTTGGTGATGCCGAGGCGGTCGGCGATCTCGCGCAGGGACGTCTTCTCATAGCCGTGGATGACGAACAGCTCCAGCGCGACCCGCTGGATGCGTTCCTTGGTGCCGTCCGTCTGTGATGTGCGTCTCATAAGGCGATCCGGGGTCCCTTTCCGGGAACTTAGTCTACTTGCCGCACGGTAAGTTTGTGAAAGCTTGCACGAGATACATCGCGAAACAGAACCACACAGGACCACCGGGGAGCTCTGCCTATGTTCGGACGGCTCGGACGCTTCGTCGTCCACAATCCATGGAAAGTCATCGCCGCCTGGATCGTCGCGGCCGTAGCGCTCATCGTGCTCGGCCCCGACCTGTCCAGTGTCACCAACGACAACCAGTCCTCGTTCCTGCCGAGCAAGTACGAGTCGGTGCAGGCGAAGGACGCCCTCGACAAGGCTTTCCCGTCCGCGACCGGGCAGACCGCCACCATCGTGGTGCGGCCGGTCGGCGACGGCGCCACGCTCTCTTCCGCCGACCAGCAGAAGATCTCCGACCTGGCCACGACGGTCACCGGCGACCATGTCGCCGGGATAGCCGGGGTGCAGGCCGGAGCGGTCTCGCCGAAGCAGAACGTCCAGCTGATGTTCGCCAAGCTGACGGCCGACCAGGGCGACCAGAAGGCGAGCAGCGACGCCGTCAAGGCCCTGCGCGCGGACCTGGCCGCCAAGCTCAACGGCACCGGCCTGAAGGCCGAGGTGACCGGCGACGCGGCGATGGGCCTGGACACCCAGGACTCCTCGAACAAGGCCACCAGCATCGTCATGATGGCCACCCTGCTGCTGATCATCGTCCTGATGGGCTTCATCTTCCGCGGCGTGATCGCGGTCGTGCTGCCGATCCTGTCGGTGTTCCTGGTGATGATGGTCTCGCAGCCGGTGATCGCGCTGATGTCGGAGGCGTTCGGGCTGCACGTGCAGTCGTTCCTCGAGATCATGCTGGTCGTGGTGCTGTTCGGCATAGGCACCGACTACATCGTGTTCCTGTTGTTCCGGCTCCGTGAGCGGCTGCGCGCCGGGGACACGATCCAGGAGGCCGTGGCCACCACGGTCGAGCGGGTCGGCGAGGCCATCGCCTCGGCCGCGGCCGCCGTCATCATCGCCTTCTGCGCGCTGGCCCTGGCCACCTTCAAGGCCTTCACCTCGCTGGGCCCGGCGCTGGCCATCGCGGTGTTCGTGATGCTGCTGGCCGGCCTGACCCTGGTCCCGGCGCTGATGGTGAAGCTGGGCACGAAGATCTTCTGGCCCGGCAAGAAGTGGCGCAGGATCCCGACCGCGGGTCCGGCGCGCCGGGCCGGCCGGCTGGTGGGCGGCAAGCCGCTGGCGGTCACCCTGGTGTCCTTCGTCATCATGGCGGGCCTGGCGATCGGCGCGGTCGGCTTCAAAGCCGACTACGACCAGCAGGCGCAGCTGCCGGCGAACGTGGAGTCCACCAAGGCGATCAAGGACATGCAGAACGGCGGCTTCCCGCAGGGCGCCTCGGCCGCGACCGACGTCATCGTCACGTCCACCGACGGCAAGCCGCTGGACAAGCACGCCATGGAGCTGTACGCGCAGAAGATCGGCGCGGCCTCGCCGGAGATGGGCGGCGTGATGCCGTTCCCGGCCAAGCCCGGCTCCGCGCCGAACGCCCCCAAGGAGAACGTCGAGTACAACGGCGACGGCACCGCCGCGCACATCCAGGTGCTGACCAAGGACTCGCCCTTCGCCGCCAAGGCGATGGACGCGGTCGACGGCCCGCTGAAGGACGTGGCGCACAGCAGCGCCCCGGCCGGCGGCAAGGCCCTGGTCGGCGGCCCGACCGCGGCGCTGTCCGACATCCAGGCCGCCAACGGCCGGGACCTGAGCGTCATCCTCCCGGTGGCCGCCGCGCTGATCTTCCTGGTGCTCGCGCTCCAGCTGCGGGCCCTGGTCGCGCCGCTGTACCTGATGGTGGCCGTGGGCCTGGGCTACGCCGGCACCCTCGGCGCCTCGGTCCTGATGTTCCAGAACGTCCAGGGCAAGCCCGGCATGATGTTCATGCTGCCGGTCATGGTCTACCTGTTCGTGGTGGCGATCGGCACGGACTACAACATCCTGATGATCTCCCGGCTGCGCGAGGAGGCCCGCGAGGGCAACCCGCCGCGCAAGGCGGCCGCGCTGGCCGTCGAGCACGCCGGGCCGTCCGTGGCCTCGGCCGGCCTGATCCTGGCCGGGACCTTCGCCTCGCTGATGCTGGCCGGGCTGTCGATGATGGAGCAGATCGGGTTCGCGGTGTCGATCGGCATCAGCATCGCGGCGTTCCTGATGTCGATGTTCCTGGTGCCGGCGTTCACCGCGCTGATCGGCGACAAGGCGTGGTGGCCCGGGCACAAGGCGGTGGCCCGCGACGGCGGCGAGCCGCCGGTCGGCCGGTACGACGAGGACGTGGTCGGCGCCGGAGCGCGGCGCGGGTAGGTTCCGGCGGAGGTTCCGCTGACAAGACGCCCCTGTCACTCCAGGTGACAGGGGCGTCTTCCCCACCCGCCTCCCACCACCGCCCGTCAAGGAGCCGCTTCGCGGCGCTGACTTGGATTTATGCTCGACTCATGCCGATATTCGATCGCGCCCACACGGACGACCTCCTGACCTTCCTCGCCGCCTCGCCGACCCCGTACCACGCGGTGGCGAGCGCGGCCGCCCGCCTCGACGCCGCCGGGTTCCGGCAGCTGCGCCAGACGGCGAGCTGGGAGGCGGCCGGGCCCGGCGGCTACTACGTCGTCCGCGGCGCGGCGCTGATCGCCTGGCACGTCCCCGAGGGCGCGACCGCGCACGCCGGCTTCCGCATCGTCGGCGCGCACACCGACTCGCCGAACCTGCGGGTCAAGCCGCTGCCGGACACCGGCCTGGCGGGCTTCCGGCAGGTGGCGGTGGAGCTGTACGGCGGGCCGCTGCTGAACTCGTGGCTGGACCGCGACCTGGGGCTGGCCGGGCGGCTGGTGCTGCGCGGCGGCGACGCCACGCTGGTGCACGTCGACCGGGCCCTGATGCGGGTGCCGCAGCTGGCGGTGCACCTGGACCGGGGCGTCAACGACAGCGGCCTGCTGCTGGACAAGCAGCAGCACCTGACCCCGGTGTGGGGTCTGGGCCCGGTCGAGGACGGCGCGCTGGTCGAGTTCGCGGCCGAGGAGGCCGGCGTCGCCGCGTCCGACGTCCTGGGCTGGGACCTGATGCTGCACGACGTGACACCGTCCGCGTACCTGGGCCGCGACCTGGAGATGATCGCCGGCCCGCGGCTGGACAACCTGGTGTCGGTGCACGCCGGCGTGCAGGCCCTGATCGCGGCCGCGGTGGCCGGCGGCTCCGGTCCGGCCGCGCCGATCGCGGTGCTGGCGGCCTTCGACCACGAGGAGACCGGCAGCGAGTCGGACACCGGCGCCGGCGGCCCGCTGCTCGGCAACGTCCTGAGCCGCGTCGTGCACGGCCAGCTGTCCGGTACCGCCGACGACTACGCGCGCGCCCTGGCCGCGACCGTGTGCATGTCCAGCGACATGAGCCACGCGGTGCACCCGAACTACCCCGAGCGGCACGAGCCCGGGCACCGCCCGCGCCTGAACCAGGGCCCGGCGCTGAAGATCAACGTGAACCAGCGCTACGCCACCGACGGCCTCGGCCGCGCGATCTGGGCGGACGTGTGCGAGCGCGCGGGCATCCCGAGCCAGTACTTCGTGAGCAAGAACTCGATGCCGTGCGGCACCACGATCGGCCCGATCACGGCGGCGAAGCTCGGGGTGACGACCTTCGACGTGGGGATCACGTCGCTGTCGATGCACTCGGCGCGCGAGCTGGGCGGCGCGGACGACCCGTACCTGCTGGCCTCGGCGGCCGCGGTGTTCTTCGGGGAGTAGGCGCTCTTCGGCGCGGCGGCGCTCTTCGGGGAGGGAGTGCTCCCTCAGCGAAGCACGAACCAGGTCGGCCCGGCGACGAGCAGCACCGCGGCGAGCCACGCCGCCGGGCCGACCAGGCGTTCCCGTCCGGTCACCGCGACGGCGCGGACCAGGCGGTGCACGCGGTCGAGGGTCGGCGTGGGCGCCGTGGTCGTGAGGCCGCTCGGGGCGCCGGCGGCGCGCTGGTTCGGCACCGGTCCGGCGGTGCCGCCGATGGCGACGAGGGCTCGGGCGAGCGCGGGCCGTCCCGAGGACCGGACCGCGTGGTCGTCGGCGAGCATCTCGACGAGCGCGGTGACGGCGGCGGTCGCGCGGTGCGCCGGGGGCAGGGGCAGCGCGGACTCCCAGGCCACGAAGGGCTGGACGACGAGTTCGTGGCGCCAGCGCGCGTGGGCGCGTTCGTGGGCGAGGACGGCTTCGAGCTCGTCGGGGGCGAGGGCTGAGATGGTGCCCTCGGTGATGACGATGCGCGGGCGCGTGCCGGGCAGACAGTAGGCGGCCGGCGCGGCGTGCTCCAGGACCCGGAGCTGGCGGTCGGCGTGCTCGGCGGTGAGGTCGACGGCGTTGCGCTGGCGCCGCAGGTCGCGTTCGATGCGGAACGCCGAGAGCAGGGTCACACCGACCAGGCGGATCGCGAGGACTCCGGCGAACGCAAAGGCGATCTCCTGCCCGAGCCCGAGCGCTTCCGGGACGCGGAAGCGCAGGGCATCACGGCTCAGCTCGACCAAGCCGGTGCGCAAGTGGCCGTCGAGCGGGGCCACGCCGATCGCCAACGGCGCCCCGATCAGCGACAGGCCGCCGGCGACGCCCACCGCCTGCCACAACGCGATGGCCGCCCGGGGATGCCGCTTCGGCCATGCCGCGCGCGCCAGGACCACGGGGACCGGCCACGCCAGAAGGATCGCGAGAATCGCCAGCGGCCAGGCGTCAGCGAACATGGGTGACGCCCGGCCCGGCCGGCGCACCGGCCCGCAGGGAGCCCGGTCGCAGGCCCGGCTTCCCGGTCACGGCGGTCGCCATGGCGCTCATGGACACCAGTTTCCCAGATCCCGGCGGGCGCTGATCCCGCCTACTCCTCCAGCTCCGCCAGTGCCTCCCGCAGCAGCGCCGCCTCCTCCGGCGACACCGCCCCGGCGAACCGCACCAGCGCCGAGCGCCGGTCGTCGGTGGTCTCGAGGGCGGCGAGCATCGAGGCGGCCACGACGTCGTCGCGGGAGCTCACAGCGCGGTAGCGGTGGGCGCGGCCGGCGCGTTCGCGGTCGACGAAGCCCTTGCGGCGCAGGCGGTCCAGGACGGTGAGGACCGTGGTCGCGGCCAGTTCGGTGCCGCCTTCGCGAGCGGCGAGGCTTTCGACGATCTCCTGGGCGGTGCTGCCCTCGGGCGCGGCCCACAGGACGTCCATCACCGCGCGTTCCAGTTCGCCCAGCCGTCGGGGGCCGCCCGCGCGTTCGTTCGCCATGGGGTTACTCTACAACCGGTAGAACTTCTACGGCTCGTAGAAATCTGGAGGAGCGCCCCCATGCTCGGCAGCACACTCACCGACGCCCGCGTCCAGACCGGCTTCTCGCTGGCGTTCCACATCGTGTTCGCCGTCTTCGGCGTGGGCCTCCCCTGGCTCTTGATCGTCACCGAGGGGCGCTGGCTCAAGACCGGCGACGCCGTGTGGCTCGCGCTGACCCGCAAGTGGGCCCGCGTGATGGCGGTGTTGTTCGCGATCGGCGCGGTGTCCGGGACTGTGCTGTCATTCGAGTTCGGACTGTTGTGGCCGGCCTTCATGGCCCGCTACGGAGGAGTGCTGGGGCTGCCGTTCACGTTGGAGGCCTTCGCCTTCTTCGCCGAGGCGATCTTCGTCGGCCTCTACCTCTACGGCTGGAAGCGGCTGTCGCCGAGGGCGCACTGGCTCACGCTGTGGCCGATCGCCGTCTCCGGCACGCTGTCCACGCTGTTCATCGTCACCGCGAACTCCTGGATGAACGTCCCGACCGGGGTGAAGGAGGTGGGCGGCAAGGTCGTCTCCGCCGAGCCGCTCGCACCGCTCACCGGGCCCGGTGCGCTGCCGGAGTCGCTGCACATGCTGCTCGCGGCGATCATGTGCACCGGCGGCGTGGTCGCCGCGGTCTACGCGGTGGGCATGCTGCGCGGCCGACGTGACGCCTACCACCGCCGCGGCTTCCGCGTCGGCCTGGTCGCGGTCCTGGCCGCGGCCCCGGTGCAGCTGGTGGTCGGCGACCTCGCGGCGCGCGTGGTGGAGAAGTACCAGCCCGCCAAGCTGGCCGCGATGGAGGCGCTGCCGCACACGCGGGACCACGCCCCGCTGACGCTCGGCGGCGTCTACGACCCGGACACCGGCAAGACCCGCTTCGGCATCGAGATCCCCGACGGCCTGTCACTGCTGACCGGGTTCCGCACCGACAAGACCATCCGCGGCCTCGACATCCTGCCGGCGAAGGAGCAGCCCGCGACACCGGTCGTGCACCTGGCCTTCGACACGATGGTGGGCGCGGGTATGGCGATCCTGGGCCTGGCGACGCTGCTCACCGCGGTCGCGTTCTGGCGCCGCCGCAGGAGGATCCGCTCCCTGATCCCGCTGTCGCGGCCGTGGCTGATCGCCGGCGCGCTCACCGGCCCGGCGGCGATGGCCGCGATGCTGGCCGGCTGGGAGGTCACCGAGGCCGGACGCCAGCCCTGGATCGTCTACGGCCGCATGACCGTCCGGGAGGCGGCCACCACCAGCGGCGGCATCGGCTGGTCGCTGGCGGCCACGGTCCTCGTGTACCTCGGGCTGGCCGCGGCGCTGGTGCTGATCCTGCGGCGGCTCGCGACCGGCGCCCCGCCGAATCTGGCGGCCGGAGCGCAGGGCCCGCTGCCCGACGGCCCGGACACGACAGCCCTGGGATCTCCGGGTTCTGAGGACGAGGCCGAGACCGCCGAGCTGGAAGGAGCGGCCCGATGACCGCCGTGAACCTGCTGCTCGCCGTCATCATCTGCGCCCTGGCCGCGTACGCCCTGCTGGCCGGCGCCGACTTCGGGGCCGGCGTCTGGGACCTGCTGGCCCGCGGCCGCCACGCCGACCGGGAGCGCCGCCTCATCGCCCATGCGCTCGGCCCGGTCTGGGAGGCCAACCACGTCTGGCTGATCTTCGTCATCGTCGCCACGTTCAGCGGCTTCCCGACGGCCTTCGGCCTCATCGCGCGCGGCCTGGAGCTGCCTTTGGCCTTCGCCCTGGCGGGGATCGTGCTGCGCGGCGCGGCCTACGTCTACCGTGCCTACGGTGAAGGCGCCGCCGGTCCGGAGAGCCTGTGGAGCCGGATCTTCGCGGTGGCCTCCTCGATCACCCCGTTCATGCTCGGCGTCAGCGGCGCCGCGCTCGCCACCGGCAAGGTGACCGCGTCGTCCGGCCCGCTCGCGCCGTTCACCTCGGCTTTCACCCTCGTGGCGGGGGTCTTCACCGTCATCGTCACGGCATTCCTCGCCGCGGTCTATCTGTGCCACGACGCGGGAACCGACCCCGAGACCGAGGATCTGGTGCCGGCGTTCCGCCGCAAGGCGCTGGCGGCGGCCACGCTGGCGGGAGTCGTGAGCCTCGCACTGTTGCCGTTGCTCTACCGGGACGCGCCGACGGTCGCGCACCGCTTCACCGACCGGTCGATCCCGTTCGTGGTCCTGGCAGGGGTCTGCGGCTTCGGCTCGATCGCGGTGATCTGGAAGCGTCGCTACGTCCTGGCGCGGGCGACGGGGGCCACGGCGGTCGTCGCGGTGCTGCTGGGCTGGGCCGTGGCTCAGTACCCGGATCTGGCGGTGGGAGCGGCGACCGCCCACGACTCGGCCGCCGGGGCGGCGAACCTGCACGCCCTGCTGATCGCCATGGGCTTCGGGCTGGTGGTGATCCTCCCGGCGTTCTTCCTCCTGCTGAAAGTCTTCTCAGGGCCCGAAGTGGAAGCCGAGTAGGTAAAAGACGTCCCAAGGATCGCACGTATATTCCAAGAGCGGGTCAAGATCCCGGTCGGAATTGGTTTACACCACTTCCGACCGGGACGGCCGTGCGGTTACCTCTACACCCATGGCACTGACGAAGCGCGCCCGCATACTCGGCATCTCCCTCGCCACCGCCGCCGTCGTGGGCGCGGGAACCGTCGCCGCGTTCACGGCCGGTGCCTCAGGAGGCAGCGGCGGCTCCGTCACAGCCGGCTTCGCCAAGACCTCGGACTGGGGCAGCGGGTTCCAGGCCGAGTACACGATCAGCAACGGCACCGGGCAGACGGTGCACGGCTGGACGGTCTCGTTCGACCTGCCGGCCGGGGAGCGCATCAGCTCCCTGTGGAACGGCACGATGACCGCGAGCGGGCAGCACGTCACGGTGACCAGTCCTTCGTGGGGCGGGGACATCGCGACCGGCGCCAAGGCCTCGTTCGGCTTCGTCGTCGACGCCGCGGGCGGGTCCGGCGTGCCCCAGAACTGCTTGATCAACGGCGCTTCCTGCAGCGGTGGCGCCTCCGGCGGCGGACCCACCACGGCGCCGAGTACCGTGCCGGGCTCCAGCAGCTCCCCGACCGGCGCGCCGAGTTCCCCGCCCTCGAGCGCGCCCTCGACACCGGTGTCGAGCACGGCTTCGACGCCGGCCCCGAGCACTCCGTCGACTCCGCCCTCGTCGGTGCCGCCCCCGCCCTCCTCCGGCGGCTCCTACAAGTTCGCCCCCTACGTCGACACCGCTCAGCGCCAGGACCTCGGCACCCTGGCATCAGCAGCCGGCACCAAGTACGTCACCGCGGCCTTCGTGCTCTCCGCGGGCGGCTGTACGCCGGTGTGGAACGGCGCCGCCGACCCCACCTTCACGGCGAACCTCAAGGCCGGCCTGACCGACCTGCGCTCCCAGGGCGGTGACGCCATCGCCTCCTTCGGCGGCGCCAACGGCACCGAGCCGGCGCAGGCCTGCTCCGACGTGCCCAGCCTGAAGGCGGCGTACAAGGCGGTCATCGACGAGTACGGGCTCACCCACGTCGACTTCGACATCGAGGGCGCCGCCGGGACGGACAAGGCCTCGATCACCCGCCGCTCGCAGGCGCTGGCCCAGCTGCAGAGCGACTACGCGGCGGCCGGCAAGACGCTCGACGTCTCGCTGACTCTGCCGGTGCTGCCGTCCGGCCTGACCCAGGACGGCGTCGACGTGGTCGCCGACGCGGCCGCGAACGGCCTGAAGGTCTCGGTGGTCAACGTGATGGCGATGGACTACGGCGACTGGGCCGCACCGAGCCCGGCCGGGAAGATGGGCCAGTACGCGGACGACGCCGCGCAGTCCCTGCACGACCAGCTCAAGACCGTCTACCCGGCCGCCACCGACGCCCAGCTGTGGGCGATGGTCGGGATCACGCCGATGATCGGCGTCAACGACACCGCCAGCGAGGTCTTCCAGACCTCCGACGCGCGGGTGGTGGAACAGTTCGCGGCGCAGCACCACATCGGCCGGCTGGCCATGTGGTCGCTGACCCGCGACAAGGCGTGTGCGCAGCCGTCGACGTGGGCCGACCCCACCTGCTCCTCGATCCAGCAGACCGCGTACGACTTCTCGCACACCTTCGAGGCGTTCGTCGGCTGACCCCCTCGGCACCGTCTCGAAGTCCGGAGGCCGGACCCGCCCACCGCGGGTCCGGCCTCTTCCGTTCCCCAGACGGAGTGCGTAGTCATCCTCATCTTCCCTGCCGATCCATCCGAGCGACGGCGGCGCCACCCTGAGTGAAGGCTGGTAGCGCAGCACTTTCAGGTCGGCGTGGAGGGGGTCGCCATCGTTGAGAGCCTGCTCGACTTCGAAGCCGCCGGGCAGTTGATCCTGGCCTCGGAGAACGAGACTCTGCCCGGTGCCGTGACGGTGGCACTGGGCGCCGCCCGGCGGAATCCGGGAGGCGTAGCGGCGTTCCTGGAGTCCGCCATCGTCGAGGGGCCGTATCCGTCCGTGGTGGTCGGGGACCTCACCGGGTGGAGCAACGCCCTGCGGACAGCACCCGCGAAGCTGCTGGCGCGGCTGGCCCACGCCGTACAGCCCGGCGGCAGCCTGTTCGCCGGATTCGGCAACCGGCACTACCCGGGCGGCCCGTTCGCCGCGGGGACGCTGAGTCTGAAGCGAGCCTGCGCAGTGCTGGACAGGGTGGGGTTCACCGTGGCGAAGCAGTACGTGGCGATGCCCGACCAACGCTGTCCGGCACTGCTGGTACCGGTGAGCGCGTCGGAGGCGGAGCTGGCGTGTGTGCCGCCCGCGCTACGGTTCCAGTTCGCTCCGGCCTACGCCGTCGTCGGCCTGCGTCCCTCGGCCGAGCCCTACGCCGAGCGCTAATACAAGACACGACAACGCCCGCCGCCGGGAGGCCCAGGTGGCGGGCGTTACGTTTTTCTCCTACCTGGACGCCAGCGGGAGTTCGGGGCGGAGGCGCCATACGCAGGCGGGGATTCAATGCGAAACGCTCCAAGGGGCCCGTCCCTTGGAGCGTCGCTGGTGCGTCCCCCGTTGGGTTCTACGACGAGATGCCGAGATCGGCTCAGCCCTCACGCTGCGGCGGGATGCCGTTCAGGAGAGCTCGCACCTCCTGCTCGCGGTAACGGCGGTGGCCCCCCAGGGTGCGGATAGAGGTCAGCTTGCCGGCCTTGGCCCAGCGCGTGACCGTCTTCGGGTCGACGCGGAACATCGTGGCGACCTCGGCGGGCGTGAGCAGAGGCTCAGCGTCCGGCGTACGTGCGGTCATATGGACTCCTCCTGACGGAAACGGGCGCCCAGCGCGCCCGATTTCTCGTGGACCCTCCCCGATAGCCTCGCTTGCCCGGTCCCGGGAAGACCGTGCGGCCGTGTCGGTTATAGGACGAACGGCTTGTCGTTCACAGTACAAGTACACCATCCGACCGGCGCCGTGGGCGATATCTATGAAATCGATACACAAAACCCGCACCGGCCGACCCCGGACGTAGGGGCCGATATACGGACAGCTTCACCCCCGTAACGCTGTGTCGATCGAGGAACCCATCAGGCGGTTGCTTCACCCCGGCTGTCCGGATTCGGCCCTCACGGATGATCTTGGCACGCTCTCCGCTCCCCACGGAAGACCCCTGATCAAAGAACCGTGTTCGAGCGTCAGTTCTCCCGCCCGCCTCCCACCACCACCCGTTACGGAGGCGCTTCGCGCCGCTTTCAGTTGGCCCGAGCGAGCAGTCGCACAGCGTCCCACTTCACCCGATACCGCAGGTAGGCGGAAGTGACGGCGGCATCGTCACCCTCCGCCAGCGCGGCGAGCCCCTCAGCGACGAGCCGCACCGAGCAGTCCATGACGACACCTCCCTCCCGCTCCTCGGCCCCGACTGCGCCCTGCGCCACGAGCAACCCCATGAGACCCCCGTAGTCGAGCTCCACCACCGACAGCGGGTGGAACTCCTCCAACCACATCCCCAACGTCTCCACGGCCTCGACAAGGGGCCCCGCCCCCAACGACCGCTTGAGGACCCTCAGCCCTCTGGCACATCGCTTCCGCGCCGAACTCATAGCGGTTCGGAAGTACAGCGTCTGGCCTTCTCCGAGGACCCCGTCCTCCTGACCGAAGAGCACCAGCCACCGGATGGGGATCTGCCACGAGGACGTGAGGATGTGCGGCAACGCCTCCGGGTCCTCGGCCCACCACCGGTCGTAATCGCTGTCGGCACGGTCGAGGACGGCCTGCGGCCAGTAGAGCCGCACCCCGCCGTCTCCGTGCACCGCCCGCAGCTCAGTGAGGGCCAGCCACGACCTCAACCGTGACTGCCAAGGACACAGGAGGGTCGCGTCTCCAGAGCGCATCACGTAAGCGACGCGCTCCTCGTTCTCCGGGACGGCGATCGGCGGCACGGCGATGAGCGCACGCAACGACACCGCCTGCTCGTGCGCGAGGGTCGCGCCTTCGGGATTCCGCCCCAGCCACGCCTCCCACTCAGCCCGCTCACCAGCGGGGAAAGCAGCCAGCGGCTCATAGACCCGCAGGTAGGCCATGTATGGCGCCGGGATCGCGCCGCCGGGGGATGCGCGCACGTAGAGATGCTCTCACCAATGCGGGCGGTATGCGCCGGATAGTGCCGCCTATGGCGGACACCCGACGCTGTGTGCTAACGGCGCGGCGCCGGTCGGCTCCGGCCCTCACCGCTCCCACCCACCGATCGGTCTTGTCCACCTTTCGAGACACGCGAAACCCGCCCACCAGCACCGACCCACCTCACACCCCCAACGCGCCACCCACCCGAGCCCCACCCAATAGGCTTCCTCCATGCACTCTCCAGGCACAGGGGTGGATCTCGGGCGATCCTCGAACCGCCCATAGCCGAACCGGAGAGCGCGGACAACACATCACAGCAAGCCTCCCCGACCACCAGTCACAACCAGGAGCAACGCAGTGTCCGACAAGACTGACAACGACGTCAGCGAGGTATTCGCCCACGACCACGAGCAGGTCGTGTACTGCCGCGACGAGGAGACCGGCCTCAAGGCCATCATCGCGATCCACAACACCCTCCTCGGCCCCGGTCTCGGCGGCACCCGCTTCTTCCCCTACGCCACGGAGCAGGAAGCCCTCACCGACGTCCTCCGCCTCTCGCGGGGCATGTCCTACAAGAACGCGCTCGCGGGCCTCGACCTCGGCGGCGGCAAGGCCGTCATCATCGGCGACCCGAACGAGATCAAGTCCGAGGCGCTGCTGCGCGCGTACGGCCGCTTCGTCCAGTCGCTCAACGGCCGCTACTACACGGCCTGTGACGTCGGCACCTACGTCCAGGACATGGACGTCGTCGCCCGCGAGTCCGAGTTCGTCACCGGGCGCTCGCCCGAGGCCGGCGGCGCCGGCGACAGCTCGATCCTCACCGCGTACGGCGTTTTCCAGGGTATGCGCGCTTCTGCCGAGTATCTCTGGGGAGCGCCGTCGCTCGCCGGAAAGCGCGTCGGCGTCTCCGGGGTGGGCAAGGTCGGGCGCTACCTGATCGGCCACCTGATCGAGGACGGCGCGTCGATCGTCGCCACCGACCCCCACGAGGGCGCGATCCAGTGGCTGCGCGACAACTACGCGCAGGTCGAGATCGTCACCTCCACCGCGGAGCTCGTCGCCTCCGAGATGGACGTGTACGCCCCGTGCGCTCTCGGCGGCGCGCTGGACGACGCCACGGTGGCCGCGCTGAGCGCGAAGATCGTCTGCGGGGCGGCCAACAACCAGTTGGCCCACGCCGGCGTGGAGAAGCAGCTGGAGGCGCGCGGGATCCTCTACGCGCCGGACTACCTGGTCAACTCCGGCGGTGTGATCCAGGTCGCGGACGAGATCCACGGCTTCGACTTCGAGCGCGCCAAGCGCCGGGCCTCGGGGATCTTCGACACCACGCTCCGGATCTACGCCCTGGCCGCGGAGGAGGGAGTGCCCCCGTCGGTCGCCGCCGACCGGCTCGCCGAGCGCCGGATGCGGGATGTCGGCCGCTTGCGCGGCGTGTACCTCCCGTAGCCCTTCCGGAGGCGGTACCCGGATTTTCCGCGTCGGTCCAGAGCTCCCCCCGGTGGCGCGTGGCATCGATGCGGGTATAAGCGCTATCGTGGGGTCGTGCCTGTGACACCCGAGTAACGCGGTCGGCTACACCTGTTCGTGCCGATCAGCCGTATGGCTCGTACCGATCGGTTGGGGAAACAGGTACCGTGAAATTCTCACGAATGACCGTGTGACCGGAGCAGGGGCAGACCAGCCCCGATCGTTGAGGGGGTCGAGCCAATGGGGCGCGGCCGGGCCAAGGCCAAGCAGACGCGGGTCGCCCGAGACCTGAAGTATCGCGACGTGGGGACCGATCTTGCGCAGCTCCAGCGTGAGCTGCAAAAGGACGGTGTCCACACGTCCAACGGGCATTCCGCCGAGGCACCGTCGCAGGACGACGACGCGGACGACGACGAGTTGTACGCGAAGTACGCCGACTATGCCGACGATGACGACGACTACGACAGCGAGGACGACGGCGGTTCCCACCGCAGTCACCACCGTCGCGGTTGAGGCTGGACCGGGCCACCAAGCACCGGTTGAGTAGGCCCGTCCCCTGCGGGACGGGCCTTCGTCACGCATCCGCGTGGGATGCGTGATGCGCGGGGGACGCCTGGAGCGCAGGACGCCCCGACGGTCCGGAGACCGCCGAGGCGTCATCGTAGCCTTGGCAAAATGCGGAAAGTCCCTACTTCGCGTACTCCCCGTGCAGCGCGGCCGCGCCGTCCCCGCCCTTGGCCCCGCCGACCGTGGTGCTCCCCGGCGCCGCGGTCACCACCTCGCCGCACACCCAGCTCGGCAGCCCCCGCGCCTCCAGCACCCGCAGCGCCTCGTCCACCGATCCGGCGGGCAGCACCGCGACCATCCCGACGCCCATGTTCAGCGTCTTCTCCAGCTCCAGCGTCGCCACGCCGCCCAGCTGCCCGACCGTCCCGAACACCGCCGGCGGCGTCCACGTCGCCCGGTCCAGCCGCGCCTCCAGCCCGGCCGGGATGATCCGCGCGATGTTCGCCGCGACCCCGCCGCCGGTGATGTGCGAGAACGCGTGCACCTCGGTCGCGGCGATCAGCGCCAGGCAGTCCAGCGAGTAGATCCGCGTCGGCTCCAGCAGCTCCTCGCCCAGCGTGCGCCCGAACTCCGGCACCTCGCGGTCCAGCTGCCAGCCGGCCACCTCGAAGAACACGTGCCGGAGCAGCGAGTACCCGTTCGAGTGCGCGCCCGACGAGGCCATGGCGACCAGCACGTCGCCCTCCCGCACCCGCTCGGCGCCGAGCACCTTCTCCGCCTCGACCACGCCGGTCCCGGCGCCGGCCACGTCGTACTCGCCGGGCGCCAGCAGCCCCGGGTGCTCCGCGGTCTCGCCGCCGACCAGCGCGCAGCCGGCCAGCACACAGCCCTCGGCGATGCCCTTGACGATCCCGGCGACGACCTCCGGCACCACCTTGCCGGTGGCGATGTAGTCGGTCATGAACAGCGGCTCGGCCCCGCACACCACCAGGTCGTCCACCACCATGCCGACCAGGTCCCGGCCGATGGTGTCGTGCTTGTCCATCCGCTGCGCGATCGCCACCTTGGTGCCGACGCCGTCGGTGGAGGTGGCCAGCAGCGGCCGGTCGTAGGCCTTCAGCGCCGAGGCGTCGAACAGGCCCGCGAAGCCGCCGATGCCGCCGAGCACCTCCGGGCGCCGGGTCTTGGCGACCCACTCCTTCATCAGTTCGACCGCGCGGTCGCCGGCCTCGATGTCGACACCGGCGGCGGCGTACGTGGCTCCGGACATGGGGCTCTCCTCTGGTCTGTCGTTGTCGCGCAAGGCGGGCGGCGTCGGCAGGCGGGTCGGCGTCGCGACGTGCGGCCTACGGCCGCGACAGCGCGTCGGTGCGGGCCAGCGGGTCGACCGAGATCTCCAGGAGGTGCTTGCCCAGCAGCTCCTCCTCGGGCAGCTCGATCGGGTACACCCCGTCGAAGCAGGCCCGGCACAGCCGGTCCGCGGGCTGTCCGGTGGCGGCGGTCATGCCGTCCAGCGTGATGTAGGCCAGCGAGTCGGCGCCTATGGACTTGGCGATCTCGTCGGTGTTCAGGCCGTTGGCGATCAGCTCGGCCCGGGTCGCGAAGTCGATGCCGTAGAAGCACGGCCACTTCACCGGCGGGGAGGAGATCCGCAGGTGGACCTCGGTGGCGCCGGCCTCCCGCAGCATCTTCAGCACCGCGCGCTGGGTGTTGCCGCGCACGATCGAGTCGTCCACCACGACCAGCCGCTTGCCCTCGATCACCTCGCGCAGCGGGTTCAGCTTCAGCCGCACGCCGAGCTGGCGCAGGGTCTGGCTGGGCTGGATGAAGGTGCGGCCCACGTAGGCGTTCTTCACGAAGCCCTGGCCGAAGGGGATGCCCGACTCCTCGGCGAAGCCGATGGCGGCCGGGGTCCCGGACTCCGGCGTCGCGATCACCAGGTCGGCCTCGACCGGCGCCTCGCGGGCCAGGGTGCGGCCCATCTCGACCCGCGCGGCGTGCACGTTCTGCCCGGAGATGGTGGCGTCCGGGCGGGCCAGGTAGACGTACTCGAACACACAGCCCTTGGGGCGGGGCTCGGCGAAGCGCCGGGACCGCAGGCCGTTCTCGTCGACCGCGATCAGCTCGCCCGGCTCGATCTCCCGGATGAACCCGGCGCCGACGGTGTCCAGCGCGGCCTGCTCGGAGGCCACGACCCAGCCGCGGTCCATGCGGCCGAGCATCAGCGGCCGCACGCCCTGCGGGTCGCGGGCCGCGTACAGGGTGGTCTCGTCCATCCACACCAGGGAGAAGGCACCGCGCAGCTGCGGGAGCACCTCCACGGCCGCGTCCTCCAGGGAGCGGTCCGGGTAGGACGCGAGCAGCTCGGTCATCAGCCCGGTGTCGGAGGTCATGGCGTGCTTGTCGGTGACGCCGGTCACGGCGCGCCGCTCGGCGGCCAGCCGGGCCAGCTCGCCGGTGTTGGTCAGGTTGCCGTTGTGGCCCAGGGCCACGGCGCCGTGCGCGGTGGCGCGGAACGTCGGCTGGGCGTTCTCCCACACCGAGGAGCCGGTGGTGGAGTAGCGGGCGTGGCCGATGGCCAGGTAGCCCTGCAGGGACTGCAGCGTGGCCTCGTCGAAGACCTGGGAGACCAGGCCCATGTCCTTGTAGACCAGGATCTGCTTGCCGTTGGACACCGCGATGCCGGCCGATTCCTGGCCGCGGTGCTGGAGCGCGTAGAGGCCGAAGTACGCGAGCTTCGCCACCTCTTCGCCGGGAGCCCAGACGCCGAAGACGCCGCAGGCGTCCTGCGGCCCGGTGTCCTGGGGATCGAGTTCGTGGGTGAGTCTGCCGTCGCCGGGGCGGGAGCCGGAAAGGTGGATCACACCATGAGTCTAAGCCACGGACTGTGATGATCCTCCCGGTCGATAGACCCGCTATTCGGCTTATGTGGCGTTCATCCCATCAGGGGAAGGAAGTCCCGGAGGTCGGCCCGGGAGCCCGACGCCGAGACCGCGCCGTCGGCCATGGCCTCGTCCCAGGTCATGCGGCCGGCCGCGAGCCGGATCCAGGTCTTCGGAGCCATCTCCACGACGTTCGGCGGCGTCCCGCGGGTGTGACGAGGGCCCTCCACGCACTGCACCGCGGCGAACGGCGGCACCCGCAACTCCACGGAATTGCCCGGAACCTTCGCCGCCATCGCGTCGGCGAGCTGCCGGACCGTGATCGCCAGCGCCTCCCGGTCGTGCCGGAACTCCACGCCGGTGGACCGCTCCAGATCGTCGCCGTGCACCACGGCCTCCACGATCCGGGAGACCAGGAAGTCGTCGAAGCGCATCCCGCCGAACCGCATGGCGATCGGCTCCTCGTCGCCGTAGCGCGCCATCACCTTCTCCGCCTCGGCCACCTCGTCGGCCAGCACCGCGCCCTCCGCCACCAGCTCGCGGGTGCCGGCATCGACCACGGCCGCGGCGGTCGGGGTGGCGGTCATCCAGTCGTAGACCTCGGCCTCGACCCCGGCCACCGGCTCCGCCGCCCGGGCCCGCACGGTGTGCACGGTGAAGGCGACGTGCCCGACCAGGGTCCGGACGTCCCAGCCGGTCAGCTTCGACGGCTCCGCCAGCTGCTCGGGGCTGAGCGCGGCGGCGTAGTCGATGTGCGCCCGCCACTGGTTCACGACGGCCTGGCGGACCTTGGCGGGCTGGGGGCGACGGGTCTTCGGCATGGCCGGAATATAGCCGAGGGCTGAGAGGGGCAGGCAGAGCCATTCACGATGCTTTGGCCCGCTTACGAGATGGTTCGACTTCTGGCTATCGGCGCAGATCCGGAACCTCTCAGCAAACTCATCCAATCCGGTGAATCAGCATCGCGAGGTGCGGTGATCTGTCGCTTTCGCGACTACGGTGCTGTCACCGTGATCAGCGCCCAGACCTCCGCCGCCCCCGCCGCGGACACCCCGTACACTCCGGACCCCGCGGACGCCCCGCCCCCGGTGCGGGCCGCGCTGGCCGGGGCGATCGACTCCCAGGCGCACCGGATGGACCAGCTGTCCGCCGCGATCGTGCGCGCCACCGCCCAGGTGACCTGGTCGGGCCGGGCCGCCGAGCGCTTCCGGGCGCGGGCCGCGGAGCGCTCGCGGGAGTGCCTGCAGCTGGCGGTGGCACTGCGGGCCTCGGCGGAGCGGGTACAGGTGGCGGCCATGGGGCCGCAGCGCACACCGGCGGGACACGGCGGCGAGCCCGTCGCCACCGCATCCGGACCGGGATACGCACGGTGAACGCCGAACCGGCGAGCCCGGGCATCAGCTTCTACGCGCTCGGACCGGAGTTCGAGTGGCTGGCCTCCGCGTGGGACGGCTTCGCGCGCGAGCTGGCCGAGATCAGCGGCATGCTGCGGCACGTCGCCGAGGCCGCCGCCTCGGACCCGCACCTGGCGGCCGAGTCGTCGGGGCTGGCCGCGCTGGAGTCCGCGACGGACCGGCTGGTGCGGGAGCTGGTCGACGACGCCGTGCGGATCCGGCGGACGCAGGCCACGTACGAGCAGGCGGACGCGGCGGTGCACGCCGCCGTGCCGGCGGTGCCCTCGAACACGGTGATCACCGGGCACGTGGCCGGTCAGGGGGCGGGGTCTTGGGCCGGGTCTGGGGTCGGTTACTGGGGTGGCGGCGAGGCCGCCGACGGAGTCGGCGCCGAAGCCGCACCGACATTCGGCGGGGGCGGGACGATGGACGCCGGGGCCCACGAGTCCCGAGGCTCGGCCCCGGCCCCCGCCGCGGAGGCGTTCCCAGGGACGCTCCAGGGCGCGCCACCCGACGAGTCCGGCCTCTGGCACCCCGCTGAACCCCGCGACCTCTCCGAGACCGCCCTCGGCACCCTGAGCCGCTTCCGCCGCCAGATCCTGGCGCGCGCCGAGCACTGGGTCTCCCAGCACGTCCCCTACAACCAGGGGCTGTGGCACGAGGGCTACCGCACGGACTGCTCGGGCTACGTCTCGATGTGCTGGGGCCTGCGCGACTCGATGGTGACGTCGACGATGCCGCAGATCGCGCACCGGATCGCCAAGGAGGATCTGCGCGCGGGCGATGTCCTGTTGAACACGGATGTCGCGACGGGCCATGTCATCCTGTTCGACCGTTGGGCCGACTATGCGCACAACTCTTATGTGGGCTTCGAGCTGTGTCCACAGGGGACGCTGCACCATGTGATTCCGTACCCGTATTACGGCGGGTTCGGCGTATACGAGCCTTACCGCTACAACAATGTGGGTGACTGACCAGCGCCATGGGCCTACCGTGGTCGCACTATGGCCTGGTTCGTACATCTGACGCCGGAGAAGAACGCGGCCCGCGTCCGCCGTTCCGGCCTGTCGCCCGTGAGTCGGTCACGGAGCGTCGACCCGCGTCTGGGCATCTACTGCGCCCCGCTGCTGCCGGACTACACGCTGACCCACCAATGGTCGCGTGAGCTGATCCGCTTCAAGACCCCGAACATGGTCGCGGTCCACTTCCGGATTCCGGACGACACACCGGTCACGGTCGGGCACTACGGTAAAGCGCCGGAGCCGGTGACGGCGGCGCAGGCTGTGGCGCGCTTCTTGTCGCTGTCGCCCGAAGAGATGTGTGGTTATGAGGTGTTCCTGCCACGCGGGGTCGACGCGAAAGAGATCCGCCGCATCAGGGCGCTCCGACGTCCTGTCGGCTGGCGCTATATGCCGAACGCGCATGGGCGCAAACCCTGCTCGTGCCCTGCTTGCCTGAATCCCGGCGAGTACGGCGTGGCCAAGCTCCGGGAGCGTTTTCCGTACGACAGCCCGCCGCGGCCCCGCCAAGAGGTGCTCGCTCAGCTGGCTACTGCGGAATACAGGGGAGAGATCATCGATCTGCTCAACGACCTCCGGGGGCGCGGACAAGGTGACGTGTTCCGGGTCGCACATCTCGTCGACCACCCTGATCCCGAAGTCCGCGAGGTCCTCGCCTATGCGCTGGAGGGATTCAGCCCGAAGGTCGCCGCGGAGCTTCTGGAGAAGCTCCGCAACGACCCGGTGAGGGCTGTGCGCGAGGCCGCGGGTGCGGAGGAAGACGAGGACTAGGTTCCGGTCGCGAAGAGGGCCCCTGCTGAGCAGGGGCCCTCTTCGCGCATCTTCCTACGTCAGGCGTCTACCACCGAGTGCCCGAACAGCTTCCGGAACGGCGCCGTGTGCACCGCCCGCAGCTCCTCCAGCGGCACGGTGAACTGCCCCTGCACCTCCAGCGTGTCGCCGTCCACGACGCCGACGCGCGCCACCGGCAGCCCTCGCGCCACGCACATGTCCGTGAACCGCAGCTCCTCGCTGCGCGGCACGGCCACGACCGCGCGCCCCGCCGACTCGGAGAACAGCGCGACGAACGGGTCGAGCGGGTTGCCGTCGGCGTCCGTCTCCGGCAGGACCAGGCGGGCGCCGTGCCCGCCCCGCAGGCAGCTCTCCACGACCGCCTGCGCCAATCCGCCGTCCGACAGGTCGTGGGCCGCGGACAGCATCCCGTCCCGGGAGCCGGCGATCAGCACCTCGGCGAGCACCCGCTCGCGGCGCAGGTCCAGGCGCGGGGGGAGGCCGCCGAGGTGGCCGTGGACCTCGTGGGCCCACTCCGAGCCGCCGAACTCGTCGCGGGTGTCGCCGAGCAGCAGCAGGATCTCACCCTCGCGCTCGAAGGCGGTGCGGGTGCGGCGGTCGACGTCGTCGATCACGCCGAGGACGCCGACCACCGGGGTGGGGTGGATGTTCACGTCGCCGGTCTGGTTGTAGAACGACACGTTGCCGCCGGTGACCGGGGTGCCCAGCTCCAGGCAGGCGTCGGCCAGGCCGCGGCAGGCTTCGGCGAACTGCCACATGACGTCCGGGTCCTCCGGCGAGCCGAAGTTCAGGCAGTCGGTGACGGCCAGGGGCTTGGCGCCGGTGGCGGCCACGTTGCGGTAGGCCTCGGCCAGCGCGAGCTGCGCGCCGTGGTACGGGTCGAGCTTGGTGAAGCGGCCGTTGCCGTCGGTGGACAGCGCCACGCCGAGGGAGGTGCCGGGCAGTGCCGCGTCCAGGCGGACCATGCCGGAGTCCTCGCCGTGGCTCAGCACGGTGTTGCCCTGCACCCGGTGGTCGTACTGCTCCACGGCCCAGGTCTTGTCCGCCAGGTTCGGCGAGCCGACCAGGCGCAGCAGGGTGCCGCGCAGCTCGTCGGCGTTCGCCGGGCGCTTCAGGCGCTCGGGGGTCGGCTGGTCGGCCTGCAGCGCGTCCTGCCACTCCGGCCGGGCGAACGGGCGGTTGTAGACCGGGCCCTCGTGCGCCAGGGTGCGCGGCGGCACGTCCACGATCAGCTCGCCGTGCCACCACATGCGCAGCCGGCCGCTGTCCGTGACCTCGCCGATGGCGGTGGCGGTGACGTCCCACTTCTCGCAGACCGCGAGGAAGTCCTCGACCTTGGCCGGCTCGACGACCGCCATCATCCGCTCCTGCGACTCCGACATGAGGACTTCCTCAGGGGTCAGGGTCGAGTCGCGCAGCGGTGCCAGGTCCAGCCGGACGTCCATCCCGCCGGTGCCGGCCGCGGCCAGCTCGGTGGTGGAGCAGGTGAGGCCGGCCGCGCCCAGGTCCTGGATGCCCACCACCAGGTCGGCGGCGAAGATCTCCAGGCAGCACTCGATGAGCACCTTCTCCATGAACGGGTCGCCGACCTGCACGCTCGGGCGCTTGGCCGGGCCGTCCTCGTCGAAGGTGGCGCTGGCCAGCACCGAGGCGCCGCCGATGCCGTCGCCGCCGGTGCGGGCGCCGAACAGGATCACCTGGTTGCCCGGGCCGGGGGCCTTGGCCAGCTTGATCTCGTCGGCCCGCATGACGCCCACGCACAGCGCGTTCACCAGCGGGTTGCCCAGGTAGCAGGGGTCGAAGACGATCTCGCCGCCGATGTTCGGCACGCCCAGGCAGTTGCCGTAGCCGCCGATGCCGGCCACCACGCCGGGCAGCACCCGGGCGGTGTCGGGGGCGTCGGCCGGGCCGAAGCGGAGCGGGTCCAGGACGCCGATCGGCCGGGCGCCCATGGTGAGGATGTCGCGGACGATGCCGCCGACCCCGGTGGCCGCGCCCTGGTAGGGCTCGACGTAGGAGGGGTGGTTGTGCGACTCCACCTTGAAGGTGACGGCCAGGCCCTCGCCGACGTCCACGACGCCGGCGTTCTCGCCCGGGCCGACCAGCAGCGCGGCGGTCTTGGGCGCCTTCTCGCCGAACTGGCGCAGGTGCACCTTGGACGACTTGTAGGAGCAGTGCTCGGACCACATGACCGAGTACATGGCCAGCTCCGAGGAGCTGGGGCGGCGGCCCAGGATCTCGCGGACGCGCAGGTACTCGTCCTCGGTCATGCCGAGTTCCCGGTACGGCTGCTTGACGTCGGGGTTCGCCTGAGCCTTGGCGACGGTGTCGAACGAGACCGCGGTGTCGTCGAACACGTCCGTGGTGTCGAACGGGTGATCGGAGGAGTGGCCGTTGCTCATGCGGAAACCAAGCTCTTGAGGATCGAGGTGAAGAACGGCAGGCCGTCGGTGCCCGGTCCCGGGTAGGGGCCGGTCAGGTCGTCGATGGCGTACTCCGGGTGCGGCATCAGGCCGACGACGTTGCCGGCGGCGTTGGCGATGCCGGCGATGTCGCGGGCGGCGCCGTTCGGGTTGGCGACGTAGCGGGCCAGCACGCGGCCCTCGGCCTCCAGCGCGTCCAGCGTGCGCTCGTCGGCGACGAAGCGGCCGTCCATGTTCTTGATCGGCACGACCGCCTCGGCGCCGGCCTCGTAGTCCGAGGTCCAGGCGGTCCGGTTGTTCTCGATCCGCAGCCGCACGTCGCGGTTGATGAAGTGCAGGTCGCCGTTGCGGATCATGGCGCCCTCCAGCAGGTGCGCCTCGCACAGCACCTGGAAGCCGTTGCAGATCCCGAGGACCGGCAGGCCGCCGCGGGCCGCGTCGATGATGGTGTCCATCACCGGGGAGAACCGGGCGATGGCACCGGCCCGCAGGTAGTCGCCGTAGGAGAAGCCACCGGGGAGCACGACCGCGTCCACCTGGTGCAGGTCCTTGTCACGGTGCCACAGCTTCACCGGCTCGGCCCCGACGGCCGCCGCGGCGCGCAGCGCCTGCTGGTCGTCCAGGGTGCCGGGGAAGGTGACGACGCCGATGCGGGGCGGCATCAGGCGTTCTCTGTATTCACCGGGGCGGCGCCACGGGCGCCGGCGTCCTCGACGAGCACCGTGACCTTGAAGTCCTCGATGACGGTGTTGGCGAGCAGCTTCTCGGCCATCGCCTCGGCGGTGGCCTGCAGGGTCGCCGGGTCGGCGTCCTCGAGCTCCAGCTCGAAGCGCTTGCCCTGGCGGACGCTGGTGACGGAGTCGAAGCCCATTCGGGGCAGTGCGCGCTGCACCGCCTGCCCCTGCGGGTCGAGGATCTCGGGCTTGAGCATGACGTCGACGAGGACGCGGGCCACGGGTACTCCCATTCGCTTCAGCCGCGGCACGTCCGCGCCGGGGCTACTGGGTGGCGGTGATCCCCAGTCTACCGGCGGCGATGGGTGCTTCCGGCCGCACGAGCCTCCGGACGGAGCCGGCCGTCAGCGTCGCCGTGACGGCCCAGGACCCGGCCAGCAGAAGGTAGAGCGCCACGGCCAGCCAGGCGTAGGCGGCCAGTCCGGTGTGGTGCCACAGCCCGGTGGCGCCGGTCACGCAGGTGCCGACCGGGAACGTGAAGGCCCACCAGGTCAGGGCGAACGGCATCCCCTCGCGGACCGCGCCGGCGACCACGAGCAGCGCCATGACCAGCCAGATCAGCGCGAAGCCGAGAACCGGGACCCCGTAGATCACGGCGAACGGCTTGAGCGCGGCGGCCAGCTGCGGACCCACCACACCGTGCGCGACGTCGGCGAGGTTGTTGACCGCGGTCACCGACTGGCCGAGCGGGCCGAGGACGAGGAACAGCCCGGGCGTCGCGACCAGGGCGCCGACCTTGTGGTGGACCAGCTTGGAGAAGATCAGCGGGAGCATGAGCAGCGTGGCGAGCAGGCTGATGCCGAACATCGCGTAACAGCCCAGCAGCATGGTCTCGCGAAGCTGGCCGGCGGCCGCGTGCGGGATCAGCTGCGGGCCGGTCGCGGCGGAGACCATCGGCGGGACGATCGGCAACAGCCACGCCGGGGCCGCGCTGCCCGGCGGGAGGTCGTGCCTGGTCACCATCAGATAGGGCACCACGGCGGCCGTGGCCAGGCCGATCAGGGTGCCGACCAGCCAGAGCGTCCAGGCCGGGCCCAGCGCCGCGGTCGTCCCGATCCACTCCTTGCCGACGATCATCGTCCCGGCGGCGACCGCGGTCATGGCCATGGAGAGGCAGCCGTAGAAGGGGGCGACCGCCGGGTCGAGGAGGTCGCGGCGGGCCTGGTCGGCGTGCCAGCGCCAGTGCGCGGCGCGGGCGAGCAGGACGACGGCGAGCCAGACCGCGGCGGCGGCCCAGACGAGGGTGACGGCGAAGCGCGGAGCGCCGGACTGGAAGCCGGGCAGGCCGGCGCCGGCGTTGGCGATGATCGCCGTGCCCATCACCGACGCGTACCAGTTCGGGCCGATGTGCCGGAAGGTGAGCTGAGTCGTGTTCGCCATACGGCAAGCGTCGATCACGGCGGGGGCCGGCACTAGACCCCGAGTGCGGATAAGGTCATAGAGCGACTCTATGGCCCACTCCGCTGACCTGCGGCGTTTAGACGAACTTCACGCCGGTGAGCCGCTCGTAGGCCTCCACGTAGCGGGCCCGCGTGGCCTGCACGACCTCCTCCGGCAGGGCCGGCGGCGGCGTGTCGGAACGGGGGTCCCAGCCGGAGGCCGGCGAGGTGAGCCAGTCGCGGACGTACTGCTTGTCGAAGGACGGCTGCGCGCGGCCCGGGTGCCACTGGTCGGCGGGCCAGAAGCGGGAGGAGTCCGGGGTCAGCACCTCGTCGGCGAGCACCAGGGTGCCGCCGGGCAGGCGCCCGAACTCGAACTTGGTGTCGGCCAGCAGGATGCCCCGCCCCTCGGCGATGTCGCGGGCGCGGGAGTAGACGGCCAGCGTCAAGTCCTTGAGCCGGGCGGCCAGCTCCGGGTCGCCGGTCCGCTCGGCCATCTCCTCGAAGGTGACGTTCTCGTCGTGCGCGCCGACCTCGGCCTTCATCGCCGGAGTGAAGATCGGCCGGTCCAGCCGCGACCCGTCCACCAGCCCGGCCGGCAAGGGCACCCCGTTCGCGGTGCCGTTCTTCTCGTACTCGGCGAGCCCGGACCCGGTCAGGTAACCGCGCGCCACGCACTCCACCGGCACCATCGCCAGCCGCCGGCACAGCATCGCCCGCCCCCGCAGCTCGTCCTTGTACGGCGCGAGCTCGGCCGGGAACTCGTCCACGTCGGCGGTGAGGACGTGGTTCGGCACCAGGTCGGCCAGCTGCCCGAACCACCACATCGACAGCTGGGTCAGGATCCGCCCCTTGTCGGGGATCTCGCTCTCCAGGACGTAGTCGTAGGCCGAGATCCTGTCCGAGGCGACGAGCAGCAGATCGCCCCCGACGGCGTAGAGGTCACGGATCTTGCCGCTGGCGAGGTGGTTCAGGCCGGTGATCACGGGATCAGCGTACCGGCGCGGAGGCGGTGCTTCGATCGGCGTCCTGAAGGGGATGTTTCACGCGAAACATCCCTCACAGAATGCCGATCCGCCCCTCAGCTCAGCTTCGCCAGCTTCTCGAACATCCCGTCCAGCCGCTGAACGAACCGCTCCGGCCGCGTCGCCTCGTCCAGCCGCGCCTCGTCGATCTCCAGGCCCGCGGCGTCGGCCTCCTCGCGCAGCGTCTCGCGGAACGGGCGGCCGGTCTCCCAGGTCTTCATCGACGCGCGCTGGGTCAGCGGGTACGCCTGGGTGTCGCGCTCCAGGCCCATCTCGACCAGTTCCAGGAGCACCGTGGACGAGTAGACCAGGCCGCCGGTGGAGTCCAGGTTGTGGCGCATGCGGTCGGCGTCGACCACCAGGCCGCTCATCAGGCGGATGGTCAGGTTCAGCATGTAGTCCAGGGCGATGGAGGCGTCGGGGAGGGCGATGCGCTCGGTGGAGGAGTGCGAGATGTCGCGCTCGTGCCACAGCGGGATGCCCTCCATCACCGGGACGATCTGGGCGCGCACGATGCGCGCCATGCCGGCCAGGCGCTCGGAGATGATCGGGTTCTTCTTGTGGGGCATGGCCGAGGAGCCCTTCTGGCCCTTGCCGAACGGCTCCCAGAGCTCGCGCACCTCGGTGCGCTGGCCGTGGCGGACCTCCAGGGCGACGGCCTCCAGGACGGTGGCCATGATCGCCAGGGCCGACGTCCACTCCGAGACGCCGTCCCGCAGGATCACCTGGGTGGAGACGTCGGCGGCCTTGAGGCCCAGCTTGTCGGCGACGAAGGTCTCGATCGCCGGGTCGATGTTGGAGTACGTGCCCACCGCGCCGGAGATGGCCATCACGCCGACCGCCTCGCGGGCGCGGCGCAGGCGGTCGCGGGAGCGGGCGACGCCGAAGGCGAAGTCGGCGACGCGGTGGCCCCAGACGTCCGGCTCGCCGTGGATGCCGTGGGTGCGGCCGACGCGCAGGGTGGCGCGGTGCGCCAGGGCGTGGTCGCGCAGGATGGCGACCAGCTTGTCGGCCTTCTCCAGCAGGATGTCCGTGGCCTCGGTGAGCTGAAGCGCGAGCGCGGTGTCCAGCAGGTCCGAGGACGTCATCCCGAAGTGCACGAAAGCAGCGGCCTCGCGCGGCTCGGTGTTGTCGGCCCACGCGGACAGGAAGGCGATCACGTCGTGCTGCGTCACGGCCTCGATCTCGGCCACCGCCTCCGGGGTCGGGGGCGCGGCCTTGCGGACCGGCTCGACCGCGGACTCCGGGATGGTGCCGGCGGCCGCGTGCGCCTCGACGACCAGCGTCTCGACCCGCGCCCACAACTCGTACTTGTGGGCCTCGGACCAGACACGGCCCATCTCGGGCAGGGTGTAACGCTCGATCATGGCGGCGGCCTTCCTGGGAGAACGCGGGAGGTCTTGACACCCGATTCTCCCAGGCGACCGCCGTCGGCTCTAAACGCCCCAGGTCAGGGGTGGGTCCAGTGCGCCGCCATCTGCCGGGCGACCCGCTCCAGCCACGCCGTCCCCGCGGCGGACGTCAGGTCCAGCGGCTTGGTGTCGGAACGGGTGACCGTCGCCTCCAGGACGGTGTCCCCGAAGCGGACGTAGACCCGGGCCATCGCCTGCTGCGGCTGGAGCTCGACGAAAGCGTCCTCGCCGATGCCGGACGGCAGGGCGCTCATCGTGTCCTTCGAGAACACGACGCCGGGCTGCGGGTCGCACCCGCCCTGGGCGTACTTCCGGGCGTCCTGCATGGTCGCCGCTCCCGAACCCGACGGGAGCCGGTACTCGCCTTCGAAGACGGTGGCCGCGGTCCCACCGGGCAGCGTGCCGCTGTACTGGATGCCGCGTCCCGGCGCCAACCCGAAGACGCTGTGGTCCGGACTGCATCCGTTGTCCATGACGAACTCCCCGGTGCTCGACTGCATCCCGAGGTCGAAGGCCCAGTCCGGACCCAGGTCCGTGGGCGCCAGCATCCGGCCGTCCGCGTTCGGCGCGGGCATCGGGGGAAAGACGGGCCCCACCTCCGGATCGGACAGCGCGGCTCGCAGGTTCGATTCCGACCACGGCGAGGGCTTCACCACCGTGCCGGGCGGGGCCGTGCCGTCCACGCTCTCCTGCGGGAAGTCCCATCCCAGCACCGAGACCACGTTGCCGTCCGCGAAGATCCGCACCGCGACCGTCTCCATGCCCGCCCCGAGCGCGGCGCTCGTGGTGCCGACCTTGGAGCCGTCGGCCAGCACCGTGTAGCGGCACTCGGACCACTTCGGCACGACCTTGTCCGGCGCCCGCATCTGGAGCGTCATGTCCACGGAGAGCCCGCACGGCATGGGAGTCAGACGGGCGTCATCGCTGCCCGGCACGTGCGGTCGCAGTTCGTTCACGTCCCGGTAGAAGTTGTACTCGACGCGCGCGCCCTGGTGCGGCTGGGCATCGGCGCCGGGTGGATACGACCCGTCCGCGGTCCAACTCGAACCCATGAAGAAGATGCTCGCGCCCTTGAGCCCGGAGTCGGTGGCGCTGACGATCCGTGGCCGGCCTCTCGCCGGCCCGGCCGGCGCCCCCTTCAGGTGCGCTCGGGCCGGATCGAGGTTCCCGATCAGCGCGGCCACGTCCGTGGCGGCGGTCGCGGGGACGTGATGGAAGAAGTCCACGTCCCCGGTGCCGCCGCCTCCACCCTGCACGGCGGCGTACTGGAAGACGTCCTGCAACCTCCGCTTGTCCCAGCCTCCCGCGGGCCCCGGCTTCGAGCCGTAGTCCGTCGTCCCGGCGCCCAAGGTCACCGCCACCGCGACCGTCACCGCGACCACTCCGAGCATCCCGCCGCCGTTCCGCACGGTGCGCAGCCGCCGGCGCCGGTCCCCGGCCCGAGTGATCGCCGCGACGTCGGCGCCCCACACCGGCTCCGCCTCGCCGCGGCTCGCGTCGAACACGTCGCGAGCCCAGTCCGTGTCCTCGATGTACTCGTCGTCCATCAGGATCGTGCCTTCCCTTCCGTCGTCGTGTCCCGGTCCGGACGGACAGCGTGCGCGGGGCTCGCGAGTACCGCGCGCAACGCCGTCAGCCCCCGCGCCGTCTGGCTCTTCACGGTGCCTGGCGAGCACCCGAGCAGGCGGGCGGTCTCCTCCACGCTCTGGTCCTCCCAGAACCGCAGGACCAGCACCGCGCGCTGCCCGGCGGGCAGGGCGCGCAGGGCGGCGACCAGGGCGCCGCGGTGGGACAGGGTGTCCGCCGGGTCCGGCGCCTGAGGCTCCCCGACGGAGTCCGGCAGCGCGCCGGAAGCCGGCTGCTCCCGCCGCCACCACGCGCGCCGCTTCTCATCGATACAGGCGCGAAGCAGGATCCTGCGGAGATAGGCGTCGAGGTCGTCGCGGCGCCGCACCCGGCTCCAGGCCGCGTGCAGCTTGATGAAGCTCACCTGCACCAGGTCCTCGGCCTGGTGCCAGTCGCCGCACATGAGGTACGCGGTGCGCCGGAGCGCGTGCGACCTCGCGGCGACGAGCCGGGCGAACTCCTCGTCGTCCGGTCGGCGTTCGTCCAAGAGCCGCATGCACCGCCCCCTCGTCGAAATGCGTTTCACCCACTACACGAGGGCGGCTTCCCGCCAGGTTGTCATGCCCTCCGCTACCTTGCTGACATGGGACGTTCGCGGACCGGCTTCGGGCTGTGGACGGCCTGTTTTACGGCCGTGTGGCTGACGACGGCCGGGCTGATCGCCGTGGCGCTCGTGGGGTGGGCGCCGGCGGCGGGAGCCGGGGTGCCCTCGGCGCCGGTCCCGGTCGCGGCCGCCACGTCGGTCCAGCCGGTCCAGCCGCCCTCCCGGTACGAGGCGGTCCGCGACGAGGTGGTCGCGAAGCTGAATCAGAGTGACCCGGCGCAGGCCCTGGCGTTGCTTCAGCAGATCGTGAACCAGCACCCGGACATCTCCCGGATCTGTCACCCGATAGCGCACGACCTCGGGCACGCGGCCTTGGAGAAGCTCGGCTACGACTTCAAGAAGGCGATCTCGTACCAGGACGGCGTCTGCGGCAACGGCTACCTGCACGGCGTCGTCGAGCACGCCGTGGTCCACGCCTCGGACCCGGAGCGGGCGCTGCACACCCTGTGCGCACCGGAGTTCGACGGCTCGTGCCTGCACGGCATCGGCCACGGCGCGATGTTCGTCGCCGACATGGACCTGCCGAAAGCGCTGGCATTCTGCGACTGGTTCCGGCTCCCGTCGCAGCGCACGCCGTGCGCCGAGGGCGTGTTCATGCAGAACTTCGAGGTCGACGTCCCCGGAGTGAAGAACAGCACGTGGCTGAAGGCGAGCGACCCGCTGTACCCGTGCGCGCAGCAGGCCGCTCGGTATCAGAGCCCGTGTTACTACTACGCGCCTCAGTACTACCTGTCACTCCACCCCGACAGGTACGCCGACGGGCTCGCGTGGTGCCGCACCGCCGGTCGCGGCGCCGTCGCGTCCTGCACCATGGGCATGGGCAGCCGCACCATGAAGTACAACATCGACAGGGTCGGGTTCGCCGAGGCGCAGTGTGCGACTGAGGGGGACTGGTCGCTGCGGGACATCTGTGTCCGGGGCCTGACCAGCTACTACATGGTCCACTTCAACGACCCGCGGGCCGGGACGCGGCTGTGCGCGCAGCTGACGGCGGCCGCGGATGTGGCGTCGTGCAAGGCCGCCGCCGACGCCGCGACGGGCAGCCGGGACTGATCCGTCAGCTCGTGAGCCTGTCAGCTCGTGAGCCTGTCAGCCCGTCGTCTCCTCGTCAGTTCTTCCGCACGCGAAGGACCCCGTCGGCGACCGTCACCGGGAACGACGGCAGCGGGTCCTTGGCCGGACCGTTGATGACGGCGCCGCTTTTCGGATCGAAGGTCGAGCCGTGACAGGGGCAGACGAGAAGACCTCTGGCCTGGTCGACGCCGACCGGGCAGCCGGCATGAGTGCAGATTCCGCCGCACGCCTTGTAGCCGCCGTCGGCGGTGCGGGCGACGAAGACCGGGTCGCCGCCGGAGGCTGTGAGCCTCGCCGCGCCGGTGGCGGGGATGGCTGCGAGGGCGACCTGGAGGCCGGACTCGCTCGGCGTGGCTGAGGGAACCGCGGTACGCGGCTGAGCCATCGGGCTCTGTTTCGATCGTCCGGATCGTCCCAGCCTGCCCGCACCCGCAGCTCCCAGCAGGGCCGCACCGCTGGTGATCCCGGTAGCAGCCGCGCGCTTCAGGACGACGCGCCGCGAATCCTCGGGCTCCGACGTATCCACGGTTCCGGCGGCCAGCCACGCGTCCATCGACCAGCGTGTAGGCCCGGCGAGGCCGAGCGTCAGGAAGGCGAAGGCGAAACCGAGGTCTGATCCGTAGTAGTACGGATCAGTGTTCCAGCTGACTGTCAGAAAGAAGGTCAGGGCGAGCAGCACCCCACCGGCCGCGGCCAGGCGGGTCCACAAACCGAGGACCGTCCCGAGGCCCACGGCGAGTTCCCCGAAGGCGATGAGGAGACCGAAGGCCAGGGCGTGGTCATGTGCCGGCCCGAGGGCGAAGCCGATGGGCGAAGTGTGCCGGAAGGACGCCGTCTGCGCGGCGAACGACCCTGGTGCCGACGGGTCCAGGAACGCCGGGTCGTGGAACTTCTGGAGCGCGGCGTAGATGTAGGTGGCGCCCAGAAAACCCCGCAGAGGCAGCAGGCAGACGGCCGGTTCCAGCTGGCGACCGGGAGCGGACATGGGAATTCCTCATGATCGGGTGGCGTCCTCATCTTAGGGACGGCCCCGGCCTGTTCAGGGTGCGTCGGGCCGCGGCTCAGGCCGCGTTTCGCGCGAGCCATTCCGACAGGCGGGAGACGTCGCCGGTGTCGGCGAGCGCGGCCGCTATGTCGTGGATCGGCACCGGGTCGCCCGCCCGGTCGCGCAGGACCGGGCCGTCGAGCCAGTCCAGGCCCCAGGCCGCCAGGCGGGCCTCGACGAGCCGGACCGCGAGATAGGCGGCGAGATCGTCGGTGTCGGGCTGCTGCGCCGGGTGACCGTCCGGAGCGGTGCGGGCCGTGAGGGCGCCCAGAGCGGTCGGGACGGTCGGGACGGTCGGGACGGTCGGAGCGGTCGGGACGTTCGGGGCGGCCGCCGCACGCTGCCCCGGGATCCGCCGGACCGGCCGGACTCCCCCGGCCGCCTCCCCGCGCCGCGCCCCCGGCACGCCGGCCTCGGCGATCAGGGTCCGTATCCGCTTGGCGACGGGATGGTCCTCGGGAACCGTACCGGCCTGCCGCACCAGCTCCGGCTCGGTGACCGCGGTGACGTACCGCTCCCAGGTCACCGTGCGCTCGATCCGGCGGCCGTCGAACAGCTCCGCGGCCATCCGCGACGCGCGGGCGTCGACGTCGCCGGGCTCCTCCAGGAGGTCGCACGCCGGGCGCTCGCTCAAGCGGGTGGCCAGCGAACCGGCCATCCGGTCCCGGCGCCCCAGCGAGGTGAGCGCGCCGACCAGCGCCACATTCAGGCCGACCGGGCAGTACCCGGACTCCCAGGCCGGCTGAGCGAGCCGGGTCAGCACCCGGTCCCAGCCCGCCGCGGCCATGTTGATCTGCTCGTGCGCGTAGGCCCGCGCGGCCGGCTCGATCATCCGGGAGGCCGCCACCGCCTCCCACGCCACGACCCGTTCCAGCGCCTCGGCACGGGCCTCGAAGTAGCCCGCGAGGCGGCGGCGCGTGACGGGCAGCAGGCGCGGGGGGCGTCCGGGGCGGCCGTGCAGCGCGCCGATCGCCCGGGCCGCGAACGCCCGCGCCCGCACGATCCGGTCGTCGCCGGCCGCGGCCATCCCGGCCACCAGCGGGGCGAGCAGGCCCCTGAGTTCGCTGACCCGCAGCCACCACAGGAACGGCGCCCCGATCACCAGCACCGGGCCGCCGGGACGCGGGTCGAGCCAGGCGTCGCAGTCCGGGGAGAGCTCGATCCCGGCCGGGGCCGGCACCTGGAGTTGCAGGGCCAGCTGCCGCACCAGCAGCTCCAGCTCGGGCGCGGAGCCGCCGGTCAGCGGCACGGTCTTGGGCGGCGTCACGGCGGCGCGGTAGACGCGGACCGCGGGCGCCGCCCACAGCAGGCACACCACGGCGCCGGCCGTGAGCGCCCCGGGGGCGTCGGCGGCCCAGCCGCGCGCGTGCACCAGGGCGAGCAGGGCGGCGCACGCCGCCGCAGCGCTCAGTGCGTATCCGGCTGTCACCCACGCGCGGACGCGCAGGAGTGCGCGAGCCGCCCTGTGGGCGCTCACCCGCGCCGTGGTCGCAGTCACCGTGCTGATGGATCCCCCAAGCGTCCAGGCCGCTTACGAGCCTGTTGCGAAGGCTAGCGCGAAAGGCCGGGGGAGGTCAGCAGCGTGGCGTGAATACACACTTTCGGATGGAACGACAAGGGATTCGGGCCACCGAAGGCGTGTCAGGCTGTTGCTTCCGCCGCGATGTCGGTACGGTGCTGCGCCCCGGCGAAGCCGATGGCCGCCACACCCGCGTAGGCCTTCGCGCGCGCCGCCGCGATGTCCGCCCCGACGGCGGTGACGGCCAGGACGCGGCCGCCGGAGGTCACCAGCGTGCCCTCGGCGTCGCGCTTGGTCCCGGCCTGGTTCACCACGGTGCCGAGCTTCTCGGCCGCGTCGATGCCGGAGATGGCGTCGCCGCCGCGGGGCGTGCCCGGGTACCCGGCGGCGGCCATCACCACGGTGACGGCGGCGCCGTCGCGCCAGCGGGGCGCGGGGGCGTCGGCGAGGGTGCCGGTGGCGGCGGCGTACAGCAGCTCGGACAGCGGCGACTCCAGCATCGCCAGCACGCTCTGCGTCTCGGGGTCGCCGAACCGGGCGTTGAACTCCACGACGCGCAGGCCCTTGGCGGTCAGCGCGAGGCCGGCGAAGACCAGGCCGGCGAAGGGGGTGCCGCGGCGGGCCATCTCGTCGACGAGCGGCTGGAGGACCGTCGTGACGACCTCCTCGGTGAGGCCCTCCGGCGCCCAGGGCAGCGGGCAGTAGGAGCCCATGCCGCCGGTGTTGGGGCCGGTGTCGCCGTCGCCGATCCGCTTGAAGTCCTGCGAGGGCATCATCGGCACGACGGTCCGGCCGTCGGTGATGCCGAACAGCGAGATCTCGGGACCGTCGAGGTACTCCTCGATGACGACGCGGCCGCACGAGCGGGCGTGGGCCAGGGCGGCCTCGCGGTCCTCGGTGACGACGACGCCCTTGCCCGCGGCGAGCGCGTCGTCCTTGACGACGTAGGGGAACCCGGCGAACTCGTCGAGCGCCTTGGCGTACTCGTCCTCGGTCTGGCAGACGTAGGCCTTGGCGGTCGGGATGCCGGCGGCGGCCATGACCTCCTTGGAGAAGGCCTTCGACCCCTCCAGCAGGGCGGCGGCCCCCGACGGCCCGAACACCGGGATCCCGGCCTCCCGGACCGGGTCCGCGACGCCCGCCACCAGCGGCGCCTCCGGTCCGACGACCACGAGGTCGGCGCCGAGTTCCATTGCCAGGTCGCGTACCGCCGCCGGGTCCAGCGCGTCGACCGGCCGCAGCTCCGCCACCTCCGCGATGCCGGGGTTGCCCGGCGCGCAGAAGAGGCCGGTGACGGCGGGGTCGGTGCTGAGGGCGCGGGCGAGGGCGTGCTCGCGGCCGCCGTTGCCGATGACGAGGACCTTCATGGTCGTTAGGGTACCGGCGGGGGAGACGGACAGCCTGACCTGGGCAGCCTAGGCTGACGGTATGAGCTCCCCCGACCCCGCGCGCGCCGCGCGGGAGCTGCGTGTCCTGGTCGGCCGCCTGCGCCGCCGCCTGCGTGAGGTGGACGACGTCCACGAACTCACCGCCTCCCAGCTCGCGGTGCTCGGCCGCCTCGACCGCGGCGGCCCGGCGGCGGCCACCGACCTGGCGAAAGCCGAGCGCGTCCGCCCGCAGTCCATGGCCGCGACCGTCGCCGTCCTGGAGGAGCGCGGCCTCCTCGTCCGCCGCCCCGACCCCGACGACGGCCGCCGCCAGCTCCTTGAGCTGACGCCGGCGGCGACCCAGGCGGTGAGCGGGTCCAGGCGCGCGCGGGACGAGTGGCTGGAGCGGGCCCTGCGGGAGCGGTTCACGGAGGCGGAGCTGGAGACCGTGGTGGCGGCGCTCGGCTTGCTGGAACGACTCAGCGACTAGGGCTCCCGATAACGTGGCGCCATGCCGATCTCCACACTCGATCCCGTCGCCGCGCTCGTCCTCATAGATCTGCAGCGCGGCATCGTCTCCCCGCCTTCGGTGCCCATCAGCGGCCCGGAAGCGGTGGCACGCGGGAAAGAGCTGGCCGACGCGTTCCGCGCCGCGGGGCTCCCGGTGGTCCTGGTGAACGTCTCCTTCGCCGCCGACTTCGCCGATCTGCCGAAGGGCCGCGACGAGGAGTCGCTCGCGGAGGAGGGCGACGACGAGCTGCCGCCGCCCGGGTACGACGTCATCGTCGACGAGCTCGGCGCGCAGGACACCGACATCCGTGTGACCAAGCACCAGTGGGGCGCCTTCCACGGCACCGACCTGGACACGCAGCTCCGCCGCCGGGGCGTGACGCAGATCGTGCTTGCCGGCCTCACCACCAGCCGCGGCGTCGACACCACCGGCCGGGAGGCGTACGCGCACAACTACAACGTCGCCTTCGTCACCGACGCCATGGCCGACCGCGATCCGGTCGACCACGAGCACACCGTGGAGCGCGTCTTCCCGCAGATCGGCGAGCGCACCACGACCGCGGAAGTCGTGGACCTGCTCAAGAAGTAGGCTCCGACACTTCCTGCAGCAGCCCGTAGACGAACCGGGCACGGCGCCGCAGCACGCTGCCGTGCCCGTCCTCGTAGCCGTACTCGCTATGCCAGCGGGTGGGGGCGTCCTCCGGTAGATGACGGACGCGCGGGTACATCCGCTCCAGGTCCCCCACCACGTACTTCCACGGCTCCAGCGCCTGGTCGGCGGCGGACGCGGGAGGCTCCGTCCCCGGCGCCCGCACCAACCATTCCTGCCAGACCTGCCCACCGGGCCCGGCCACGATCTCGAACCGCAGCTCCGGCCACAACGGCAGCGTCCAGTGGTGCAGCCGGCACACCACATCCCCGGTCCGCTGCTCCAGCGCCGCTTCGGCCGGACCCAGCATCGCCCGATAGCGTTCCACGCCGCGCGGCGCGGAACGCGAGCGCACGTAGCGCTGCCACCAGGCGTTCGCCTCGCGCATCTCCGTCACGGAGAAGCCGAGCCCCAGCCGGGCCCGCTCCACCATGGCCGGCTGATAGTCGGCCATCCTGCGGAGCAGGACCAGCTGGAACTCAGAGCGCGAGATCATCAGCGCCTGATAGTAGTCGGCGCGCCCTACCGCGGACCGGCCAACTCCGGTTCCTGCCGGTTCAGGTAGCTGTAGTAGTGGTTGTGGCCGAGCGCCGACTCCGCGGTGTTCGACGCGACCGTGCCGACCGCCTGATAGCCGCCGAAGACCACGACGCCCGACAGGTGGGGCGCCAGCGCCCGCACCAGGTCGAGCTCGGGCTTGGGCAGGTACTGCGAGCCGGGGTCGGTCAGCAGCAGCGGGCCGTGCTGGGTCGCGATGAGCGCGCCGCCGGACAGCGCGTCCGGCCAGCTCATCCCGGTCGCCAGCCCGATCCGGCCGACGGGGCCGTGGGACGTGAACAGCTTGCTGGAGGCGATCGCGGCCGCCGTCGCGAACCGGTCGGCCCCACTGAGCGGCGTCACCTTCCCGGCCCACTGCGGGAATCCGGTCCGCAGGGCCGCGACACCCTGCCCGCCGACGCCGTAGACGTCGGTGGCCCCCGGGTTGACGCCGGACAGGTAGCCCTTCACCGGCGCCGGAAGCGTCCCCTCGTTGGACAGGACCACCACACCGCCGTTCGGATCCTGCGCGGCGGCGGCACCGGCGGCGAGGGCGTCGGGGAACTTCACACCGGTCGCCACCATCACCGTGTGCGGGTTCGGCGACACGGCGTGCGCCACCGCGACCGACGTCTCGAAGCGGTCGTTCCCGGCCAGCCGCTCGGTCACGAAGCCCAGCCGCTTGATCTGCGCCTCCACCGCGGGGCTCAGCGCCGAGGTCCCGCCCAGCACGTAGACCTTCGACCCGGGCTTCAGCACCCGCACCAGCTCGTCCCCCACGCGCGAGTCCAGCCCGTCGGTCGCGGTGAGCAGCAGCGGCCCGCCCTTCTGCGCGGCCAGCGCCGACCCGCCGAGCGCGTCGGCGAACTGGTCGGAGCGGCTGATGACGGCGACGGAGGCCTGACGCCCGCCGGTGCCGGTCTTGCCGTACGACCACCGCGACGCGTCGACGGCGGTCTCGATGCGGTCCGCGCCGCCGATGCGGTCGGCCGCGCGGGGCGGGGTGAGGGGGCCGTTGTGCCAGCTGGTGACGGTGGGGTAGCCGGCGTTCTGGACGACGGTGGTGCGCGCGCCGCCGCCGATCGGGCGGGTGTAGATCGTCGCGTTGGTGGAACCGCTGGGGGCGGGAGTGGCCGCGTAGGCGACCTGGGTACCGTCCGGCGACCAGGCGAAGGAAGCGACCTCTTCGGTCGCGGGGTCGCTCACCTGGGTTCGCGCACCGCTGGCCGGATCGACGGTGAAGAGCGTCGAGATCCCGAAGGCGCCGCCGGGCGGGATGGTCTGGTCGCGCACCATGAGGCGGCCGGTGCCGGCGGAGAACTTCGCGTCCTCTCCCGACGTCAGCACCCGCGGTGCGGCGGCACCGGGGTCGAGGATCGCGATGTGGCTGGGAGTCTGGTTGTCCTTGAACGCGAGCGCACCACTGGGTGACACGGACAGCAGGCGGTAGCCGGCGGGCACGGTGGCCCCGGTCCTGGTCACCTTCGTGCCGTCGGCGGAGACGGTGCCGACGGCTCCGGAGGCGTCGACGAAGTACACGTTCTCGCTGTCGGCAGACCACGCCCAGTCCCCGGCGTTGATCGGGGTCGGCAGAACGGGGGCCTGGATCCAGGACGAGAGTTCGTGGCAATCCGCGGAGTACGGCCGCGTGGGTCCGGGCGTCAGCCCCAGGGCGCCCGTGCCGTCGGCGTCCGCGAGATACTCGCAGCCGTTGTCGTTCAAGAAGAGCGCCCGCGAGCCGTCCGGCGAGTACACGGCGTTTAACACGACGGTGTGCGGGTGGGCCGGCTGCGACCCCGGGCTCGGGTCGCCGACGGGGACGACCGCGTCGTGGGCCCCGTTGGGGTCCACAGTGTGCCAGGACGACGCGGAGAGAGCGTCGCGCACGGTGTAGGCGATCGGCCCGTTGACCGGTGCAGCGGAAGAGTCCGCCGCGTGTGCGCTCCCCGAAATGCCGATCAAGCTCCCCGACGAAACCGCCGCCAGGGCCAAGCCGCCGACCAAACCGCGGCGCGAAGACTTCCACGAAGACATGAGCTCGAACGTATAGGCGCTTCGGCCAGTGAGGATCCGTAGAAAGGGCGACCCCTCCTACGCAGTCGATCATACGAACGCTAACGGCGTCCCTTGGGCAGCTCCCGCTTCCCCTTCGGCAGCTCCGGCGGCCGCCGCTGCCCCGGCCCCGGCCCGATCGCCTTCCGTGCCCCCGGGGCCGCGCTCGCGCCCGGCCCCAGCGCGCTCGGGCCCGCCGTCAGCTCTCGCCGCGTGGAACTCCGCGCCGACGGCAGCTCGTGCCCGACCGGCACCGGGCCCCGGGCCTGCGGCTGGTCCAGGGCCTTCTCGCGGCCGCGCAGATAGCCGGCGATGAACTTCTCCAGTCCCATTTCCGCCAGCGGGGCCCGCTGCTGGGGGTCGTAGGCCGCCAGGCCGGTGTCGCCCTCCACCGCGCGGGCGAAGCGGAAGGCCATCGTCGCGGCCATCCGCGCCACCGGGCCGTCGTACCAGTACGGCAGGGCGATGACGCCGTCCTCGCCGAAGAAGGTGAAGCGCAGGCGGGTCACCGGGTGGACCAGCTCGCGCTGGCCGCGGCCGCGGTACTCCTCGATCTGGCCCAGGATCTGGGCGGCGTGCAGCACGAGGTCCGGCCACGGCTCCAGGCGCGCGGCCACTATCCGCTGGTCCTCCTCACGGGCCGCCGTGCGCGCGGCGGCCAGGGCCTGGGCCCACGTCTGGCCCAGGATGTGCGGAAGGAACACCACCTCGTGGCTCATGGGCCAACTTTAGTGGTGTTCCTTCCAAGATCGATCTCAGGACGCGAACGCGCCTGTACCAAGGGGCGTCGCTCAGACCGTGTAGCGGTCGGCCACCTCGAGCGCCTCGTCGAGCGCCTCCAGGCCCTTGCGCGCGTCGGCCTCCGTGATGTTGCACGGCGGCACCACGTGCAGCCGGTTGAAGTTGATGAACGGCCACACGCCGCGCGCCTTCATCGCCGCGCCCAGCTCGTTCATCGGCGCGGCGTCCGCGCCGGCGGCGTTGTAGGGCACGAGCATCTCGCGGGTGTCCTGGTTCTTCACCAGGTCCAGCGCCCAGAACGCGCCCACGCCGCGGACCTCGCCGACGCTCGGGTGCTTGGCCGCGAGCTCGCGGAGCGCCGGTCCGAAGACCTCCTCGCCCAGCCGCGCCGCGTGCTCGACGACGCCCTCCTCGCGCATGGCGTCGATGGTGGCGACGATCGAGGCGCAGGCCAGGGGGTGCCCGGAGTAGGTCAGGCCGCCGGGGTAGACGCGCTGGTCGAAGGTGTCGCGGATGCGCTGGGAGATGATCACGCCGCCGACCGGGATGTAACCGGAGTTGGAGCCCTTGGCGAAGGTGATCAGGTCCGGGGTGACGTCCCAGTGGTCCACCGCGAACCAGCGCCCGGAGCGGGCGAAGCCCGCCATGACCTCGTCGGCGATGTAGACGATCCCGTACTTGTCGCACAGCGCGCGCACGCCGGCCAGGTAGCCGGGCGGCGGCACCAGCACGCCGGCCGTGCCGACGATGGTCTCCAGCACGATCGCCGCGATCGTGGCCGGGCCCTCGTACTGGATGACCTGCTCCAGGTGCAGCAGGGCGCGCTCGCACTCCTCCGCCTCGGTGCTCGCGTGGAAGTGCGACCGGTACAGGTGCGGCCCGAAGAAGTGGACGACGCCGCCGGTGGACTGCCCCACCGCGTCGTTGGCCCAGCGGCGCGGGTCGCCGGTGAGGGCGATCGCGGTCGACGTGGAGCCGTGGTAGCTGCGGTAGGCGGACAGCACCTTGCTGCGGCCGGTGTGCAGGCGGGCCATGCGGACCGCGTTCTCGTTGGCCTCGGCGCCGCCGTTGGTGAAGAACACGTAGTCCAGGTCGCCCGGCGCCAGTTCGGCGATCAGCCGCGCGGCCTCGCCGCGGACGTCGTTGGCGAACTGCGGCGCGATGGTGCAGAGCCGGCCGGCCTGCTCCTGGATCGCGGCCACCACCTTGGGGTGCTGGTGCCCGATGTTGGTGTTCACCAGCTGGGACGAGAAGTCCAGGTAGCGGTTGCCGTCGTAGTCCCAGAACCAGGAGCCCTCGGCGCCGGCGATCGGGAGCGGACTGATGGCCCCCTGCGCCGACCAGGAGTGGAACACGTGCGCGCGGTCGTCGGCGAAGACCTTGGCCCCAGCTGCCTTGAGGTCGTCGGAGGAGATGTCAGTCATACCTGAAAACGTACATGTCGCGGCCCCCCGGCCGGGAGGCCGCAACATGTCAAGGAATCAGGCGGGCATCCTTACAGGAACGACCGGATCTGGATCGTCGCGTTGCGCTCCGGGCCGACGCCGATGGCCGAGATCGGCGCGCCGGACATCTCCTCGAGCGCCTTCACGTAGGACTGCGCGTTCTTCGGCAGGTCCTCGAAGGTCTTGCAGCCGGAGAGGTCCTCGGTCCAGCCCGGGAACTCCTCGTAGACCGGGGTCGCGTGGTGGAAGTCGGTCTGGGTCATCGGGATCTCGTCGTGCCGGACCCCGTCGACGTCGTACGCCACGCAGACCGGGATCCGCTCGAAGCCGGTCAGCACGTCCAGCTTGGTGAGGAAGAAGTCGGTCAGGCCGTTCACCCGGGAGGCGTAGCGGGCCACCGGCGCGTCGAACCAGCCGCAGCGCCGGTCCCGGCCGGTGGTGACGCCGAACTCGTGGCCGATGCGCCGCAGCGCCGCGCCGTTCTCGTCGAACAGCTCGGTCGGGAACGGGCCGGACCCGACGCGGGTGGCGTAGGCCTTCAGGATGCCGATGGTCCGGGTGATCCGGGTCGGGCCGATGCCGGCGCCGGAGCAGGCCCCGCCGGTGGTCGGGTTCGAGGACGTGACGAACGGATAGGTGCCGTGGTCGACGTCCAGCAGCGTGCCCTGGCCGCCCTCCAGCAGCACCACCTTGCCGTCGTCGAGGGCCTTGTTCACGACCAGCGAGGTGTCGGCGACCATGGGCCGCAGCCGCTCGGCGTAGCCGAGGTACTCCTCGACGATCGCGTCGGCCGACATCGCGCGCCGGTTGTAGACCTTCACCAGCATCTGGTTCCGGTCGCGCAGCGCGCCCTCGACCTTCTGGCGCAGGATCGAGGGGTCGAACAGGTCCTGGACCCGGACCCCGATCCGGTTGATCTTGTCCGCGTAGGCCGGGCCGATGCCCCGCCCGGTGGTGCCGATCTTGTTCTTGCCCAGGAACCGCTCGGTGACCTTGTCGACGGTCCGGTGGTAGGGCGTGATCAGGTGCGCGTTCGCCGAGATCAGCAGGCGCGAGGTGTCGACCCCGCGCTGGTCGAGCCCGTCGAGCTCGGCGAACAGCACGGCGGGGTCGATCACCACGCCGTTGCCGATCACCGGCACGCAGCCCGGCGACAGGATCCCGGAAGGAAGGAGGTGGAGGGCGTACTTCTGGTCGCCGATGACGACCGTGTGGCCGGCGTTGTTGCCGCCTTGGTAGCGGACCACATAGTCGACCGAGCCGCCGAGCAGGTCCGTGGCCTTGCCCTTGCCTTCGTCGCCCCACTGGGCGCCGACGAGCACGAGAGCGGGCATGGAGATGCCTTTCCAACGCTAGACGCCTACTAGCTGCCAGTAGGTCCCTCTAGGGCGACGCGTCTTGGGTAGAGACAACCGAAGCCCCGGTCGCAAGCGGCGACAGGGGCTCTTGCGGCAAGAGTTTACCGCGTCGTGACCATGAATGGCCATTCCGGTTGGCGCATTGTCAGCTGTTCGTGCCGGTCACCGGGGTGATGGAAGCCACAGTGAGACCCTCGGGCACGTAGGTCCCGACGAACGCGTAGCCGTGGGAGCGGACCGGGGTGAGGTGCTGGACGGTGCCGTCGGAAAGGGCGACGTCCACGCGAGTGGTCTTGAGGTCGACCTCACCGGAGACGAACGCGTCCTGCGGCCCGCCTCCCCCGGGGTTGTTCTTGTTGACCTGGAGCCTCGGCGAATTGCACAAGTCGACCTCGGTGATGCCGATCCTCTCCGCGAAGCACCGGCCGTACGGGTTGAGCGTCACGGTGATCGTCCAGGCCTGCTTGCCAGAGGTGCCGGCGGCGACGTCGACGGTCGGCACAGAGGTGTCGAGCATGCTCCCGTCCGGGCGATACCACTTCGGGGTGTTGGTCAGATGCACGCCCGGCGAAAGGGCCACGGTCCCGGCCGCGGTGTGGGCGATCTCCCGGCTCTCCTTGTCGTAGGCCACGAGCTGGCCCACGGTCGAATTGCGCGGCAGTTCGAAATAGGCCCCGCGGTAGCCGTCGTCAGCGACGAGGGCCGGAACGGTCACCCGGTCCCCGGTGGCGAGGGTCATGACCACGTAGTCGACGTCGGGCCCGAACTCCGCAAAGTAGAAGTCGCCCTCCTGGTGATGCCGCTCGTCCCTCGTCATGACCCCGATCGGGCTGGAGTCGGCGCCGATCTCGCGGATCATGCACTCGGCGCCGGTCGCCTCCGGCCCGGTCCCACAATGCGAGGTGAGCGTCCGCGACCACTTCCTGCCGTCGACGCTGCCGGAGAACGTGATCTTCTGGGCGGCGTCCTCGGCCGGACGGTCCACCACGACCGTGTGTCCCGACGCCGCTTCCGCTCCCGGGCCGCTCCCCCCGGCGATCGCGACCGGCACCCCGATGGTCAGCGCCGCCGCGGCCGCCAGCACCCCGCCGCCGACCAGACGCCGCCGGTTCCGGATCGCGGCGCCGCGCTTCACGACGGCGTCGACCGGGATCGCGCCGGTGGTGAAGTGGCCGAGGTCGGCGAACATCCCGTCCTCCGCGGACCCGCCGGTCAGGTCGTTCAGCTCTTCGTCGATCACAGTGTCACGCTCCCGTCCTGAAGCTGCTTGCTGTTCCGGAGCTTCGCCAGCGCTCGCGAAGCCTGGCTCTTCACGTTGCCGACCGAGCAGCCCAGCACCGCCGCGGCCTGGGTCTCCGTCAGGCCGTCCCAGTACCGCAGCACCACGACCGCCCGCTGTTTCGGCGGCAGTTCCATCAGCGCCGCCATGAGCGCCTCGCGCTGGTCGAAGGTCTCGGTGCCGTCGGCGACCGACGGTTCGGCCGGCGCCTCGCCGCTGTTCTCCACGACGCGCTGCTTGCGGAACCGGCCGTGGTTGGCGTTGATCAGGATCCTGCGGACATAGGCGTCCGGGTCCTCGGCGCGGCGCACCCGCGGCCAGGAGGCGTAGGCCTTCGCCAGCGCGGTCTGCGCCAGGTCCTCGGCGTGGCCGCGGTCGCCGGTCAGCCCGTAGGCGAACCGGACCAGCCCGCCCCACCTGCTGACCATGTATTCGCGGAACTCGGCTTCATGACTGCTCCTGTCACCCCGCATCGATCCCCCTCGTGCCCGTCTCCATGGTGCTGAAGAGCACCGGGCACGCGGCGATCGTTGCATGGGCCCGAGCTGTCCCAGTCCGGGTTCAGTCCGAGAGCTGCTCCAGGAACGCGGTGCACCGCACGGCCTCGACCCCCGCCCGCTCACACGCCTCGATGGCGCCCCGCAGCCGCTCCAGCGCGGCGTCGCGGCTGCCGTAGCGATCCAGGAGCCAGGCGACCATCTGCTCGGAGAAGTCGTAGTCCATGCCGCTGTGCGGGAGCAGGGCCTTGAATCCGGCGGCCGCGCGCTCGGCGTAGGGCATCGCCTTGTCGGCGAGTTCGGCGTTCAGGTGCAGGCGGGCCAGCTGGTCGTCGGTCTCCGCGATCTCGTAGGCGATCACCTGGGCGTCGCGCTCGTACTCCCCCGAGCCGGCGGCCGCGTCCAGGACCTGGGCGGCCTCGGCGAACAGCAGCAGAACCGAGTCCAGGACGTCCTCGCGCTCGCTGTCGTGCGCGATGTCGTCGGACTCGCCGAACGTCACCCAGGCCAGGGCCCTGAGGGTCTTGGCGAGGTTGATCGGGTCCGGGAGCACGCGCATCAGGCCCACGGCGCGTTCGAAGGCCCGGCGGGCCTCGTCCGGCATCCCGGCGGCGCGCAGCGCGTGCCCGGCGGACGCCGCCAGCATCGCGTGCCCGCCCTGCTGGGGGAAGTGCTCGGCGACGGCCGCGGCCAGCAGGTACTGCTCGGCGGAGCCGCGGTAGTCCTCCAGCCGGCCCAGACAGCGGGCCAGCGCCCAGCGCGCGTTCACCACGGTCGGGTCGTCGAGATGCCGGACCAGCTCCGGGAGCGCGGACTCCAGGATGGCGGCAGCGTCCGCGTCCCGGCCCAGCTGCTCGTAGGCGAAGGCCAGACTGTGCCGGGCGCTGGCGGCCAGGTCCGGCACACCGTTCCGGTCCGCCCACACCACCGCCTCCAGCGCGTGCTCCGCGCTGTCCTCGTACCGGCCCTGGGCACCGGTGGCGTTGGCCAGCACCTGGCGGGTGTAGCCGGCCGGGAACCGCTGCTCGGGCCAGCGCCGGGCGACGGCCAGGGCGGCCAGGCCGGCCTGTTCGGCGTCGACGTCCCGGTCGGCGGCCAGGAACGCCTGCGCGAGGAGCATGTTCGGGTGCAGGTTCGCCCAGGGCCGGGCCGCACGGTCGTACAGCGCCATCGCCGCGAGCAGCTCCGGGACCGAGGCCTCCGGGTCGCCGCGCCGTTGCAGTATCTCGGCCCGCATCGTGTGGGCGGCGGCGGCGCGGGCCGGCATGTCGAACTCCTCGGCGTCGGCCAGCAACGCGTCCACGGTCGCCTCGAAGAACGCGAGGGCCGTCTCCTCGTCGGCGTCCGAGCCGGCCTCGACGGCCCGGCGGGCCTCGAAGGCCTGGGCGCGCCGGACGGTGAGCACGTCCTCGGGTTCGGCCGCACCGGTCGCGAGCAGGTCGCGGGCGAGGTCGTACAGGTCGCCGAGGGCCTCGGCCCCGACGGACGTGTGCGCCTCCTGCCTCAGGGCCTCGGCGAGCAGCAGCCGGGCCCGCACCGCGACGGCGCGGCCGGCCAGCCCGCCTTCCTCGTAGCGCTCGATCGCCGCGCCGAGCAGCTCGACCGCCCGGGCCAGATCCTCGTTGTCGAGGGCTTCGGCGGCGCGCTCCTCCGCGAGTTGGCCCTGCGCCTCCGGGTCGAGGTCGATGCCGAGGCGGTCGGCCAGCGCCGCCAGCCGTTCCCAGACCTTGGTGGCTCCCGGGTGGGCGACGCGGAACATGTGGCGCGCCTCGGCGAGCAGCTCGTCGAAGTCGGTGTCCTGATCAGGATCCGCGGCCACGGCCGGACCGGGCGGAACCGCCGCCGGCGCCGCCGCGGCCCGCGCCGGGATCAGCACGGCCGCCGACGGTTTCAGGGACGCCGACCGCACGCCGAGCGGCAGCCGGTCGACCAGCGGCGTCTGGGCCAGGAGCCGGGCGGCGCGCAGGCTGACCGTGTCGTTGCCGTTGCGGTCGTCGAACCGCTCGGCGACGCTGCCGATCTCGGTCTCCAGCCGGGTCAGCAGCTCGGCGGCCGGCCAGTCGCGCGCCTGGGGGCCCGGCACCGGGAGGTCCGCCGAGCCCAGCGCGACGACGCGGCGCAGCAGCAGCGCGGCGAACGCCAGGAACTCCAGGTGCGGCAGCGGCTCGACCGGGGCGTCGAAGACGTCGCGGTTCTCGGCCAGGATCTCCAGCCCGCGGCCCTCGTTGCCGGACAACGCGCAGAACTCGACGTGCCGGCCGACGCTCGCGCGCAGCTCGACACGGCCCCGCACGAGCCGGTAGCCGCGCAGACAGTGCGAGCGCGCGGCATCCAAACGGCCCAGGCGCAGCAACGGTTTCAGCGTCTGGGCGAGGGTGCCCGCCGGCTCGGACAGGCAGGTCAGCTCGTTCTCCACGGTCGGCGCCCACAGCGCCAGGGCCTCGGCGTCGGCGCCCTGCTCCGCGCGCCAGCCGCCGAGAGCGTTGCGCTCGCAGGCCTCGCAGTCGCTCATCCGGTCGCGCTCGGCCGCCAGCCAGCGGGCGTGGTGCTCCTCGGCCTCGGCGGTGTCGCCGACGTGGTGCGCGATGTGGAAGCGCTGGGCGTGGACGGCGCGCAGACCGTGTCCGGCCAGGCGGTAGCGGCGCTCCATCTCGTCGACGAAGCCGCGGATCGTGGCCAGCGGCACCTCGGGGACCAGCAGCAGGTCGGAGGTGACCCACTTGAACTTCCAGTGCGTGAGGTGTTCGAACCGGTCCCGGTCGGCCAGGGTGCTGTGATGGCGGTCCCAGAGCCGCAGGATGCGGGAGAACGGCACCGGCGAGCGGAAGCGTTCGCCGCCGACCTGGTAGGCGTCGACGAGCGAGTGCAGGGCGCGCAGCTGCGACTCCGGATGCGCCAGGCGGTCGGCGGCGTCGAGCAGCGCCTCGGCCCGGACGATGCGGGCCCGGCCGTGCGGCGCGCGGTCGTTCTCGGCGAGGGCGGCGCGGAGGGCGTCCGGCGTCCAGGAACGGTCCTGCACGAGATCCCGGCCGCCGTCCGGGGCGTCGGGCCCGGGACGGGTGGCGGATGCGGGTTCGGCCATGCTCGGCTCAGTCCTCGGCGCCGGTCTCAGACTCCTGCCGGCGTCCGACGGCGTGTGCCAGCAGCCCCAGGAAGGCCCGGTTGAGGAGCGCGGACTCGGCCGCCCGGATCGGCCGCTTGGACAGCAGCAGCGCCTGGCCGTAGACGGCCTCCACGCCGGTGCCGGCCAGCTCCGCGTCGTCCAGCTCGATCAGGCCCTGGACCAGGGGGCTGCGATGGTTCAGGACCAGCCGGGCGCGCGGGCCGGCGGTGCGCAGCGCGCCGAGGATGTCGGCCCACAGGTCGTCGGTGACCGCGGCGGCCTGCGCCTCGGCGTCGGTGCGGGCCCGTTCGTGCCGGGCCTCGCGGCCGTCCAGCAGCAGCGCCGGGATGGTCAGCGGGTGGAAGGCGCGCAGGGCGACGTCGCAGTCCAGCGGGTCGAGCACCCGGCGGGCCACGGCCAGCAGCGGGCCGGCGGCCGGCTCGTCGGCCGGGTCGACGTCGTCCAGGTGCGCGGCGACGGTGTCCGGGTCCAGGTCCGCGACCACCACGCCGGGCAGCGCCCGCGGGAGTTTGCGGACCAGCTCGGCGTCGTAGGTGTAGCCGCCGTTGACGACGCCCAGGCCGGCCGCCGCCGCGATCGGCGCGACCTGCTGGAACTCCTCGTCCCCGGCGGTGAGGTGGATGACCCGGTGCCGGTCGGCGAACTCGGTCAGCGGCACCCGGCCGGCCGTGGTCTCGAACGGGAGCCAGGGCAGGGTGAGCGCGAACAGGTCGTCGTCGAAGCGGGCCAGGGCCTTCACGCCGAGGTAGTGCACGGCCAGCAGCCGGTTCAGGCGCGTCGGATCGGTGGCGGCGAGGCCGGCCAGCCAGTCGCGCAGCCGGGAGCCCAGCGCGTCGCGGACCGCGGCCAGGCGGTCGTCCTCGTACAGCGCCTCCCGCGAGGCGGTCGGACGCAGCGCGTCGGTGTCGATGACGCAGCGGGCGAAGAAGGCCCAGTCCGGCAGCAGGCCGCGGGCCTGGTCGGTGAGCAGCATGCCCTTCAGGTGCACCCGGTGTCCGCCCTGGCCGGCGGCGGTGCCGGCGGTGGGCAGGATGTAGGCGGCGCCCTTGATGCCGAGCAGCGGGATGTCGAGTTCGAGGACGTCCAGCGGGGCGAAGCCGAGGGTGTCCTGGCAGTAGGCGGCCAAGGCCTCGCGGCGGGTGCCGGGCGAGGGGTACTCGCGGTCCCACACCGGCGGGGTCTCGGTGATGCGGTAGGTGTAGCCGGCCTCGTCCTCGAGGACGGTCTCGTACGGCAGCAGGCTGCCGTAGTCCCGCGCCAGCTCCACGACCCGCGGGGCCTGGAACCAGAACTCCTTGCCGGGACCGGGCGTCAGCGTGACGGTGGTCCCCGGCTCGGCCGGGGCCTCGTCGCCGGTGAGGAGCCGGACCCGGTAGCCACCGTCGGCGGAGCCCCGCCACTCCACGGCCGGGGCGTCGGCCCGCACGGCGGACTTGGTGACCACGGTGATCTCGTCGGCCACCACGAAACAGGCGAGCAACCCGATGCCGAACCGGCCGAGGAAGTCGCCGCGACCGCTCTCCAGCACGCGCTCGGCGTCGCCGAACCCGTCCGGATCGCCGTCGACCCGCTTGGAGCTGCGACCGATGGTGGCCAGGAAGCGGTGCACTTCCTCCTCGGTCAGCCCGATGCCGTCGTCCCGGACCCGCACGACCGCCCCGGTCGCGGTGATCCGCACCGCCCCGGCGACCGCGGGATCCACCCCGCGCCGCGCCGTGACGGCGTCGACGGCGTTCTGCAGCAGTTCCCGCACGAACACGCGCGGGCTGGAATAAAGGTGATGCGACAGCAGATCGACGATGCCGCGCAGGTCCACCTGGAAGGGATACGCGGACGTCACGTCACGCGCCCCGGCGGAGGCGGACTCGGAGACCAGCGGTTCATCGGACGACACGGGCTCGATGCTACGGGCCCGCGGCGACACCCGGCGCCGGAATGACCGCAACCGGTGCCGTACCGGCCCGGACTCACACGATCGCGTCGAACTCCCCGGCCTTGACGCCGGCGACGAAGGCGGTCCACTCCTGTTCGGTGAAGTGCAGGACCGGGCCGTCGGGATGACGGCTGTTCCGGACGCAGACGCCCTCCCGCTCGTGCGCCGCGGTCTCGACGCACTGTCCGTTGCCGTTCGAGAAACTCGACTTCTTCCACCTGCGGTGGTCCATTTCGGCTCCCTCCCGATGGTTCGCACCGAATGTGGCGCCCTAGGTACTACCCGGGGGTAACCGGGAGAAACGCATGATCGTGAAACCATGCGCTTCTCCCGGTCCAGCATGGATATCCCGCCATCAGCGGCGGGAGATCAGGACCCGGACATGATCACACCAGGTCGTCGAACTCCCCACCCTTGGCACCGTCCAGCCAAGCGGCGATCTCCGCCTTCGTGAAACGCAGCACCGGGCCGCGCGGGTCCTTGGAGTCCCGCATCAGGACCTCGCCCTGCCAGGGGGCGAGCTCGACACACGCGCCGTTGCCGTTGCTCGCGGCGGCCTTGCGCCATTGCAGACCGTCGATCTCCATGCGCGGTTCCTACTCTCTCCTCGTGTTTTCGGGTGGGGGCCGGCCCGGCGGCCGCGATCCGGCCGCCGGGAGGAATGAACGGGTCGCGCCGCGGCTCAGGCCGAGGAGGACCAGTGGGCGTAGTTCCCGCGTGCGATCCGCATCAGGAACTTGCGCGTGTCGCCCGGGCTGAGCGCTGTGTTCAGCACCAGCTCGAACTTGGCGGCGATGGTGGAGATCTCACTGTGGCCGCGGACGAACAACTCGGTGAAGATGCCCTCGAGGTAGCAGGTTGTGCTGCCGTCCTCGAGGTCCAGCAGGTTGATGCCGGAGGCTTCCATGCCCCAGTAGAAGCCCACCTCGTAGGGCACCACCTGCAAGATCACATTCGGCAGCCGCGAGACCCGGATGAGATGGTCCAGCTGCTCCTCGCGCGCCGCGGCGGCCTGGGCGCCCCGGCCGATGGGCCGCCACAGGACGTTCTCGTCGATGATGAAGTGGGCCCGCAGCTCCCGGGTCTCGACCAGCCGGCGCTGCCGCTCCAGGCGGATCCGCACCCGGTCGGCGATCTCCGCCTCCTCGGTCAGGTCACCGTTCTTGGTGATCACGGCGCGGGCGTAGCGCTGGGTCTGCAACAGCCCCGGAATGAACGTGGACTCGTAGGCGCGCAGGTTGACGGCCTTGGTCTCCAGTGCCACGTAGGTCCCGAACTTGCCCGGGATCGTGGAGCCGGCGGCCCGGTCGGTCGCCGCCGCCTCCCGGCTCAGCGCCATCAGCTGGTCCCGCCGCTGCGCGGGCACGCCGTAGAGCTTGCACAGGTCGCGGACGTCGCGGGCTACGGCACCGCGCTGGCCGTTCTCCATCCGGCTTATCTTCGCGTTCGAGCACTCCAGCCAGCGGGCGGCCTCGGCGATGCTCTTGCCGGCGGCCAGGCGCAGGTCGCGAAGCTCGTTGCCCAGTTCCCAGCGCAGGACGTTGATCCCGGTGATGGGCTGGTTCCGCTGGTTGGCCCGCACGTCGGCCTCCTCGCCGTCGGCACGTTCGCTGCGCATGTTCCTGGGGCATCTTACTGGTGAAGTTTCCGGGTGAAAATGCGCCTGTCAATTGACACGACGCCGAATGCGGAGCATCTTACAACTAGGAAAAGGGTGCGCGACAGGGTTCTGCGACCAGAACCACCCGCCCGGAGCAACGAGAAGGCCGGATCGACGTAGTGCGACGCCGACCCGGCAGAAAGGCCCCCACCGGAATCACTCAGCGAAGAGAACGGAAGCAGCCTCGTGGAGTCACATACCCCGACACCCCCCGACCAATCACAAGGCCTTGAGACGTGCCCGCGGTGCGACCGCGGGCGGATCGGCGCCGCCCGGCTGACCTGCACGCTCTGTTTCGGGGCGGGCATGGTGCAGCCCTGGGTCGCCGACCAGGAGCGGGCGCAGCAGGCGAGTTGGGAGCGCTACCTGTCCGGGCGCTCCGGGCACGCGCCCGACGGTGCGGCCGCCGGGCTCGGCGAGTGCGCCAAGTGCTGGCCGACGCGCTGCCCGCAGTGCCCGTGGTCGCCGCCGCCGTTCGGGCCGGACCAGGGCCTCGATCTGGCGGCCTGAGCGCGGACGGAGGCGGTCATCGTCATGGAAGTGCTGCTGATCTTCGGCGCCGTGTACGCCGCGTTCCTCATCGGGCGGGTTCTGCAGTATCTGTCGGATGCGAAGAACGTCATGGGCAAGGGCCACGACCGGGGCCCGAAGCGGCGATAGCGATCGGGAGAACGGAAGAGCAGTGCGCCCCCCGCAAAGGAGCAAGGGGCGCACCACGTGTGTCCGGCCTTCTAGCTCGCGTCGATCTTCGCAGTGTTCTGGACGACGTTCACCTGGATGTTGTGGGTGGCCGACGGGTCCTCGTGCACCGGGCTGCTCATGTCCTGCGTGATGTCGCCGCTCGCGCCGTTGCAGTGGCCGGCCGGGACGCAGGAGATGCGGTAGCCGCCGGCCGGGACGCTCAGGGTGACCTCGGCGGGCTGGCCGGCCGTGACGCGGATGTTCTGGATGGTCTGGATGTCGCCGGTGACGTGCACGTCGATCTTGTCGCCGATGGGGGCGAAGACGTCCAGGTTGGCCGCGCTGACGTCGGTGGCCTGCACGCGGCCGTTGGCCGTCACGCTCACGTCGGCGGTGGTGGCCAGGTGGTCCACGGTGACGTTGCCGCGGCCGGTGAACAGCCGCACCGCCGCGGACAGGCCGGTGGCGGTGATGTCGGCCTGGTCGCTGGCGTGGTCCATCAGGGCGTCCACCGACAGCGACCGCGGCACCTCGATGTCGTACTTGGAGGAGCAGTCGCTGTTCGGGCAGTGCACACTGACGATCAGCTGGCCGCCGCTGGAGATGATCTGGCGCTGCACCGGCTCCAGCAGGGTGGCCCGGTCGGTGGCCCGGATGGTCACGCGATCGGTGTCGGACCCGTGCACCGTGATCTCGCCGTTGCCGTCGACCGCGATCAGCAGGCGCTGCACGGCTGTGTAGGCGTACGTGTGCTTGCTCGTCCGCGGGTAGTGGTGGATCAGCACGTTGCCGATCCCGGCCAGGCCCACCAGCACCAGCAGCGTGACGGCCAGGGTGCGGGTGAACCGCCATGCCCGCCGGCCGCGCACGCGCCACGGCGACTCCGGCTCGTCCGGCACGGCAGGACGGGTCCGGGTGCGCAGCGGCACCGTGTCCTCGTCGCGGTCGTCCCGGTCGTAGTCGTCCGGATCAGCGGCCGGCGACGCCGACGCCGGATAGCGCGGCTCGTTCTCGCGCGTCGTGCCCAGGTCGTCCCGGTAGCCGTCCGGCTCGTCGAATGACACCGCAGCCCCACCTCCGCCGATCCCCTTACCCTGCGGAGGCGAGGCTAGCAGCGTCGAACAGCCACTCGACGGCCGGTCGCGGCTTTTTGTCAGCCCTTTACCGGATGATCAGTCAGGAGCTCGCCGCCACCGGAGCAGGCCGCACCGAGGTCAGCAGCAGCTGCGCCACGTCGACCACCTCCATCGATTCGGGGACTTCCCCCGCCTGCTTGCGCGCGGTGATGGAGTCGCCGAGCATGACCAGGCAGTACGGGCAGGCCGTGGAGATGACGTCCGGGTTGGTGGACAGCGCCTCGTCGACGCGCTCGACGTTGATGCGCTTGCCGAGCCGCTCCTCCATCCACATCCGCGCGCCGCCGGCGCCGCAGCAGAAGCCCTTCTCCTTGCAGCGGTGCATCTCAGTGTTCTTCAGGCCCGGCACCTTGGCGATGATCTCCCGCGGCGGCGTGTAGACCTTGTTGTGCCGGCCCAGGTAGCAGGGGTCGTGGTAGGTGATGTTCTGGTCGATCGGCGTCACCGGCGTCAGCTTGCCCTCGGACACCAGCGTGTCCAGCAGCTGGGTGTGGTGCACCACGTCGTAGTGCCCGCCGAGCTGCGGGTACTCGTTGGCCAGCGAGTTGAAGCAGTGCGGGCAGGTCGCCACGATCTTCTTCTTCTCCACCGGCGTGCCCTCGCCGAAGACCTCGTTGAGCATCTCCACGTTGCCCTGCCCCAGCATCTGGAACAGGAACTCGTTGCCCAGGCGGCGCGCCGGGTCGCCGGTGCACGCCTCCATGCCGCCCAGCACGGCGAACTTCACGCCGGCGATGTGCAGCAGCTCGGCGAACGCCTTGGTGGTCTTCTTCGCCCGGTCCTCCAGGGCTCCGGCGCAGCCGACCCAGTACAGGTACTCGACCTCGCTGATGTCGTCCAGCGTCTCCCCGAACACCGGCACCTCGAAGTCCAGCTCCGAGATCCACTCGGTGCGCTTCTTCGGCTGCATGCCCCAGGGGTTCTGCGCCTTCTCCAGGTTCTTCAGCATGGTCCCGGCCTCGGACGGGAACGAGCTCTCGATCATCACCTGGTACCGGCGCATGTCGACGATGTGGTCGACGTGCTCGATGTCCACCGGGCACTGCTCGACGCAGGCGCCGCAGGTGGTGCACGACCACAGGATGTCCGGGTCGATGACGCCGTTGTCCTCGGCGGTGCCGATCAGCGGCCGCTCGGCCTCGGCCCGCACCAGGTCCGGCAGCGAGAGCCACTTCTCCTCGGCGAGCTTCTCGGTGCCCTCCAGGTCCTTGCCGCCCCCGGCGAACAGGTACGGCGCCTTGGCCGCGGAGTGGTCGCGCAGCGCCAGCATCAGCAGCTTCGGCGACAGCGGCTTGTCGGTGTTCCACGCCGGGCACTGGTCCTGGCAGCGGCCGCACTCGGTGCAGGTGGAGAAGTCCAGCAGGCCCTTCCACGTGAAGTCCTCGACCGCGCCGACGCCGAACCTGGCGTCCTCGGCCGGGTCCTCGAAGTCGATCGGCACGCCGCCGGAGGCCATCGGGCTCAGCGCGCCCAGCGCCGTGCCGCCGTCGGCCTTCTTCTTGAACCAGATGTTGGGGAACGCCAGGAACCGGTGCCACGCGACGCTCATCGTGGAGTTCAGCCCGATGGTGATCGCCCAGACCATGGAGATCACGATCTTGGTCATCGCGACCGCGTAGATCGCGTTCTCCAGCGTCGACGTCGACAGCCCGTCGAACGCCTTGATCAGCGGGTAGGTGACCGGGTAGTGCGCGCTGTACGAGGTCTCCCCGGTGAGCGCGCCCTCCAGGCCCCGCAGCGTCACGATGCAGAAGCCGATCCCGAGGATGACCAGCTCGACGAAGTACGCCTGCCACATCGTGGACCCGAAGAACCGCGACCGCTTGCCCTTGTCCTTGGACCCCGGCCCCGCCGGGCGGTTGCGCAGCCGGACCGCGATCAGCCCGCCGATCGAGAAGATCATCACCAGGGTGATCAGCTCGACCACGAACTCGAACGGCCACCAGTGCCCGATCAGCGGCAGCGCCCAGTCCGCCTGGAACAGCTGCCCGTACGCCGTGACCAGGGTGAAGAACAGCAGCCCGAACCCGACCATGACCACCCAGTGCATGGCCCCGATCCAGCGCTTGCCCTTGCGCGCCAGCCGGGTGTGCCCCAGGAACTCCCGGAACAGGTTCCGCGTCCGCTCCAGCGGGGCGTTCGTCCGCGCCCCCGGCACGGTCGACTGCCCGAGCTTCACGAACTGGTAGATGTAAACGCCGGTCCGGCCCAGCAGACCGAAGCCGATGACGGAGATCACCAGCGAGACGACGATGGCTGCGAGCTGCATGACCTCGGTCTCCTCCTACACGTGCGTATCCACGGACACATCCCGATCACCGTCCGTACGGAGGGTACGGTAGTCGAGGCCCCAGAATATTCTACTGACGAGTAACTTCTGGCGCGCCACTCAGTGATGTTGGCAGCCTCACAGGGAGGAGGGAAGCTCGTGACGGCCTCAGAGCCTGTGACTCCTACTACATCGCCCGTGGCCGGAAGCTCTCCCACGCTCCCACCTGCGGATGAGCTCCTGGCCCTGCTGGACGGCCGCCGCCTGTCCCCGGCGCAGCGCCGGATAGCCCACTACCTCCTGGAGAACCTGACCGAGGTCGCGTTCCTCTCCAGCATGGAACTCGCCGAACGCGTCGGCGTGAGCCAGCCGTCGGTGACCCGCTTCGCCGCCACCCTGGGCTTCTCGGGCTACCCGGAGCTGCGCGCCGCCCTCCGGCCCATCGCTCTGCGGGTGCCGGAAGCCGGACTGCACGGCGAACGTCTCACGGGCAACGAACTGCACGCCGCGCTGGAGAGCGACCAGGCGAACCTGGAGGCGCTCCACAAGTACGCCGCCGACCCGGACCGATTGGCCCGATTGGGTGGCGACCTCGCCGCCTCGGAGCCCCTGTCCGTCCTGGGCCTCCGGATGTCGGGGCCGGTCGCGTCGTACTTCGCCTACGGCGCCGCCCGGATCCACCCGAGCGTGCGCGTGATCGACACCCCGGGCTCGCCGGCGCACGAGGCGCTGCTGCAGGCGTCCGCCGCGGGCGGGACGTGGCTCGTCGCGTTCGTGCTGCCGCGCTACGCGGCCGAGTCGGTGGTCGTCCTGAGAACGGCCCGCGAGCTGGGGATCAGGACGGCCGTGGTGACCGACGTGCCGCTGGTGCCGTTCAAGCACCTGGCGGACGTGCTGCTGCCGGTCGGCGTGGGCTCGCGCTCGGTGTTCGACTCGCACGCGGCGCCGATGGCGTTCGCCGCCCTGCTGCTCCAGGCGCTGGCCGACGCCGCGCCGGAGCGGACGCAGGAGCGGCTGGAGGCGTACGAGGCGCTGGCGGACGCCCGCGGGTTCTACGTCAGCAAGTGACGCACTGACCCATTCCGGGCTTCATCCCCCGCATCCGTGAACGGCGGCGCGCCGGTTCACCCCCAGATGGTCAAGAACTCTTGACTATCGGTCAAGAAGTCTTGACCATAGATCCGTGACCACCCCCGAGGACTCCGAGCGCGTCCACATCCAGAGCGACGAGCAACTCCGCGCGATCGCCAGCCACACCCGCCACCGCATCCTCCGCGTCCTGCGCGACAAGCCGGCGACCGTCACCCAGGTCGCGGAGCGTCTCGGCATCGCCAAGGGCAGCTCGCACCACCACATGAAGATCCTCGCCAAGGCGGGCCTGGTCCACGTCGTCGAGACCCGCAAGGTCGGCGGTGTGACCGAGCAGTACTACGCGATGACCGGCAAGACCATCGAGCTCCCGGAGAGCGGGACGGGCCAGCACGAGGTCCTCATGCGCCACGCGTTGGCGGACATCGAGGCGGCACCGCCGAGCGACCAGAAGACGGTGTTCCTGAAGCACGCCCGTCTCAGCCCCGAGGCGTGGGAGCAGTTCAACGAACGCGTCCAGGCCCTGCTGACCGAGCTCAACGAGATCTCCGACCCGACTCAGCCCGCCGCCGACCTGTTCGTGGCGTTCTACCGACCGAAGGACGTGTGAGCGCATGCCCAAGCGCTTCTACCGCATATGGTCCGCAGCCGCCGCCTCGGCGCTCGGCGACGGCATCTACTTCGCAGCGCTCCCCCTCCTGGCGCTGACCTACACCCACAACCCGATCCTCCTCGGCGCACTCGAAGCCTGCGCTCTGCTCCCCTGGCTGTGCTTCGGGATGATCGGCGGCGCCCTGGTCGACCGCTGGGACCGCCGCCGCACCATGGCGGTCGCCGACCTGTGCCGCTTCTCGCTGCTGCTCCTGGTCACCGTGCTCGTCACGGCCGGCGCGGCCGACATCTACCTGCTCTTCGCGGCCGCGTTCCTGCTCGGCATCGGCCAGGTCTTCTTCGACACGGCGTCCGTGGCGTTCCTCCCGGAAGTCCTGGAGGACCGCGACCTGGCCGTCCTCCAGCGCGCCAACGCCCGCCTCCAAGGCACGCAGCAAGCCCTCGGCGGCTTCGTGGGCCCGCCGACCGGATCCCTCCTGTTCGGCCTCGGGCGCTCCGTGCCGATCCTGGCCGACGCGCTGTCCTTCCTGGCCAGTTCCCTGACGATCTGGACGCTCCCCAAGACCCCGCCGAAGCCCGCCAAACCTCGCGGCTCACTGCTGCGCGAGGCCCGGGAGGGGGCGTCGTACCTGTTCCACCACCGCCTGCTGATGGGCCTGGCGCTGCGCCCCGCGATCGGCAACTTCGCCTTCATGGCCGGCAACGCCGTCCTGGTGTTGTTCGTGAAGGAGACGCTGCACCTCGGCACCACCGCCTACGGCGTCTATCTCACCGCCGACGCGATCGGCGCCCTCATCGGCGCGTCGATCTCGTCGAAGGCGGCGGCGAAGGTCGGCACCGGCACCGCCCTCACCTTGACCGCGGGTCTGGAGACCCTATCGCTCCTCACCATCGGCCTGGCGCCGAACGCCTGGGTGGCCGGCGGCGGCGAACTCGCGCTCGGGGTGGGCATCGGCGTCACCATGGGCCTGGGCCCGGCGGTGCGCCAGGCGATCGTGCCGGACGAGCTGATGGGACGGGTCGGGGCCACCGGCCGCCTGATAGCCCTGGGCACCGGCCCGCTCGGCGCGGTGTTCGGCGGCTGGCTGGCCCACGTCTACGGCCTGCGCACGCCGTTCATCGTCGGCGGCTGCATCCTCGCCACGATGACGGCCGTCGTCGCGCGCCTGACGAACAACGCGCGGATCGAGGCGGCGCTGGCCGAGGCCGCCGCTCGGCGGGAGCTGGAAGACGCGGCGGCGGCGCTGGAGACACCGGCCGAGACCGTGGCGGCCTGAGGGCCCGTCGCAGAGGTCCGGGATCGCATCGCAGTGGCCTGACAGTGAGGGTCCCGCCCCACCCTCACACGTCGTACCATCGCGCCGTCTGCCTCGCGATCGCCGCACAAGCCCCGGCCAGCGGTATCTCGAACACCGCCGCCAACGACAGCGCCACCGCGAAGTCGCTCCCGTTGGACAACATCACGTCGAACCACGCGTCCATCCCGAACAACGTCGCGGCCACGGTCGCCGCGGTCCGGGCCCGGTGGTCGTGACGCACCAGCAGCACGCCGAGGGCCGCCAGCGCCAGAGCCTCCATGGTGTCCAGGCCTAGCCACACCGTGGACCAGTGGCTCACCACCGCCTTCCCGTGCAGCGACTGGGCCAGGAACACCATCCACCCCACGAGCACGATCGCCGCGCCGACGAAGCCGATCGCCATCTTGTGGCGCGCCGCCTGCGAAGCCATCAAACCCCTGGCCCATATAGAGAATCTCAGCCGCATGAGGACCATGATCCATCGGGCGAGACCTCCTCCGCCATGACGGCCGCCCCCGGACAGCGGTGGTGCCAGCCCCACCCTGAAACGCCGCACGAGGTGTGCTCGTCGACCGGAAGACAGCGGTGCGCGCCACCGGGGTTCGCACCCAGTGACGCGCACCGGCCTGTGGGAGGCGGGGATACGCCTCAGTTGAGCGGCCCCACAGCGGCCTCGACGGCCGCGACGACCGCGCCGGACCGCAGCGCGTCCTCGGCGGCGCGCAGTTCCGGCGACAGGAAGCGGTCCGGGCCGGGACCGCCGACGCCCGCGTCGCGCAGGGCGCGCACGGCCGCGCCGGTGCCCTCGGCCGGCGCCAGCGGGGCGCGCAGGTCCAGGGCGCGGGCGGCGGTGACCAGCTCGACGGCGATGATCCGCCGCAGGTTGTCCACGGCGGTGCGGAGCTTGCGGGCGGCGGACCAGCCCATGGAGACGTGGTCCTCCTGCATCGCCGAGGAGGGGATGGAGTCGACGGACGCCGGGACCGCCAGCCGCTTGTTCTCGCTGACCAGCGCGGCCTGCGTGTACTGGGCGATCATCAGGCCGCTGTCGACGCCGGGGTCGTCGGCCAGGAACGGCGGCAGGCCGTGCGACCGGGCGACGTCGAGCATCCGGTCGGTGCGGCGCTCGGCGATGGAGCCGAGGTCGGCGGCGGCGATGGCGAGGAAGTCCAGGACCATGGCGACCGGGGCGCCGTGGAAGTTGCCGTTGGACTCCACGCGGCCGTCGGCGAGCAGCACCACCGGGTTGTCGACGATCGCGGCCAGTTCGCGCTCCGCGACGGTCGCGGCGTGCGCCATGGTGTCGCGGACGGCGCCGGAGACCTGCGGGGCGCAGCGCAGCGAGTAGGCGTCCTGGACGCGGGTGCACTCGTTGGGCTCGCGGTGCGACTCCATGATCGGCGAACCGTGCAGCACGGAGAGCAGGTTGGCGGCCGAGGCGGCCTGGCCCGGGTGCGGGCGGATGGCGTGCAGTTCGGGGCGGAACACCTTGTCGGTGCCGAGCAGCGCCTCGACAGACATGGCGGCCGCGATGTCGGCGGCCTTGACCAGGTCGGACAGGTCGCGCAGGGCCAGGATCAGCATGCCGAGCATGCCGTCGGTGCCGTTGATCAGCGCCAGGCCCTCCTTGGGCGCCAGCTCCACCGCGGCGATGCCGTGCTGGGCCAGGACCGGGCCGGCCGGGATCGCGGTGACGCCGTCCGGCCCCACGACCTCGCCCTCGCCCATGAGCACGAGCGCCACGTGCGAGAGCGGTGCCAGGTCCCCGGAGCAGCCCAGCGACCCGAACTCCCGCACCGCGGGCACGATCCCGGCGTTGAGCAGGGCGGCCATGGTCTCGGCGACCACCGGGCGGACGCCGGTGTGGCCGGTGGCCAGAGTCTTCAGCCGCATCAGGGTGAGCGCGCGGATCACCTCGGGCTCGACCAGCGGGCCCATCCCGGCGGCGTGCGACCGGATCAGGGAGCGCTGCAGCTGGGCCCGCAGCTCGGGGTCGATGTGCCGGGTGGCCAGGGCCCCGAAGCCGGTGGAGATGCCGTAGGCCGGGGTCGGGGCCGCGGCCAGCCGGTCCACCAGGGCCCGGCCCTCGGCCAGGGCCTTCAGGGCGGTCTGGGACAGCTCGACGCGCGCGCCCTCCCGGGCCACGGCGACCACGTCGCCGAAAGTGAGATCCGCCTCACCGATCACCACGGTCTGGCTCATTGACACCCTGCTCCCTTGATTGACGCTGTGGGGTTCCGACTCCGCCGCCTTTGGGGCATCCGGGTCCGCGGTCACTTGTGGGGTTCCGACTCCGTCTGAATGAATGAGATCATACGGTCGATCGTCCGGATGAATGAGAGGGGACCAGCTATGACCGCGACCAGTGGTCCGCGCCCGGTGCGCGCCGCCCGTGGGACCAGCATTTCCGCCCAGGGCTGGCAGCAGGAAGCCGCGTTGCGGATGCTGATGAACAACCTCGATCCGGAGGTCGCCGAGCACCCGGACGAGCTCGTCGTCTACGGCGGCACCGGGAAGGCGGCCCGTAACTGGCCGTCGTTCGACGCGATGGTGCGCACGCTCCAGACGCTGAAGAACGACGAGACGATGCTGGTGCAGTCCGGCAAGCCGGTCGGCGTCATGCAGACCCACGAGTGGGCGCCGCGCGTGCTGCTGGCCAACTCCAACCTGGTCGGCGACTGGGCGAACTGGGAGGAGTTCCGGCGCCTGGAGCACCTCGGCCTGACCATGTACGGGCAGATGACCGCCGGTTCGTGGATCTACATCGGGACCCAGGGCATCCTGCAGGGCACCTACGAGACGTTCGCCGCCGTCGCCGCGAAGACGTTCGACGGCACCTTGGCCGGGACCATCACCCTGACCGCGGGCCTGGGCGGCATGGGCGGCGCGCAGCCGCTGGCCGTCACCATGAACGGCGGCGTGGCGATCTGCGTCGACTGCGACGAGCGCTCGATCGACCGCCGTGTCGAGCACCGCTACCTGGACGTGAAGGCGACCTCGCTGGACCACGCGCTCCAGCTCGCGGTCGCCGCTCGGGACAAGCGTGAGCCGCTGTCCGTCGGCGTGCTGGGCAACGCCGCCGAGCTGGTCCCGCAGCTGCTGGCGATGGACGCGCCGATCGACGTCGTGACCGACCAGACCTCGGCCCACGACCCGCTGGCTTACCTGCCGATCGGCGTGGACTTCCACGACATGAAGCAGTACGCCCAGGACAAGCCGGCCGAGTTCACGCAGCGCGCGCGGGAGTCGATGGCCAAGCACGTCGAGGCGATGGTCGGCTTCCAGGACAAGGGCGCCGAGGTCTTCGACTACGGCAACTCGATCCGCGGCGAGGCGCAGCTGGCCGGCTACGCGCGGGCCTTCGACTTCCCGGGTTTCGTCCCGGCCTACATCCGGCCGCTGTTCTGCGAGGGCAAGGGCCCGTTCCGCTGGGCGGCGCTGTCCGGCGAGGCGAGCGACATCGCCAAGACCGACAAGGCGATCCTGGACCTGTTCCCGGAGAACGAGTCGCTGGCCCGCTGGATCAAGATGGCCGGCGAGCGCGTGCACTTCCAGGGGCTGCCGGCCCGCATCTGCTGGCTCGGCTACGGCGAGCGGCACCTGGCCGGCGAGCGGTTCAACGAGATGGTGGCGGACGGCACGCTGGCCGCGCCGATCGTGATCGGCCGCGACCACCTGGACTGCGGCTCGGTGGCCTCGCCGTACCGGGAGACCGAGGCGATGGCCGACGGCTCGGACGCGATCGCGGACTGGCCGCTGCTGAACGCGATGGTGAACGTGGCCTCCGGCGCGTCGTGGGTGTCGATCCACCACGGCGGCGGCGTCGGCATGGGGCGCTCGATCCACGCCGGCCAGGTGACCGTGGCCGACGGCACGAAGCTGGCCGGCGAGAAGGTCCGCAGGGTGCTGACGAACGACCCGGGCATGGGCGTGATCCGGCACGTGGACGCCGGCTACGACCGCGCCGACGAGGTCGCCGCCGAGCGCGGCGTGCGGATCCCGATGCGAGAAGGCGGAAGCCCCGCGGACCCGGCGGAAAAGGAATAGCACAGCATCGTGTCCTTGCTCGAAAGCATCCACAGGGCTGTGGACGAAGCGGAGGCGAGCGGCTACACGGAGATGTGGCGCTCGCTTCTGCCCCTCGGCCTCGACTCCGACACCGGCGGCTACCGCCGTTTCGCCTGGAACGCCGCGGATCTGGCGTGCCGGGAGTGGTTCCGCGCCGAGGCCGCCGCCCGCGGCCTGGACGTGGAGACCGACCGGAACGGCAACCTGTGGGCGTGGTGGGGGCCGAAGGGCCCCGGCGCCGTCGTCACCGGTTCGCACCTGGACTCGGTACCCGACGGCGGCGCGTACGACGGGCCGCTGGGCGTGGTCTCGTCCTTCGCGGCGATCGACGTGCTGCGGGCCCGGGGCTTCACGCCGGGCAAGCCGTTCGCGGTCGCGTGCTTCTCCGACGAGGAGGGGGCGCGGTTCGGGATCGCGTGCGCCGGATCGCGGCTGCTGACCGGCGCGCTGGACCCGGACAAGGCGCGCGGGCTGCGGGACCTGGACGGCGTGACGATGGCCGACGCCATGGAGCGCGCGGGCCGGGACCCGGGCACGCTCGGCCGCGACGACGAGCGGCTGGAGGGCATCGCCGCCTACGTCGAGCTGCACGTGGAACAGGGCAAGGCGCTGGCGTTCACCGAGTCGCCGGTGGCGGTGGCCTCGGCGATCTGGCCGCACAGCCGCTGGCGGTTCGACTTCTCCGGCGAGGCCAACCACGCCGGGACCACCCGGCTGGAGGACCGGCGCGACCCGATGCTGACGTACGCCAACACCGTGCTGGCCGCGCGCAAGAAGGCGAAGCTGGGCGGCGCGGTGGCCACGTTCGGGCGGCTGGTGGTCGAGCCGAACGGCACGAACGCCATCCCTTCGCGAGTGCGCGCCTGGCTCGACGTCCGGGCCCCCGCGGATGAAATCCTGGCGGCCGTGACCGAGGAGATCATCAAGGCCGCGGACGAACGGGCCGGCCGGGACGGCACCGCGGTGGCCGCCGAGCGCGAGTCGCACACCCCGATCGTGGAATTCGACGACGTTCTGCGGAACCTTTTGGCGGGCCGTCTCCGTCAAAGCTTCGGAGCCGTACCGGTCCTGCCGACCGGCGCGGGGCACGACGCCGGGATCCTGGCGGCGGCCGTTCCGACCGCGATGCTGTACGTCCGCAACCCCAGCGGCGTGTCGCACGCGCCCGGCGAGCACGCGGAGCACCGCGACTGCCTGGCCGGGGTGACCGCACTCGCCGACGTGTTGCAGGAGCTGGCTCAGTGACGAAGTTCTGGTGCGACCTCGCTTGGATCCAGGGCGAGGTCAAGAGCAAGGTCCTGGTCGAGACCGCCGGCGGGCGGGTCACGGCGGTGACCTGCGGGGTGAAGAACCCGCCGCAGGAGGCCGTGCACCTGGCCGGGTTCACGGTGCCGGGCCTGGCGAACGTGCACTCCCACGCCTTCCACCGCGCGCTGCGCGGCCGCACCCAGGTCGAGCAGGGCACGTTCTGGACCTGGCGGGAGCGGATGTACGCGGCGGCGGCGCACCTGGACCCGGACTCGTACCGGGAGCTGGCCACCGCGGTGTTCGCCGAGATGGCGCTGGCCGGCGTCACCGCGGTGGGGGAGTTCCACTACCTGCACCACTCGCCGAAGGGCGGGCTGTACCAGGACCCGAACGCGATGGGCCACGCGCTGGCCGAGGCCGCGGCGGCGGCCGGGATCCGGATCACGCTGCTGGACACCTGCTATCTGTCCGGCGGCTTCGACTCCGAGCTGAACGACGTGCAGCGCCGCTTCTCCGACGGCGACGCGGACCGCTGGGCCGAGCGGGTCGAGGCGCTGCGCAAGGCGTACGCGGGCTCGGAGACGGTGCGGGTCGGCGCCGCCGTGCACAGCGTGCGCGCGGTCCCGGTGGACCAGCTGCCGCCGGTGGTGGCGTTCGCCGCCGGGCACGAGCTGCCGCTGCACGTCCACCTGTCCGAACAGCGCGCCGAGAACGACGCCTGCCTGGCCCGCCACCACAAGACCCCGACCCAGCTGCTGCACGACCACGGCGCCCTCGGCCCCCGCACCACGGCCGTCCACGCCACCCACCTGTCGCAGATGGACATCGACCTGCTCGGCACCTCCGCCACCGCGGTCTGCATGTGCCCCACCACCGAACGCGACCTGGCCGACGGCATCGGCCCGGCGCGCGCGGTGCACCTGGCCGGCTCGCCGATCAACCTCGGCTCCGACTCGCACGCCGTGATCGACCTGTTCGAGGAGGCCCGCGCCGTGGAGCTGGACGAACGCCTGCACACCGAACGCCGCGGCCACTGGCACGCCGCCGAGCTCCTGCACGCCGCCACCGACGCGGGCCACGCCGCCCTCGGCCGGCCGGACGCGGGCCGTCTGGAGGTGGGCGCCTCGGCGGACTTCACCACCATCGCCCTGGACACCGTCCGCCTGGCCGGCGTCCAGCCCGCGCACGCCGCCGAATCAGTGGTCTTCGCCGCCACCGCCGCCGACGTCCGGCATGTCGTGGTCGGCGGCCGCTTCACGGTGCGCGATCATCGGCACGAGCTGGTCGAGGACGTGCCGGGGAAGCTGGCGGCCGCGATCGGGGCGATCTTCAAGTGAGGAAGCGGACAGCGTGACCACCACCCTCATCACCGGCATCGCCGAGCTCGTCACCCACGCCGAACCCGGCACCCTGGCCGACGCGGCCCTCGTGATCGAGGACGGACACATCGCGTGGACCGGCCCGGCGGCGCAGGCCCCGGTCGCCGACGAGCGCATCACCGTCGACGGCCGCGCCGTGATCCCCGGGTTCGTCGACAGCCACGCGCACCTGGTGTTCGCGGGCGACCGGGCGCAGGAGTTCTCCGCCCGGATGACCGGGACGCCCTACAGCGCCGGCGGCATCCGGACGACCGTCGCCGCGACCCGCGCCGCCGATGACGACACCCTGCGCGCCAACCTCCGGCGGCTGACCGACGAGATGCTGCGTCAGGGCACGACGACCGTCGAGTGCAAGTCCGGCTACGGCCTCACCGTCGAGGACGAGGCGCGGGCGCTGCGGCTGGCGCGGGAGCAGGTCGAGGCCGTCACCTACCTCGGCGCGCACGTCGTCCCCGCGGAGTACAAGGACCGGCCCGATTCCTACGTCGACCTGGTCAAGGGCGAGATGCTCGACGCCTGTGCCCCGTACGCGGACTACGCCGACGTGTTCTGCGAGCGCGGCGCGTTCGACGAGGAGCAGACCCGGGAGATCCTCACCGCGGCCCGGGCCAGGGGCCTGGACCTCCGGCTGCACGCCAACCAGCTCGGCAACGGGCCCGGCGTGCGGCTCGCGGTCGAGTTCGGGGCGGCTTCGGCCGACCACTGCACGTTCCTCGACGACGAGGACGTCGACGCCCTCGCCGGCTCGTCCACGGTGGCGACGCTGCTGCCCGGCGTCGAGTTCTCGACCCGCTCGCCGTACCCGGACGCGCGCCGGCTCATCGAGGCCGGGGCCACCGTCGCGATCGCCACCGACTGCAATCCGGGGTCCTGCTACACGAACTCGATGCCGTTCTGCATCGCCCTGGCCGTGCGCGAGATGCGGATGTCGCCGGCCGAGGCACTGTGGGCGGCGACGGTCGGCGGTGCCAAGGCCCTGCGACGCGTGGACGTCGGCCACCTGGGGGTCGGTGCTCGCGCGGACTTCTCCGTCCTGGACGCCCCCAGCTTCCTCCACCTCGCCTACCGGCCGGGCGTCCCGCTCGTCCACAGGGTGTGGAAGAACGGGACGCCCGTGATCTGAGGGCCCGCGCGGCCGCTACGGCGTGGTGTAGTGCCCGGTGTGCGCGGCGTCCATGATCTGGCCGCCGACGTGGTCGCTGACCGCCTTCGGGCCGCCGAACACGTCGATGTCCGCGACGCCGTCCTGCGAGTACGTCCCGTTGAACCACTCGCCGATGGCGTCCGGCAGGCTGTTCGGGTCGGTGAGCAGCAGCGGCTGCTGCAGGTTGGCCACGAACGCGCCGCCGGCCAGTGCGTCGGCGAAGTTGGTGCCGCTGGCCACGCCGATCAGGTAGCCGCGGGGGAACTGCTCCATGATCTTGGAGGAGGTCTCCCAGCGGTCCTGGCCGGACAGGGTGTTGTGGCACTGTGAGCCGGCGAGCACGTCGACCGCGTGCACCGCCGCGCCGCCGACCGCGGTGACCGCCTGGCAGTCCGCGGTGCCCAGCTTGCTCTTCACGTACCCGGCGCTGTTCGGGTCGTAGAAGTGGTCGCCGTCGGTGAGGATGATCGCTGCCGGCCGCGGATCCTGGCCCGCCTCCTCGACGGCGCGCGGCCCGGCCGCCAGCGGACCGGCGGACAGCGCGTCCGGGAACAGGCGGCCGGTGGCCACCACCACGGTCTTCGGGTCGCCCATGCCGACCTTGGCGATCTGCAGCGCCGTGTCGAAGCGGTCCTTGCCGGCGAACCGCTGGACCTTGTAGCCCTCCTTCAGCAGCTGCGCGTCCACCGCCGGCGACACCACGGCGGCCCCGCCGAGGATGTAGATGGTGTGGCCCTTCGGCACGATGCGGTTGATCTCGTCGTTCGCCGGCCCGTACAGCCCGGCGCCGGGGTCGGTCAACAGCAGCGGGCCCTGCTTGTAGGCGGCCAGCGGCACGCCGGCCAGCGCGTCCGGGAAGTTCGTCGACGTGGCGATGACGGCGCTCTGCGCCTGCCCCCAGGAGTTGTTGGGGTCGGTCTTCAGCCACTGGTGCTGCGAGATCTGCACAGCGGTGTCCAGCCGGTTCGCGCCGGAGATCCGGCCGACCGAGGCCTTCCCGGCCGCGCCCTCGGCCAGGAAGTGGCCGCTCTCGATGGCCGGTGTGAAGCCCGGCCAGTGCATGGTGAGCGTCACCCGATAGTCGCCGGGCTTCTGGTAGAGGTGCGTGACGTTGTTGTTGTTCGTCAGGTTCACGTGCTGGCCGTCCCCGAAGTCGAGGACGGCGGTGCAGCCGTGCGCGGAGTCGATCGTGTTGCCGGCCAGGCTGATGGTGGCGTCCACCGGCGCCACCCCGGCGGCCGGCGAGAAGCTCAGGTCGGCCTGGGTCTCACGGTGGGTGCTGTCGCAGGGTCCGGCGATCCCCGAGGCGTGCGCGGGCGCCGACGCCAGCGCCCCCGCTGCCGCTCCCGAGACCAGCGCCACGGCTGTGAGCAAGGAAGGTGTTCTGCGTCTCATCCGAATAGCCCCCGATGTCTCAGACATCCAGTGATTGGAAGACAACTGACGGGTTGGCACACTAACGGGGAGTCAGCTTGCTATGGCAAGGATCTGCTATCAAAGCCCTCATGACGTAGACGGAATCACACGATCGCATGAGGACCGGACTGCACAGATGTGCGGTAAGCAGGGAGGACACACACGGGGGAGGCTCGATGAGGACCGTCATCAACCGGGATTTCACGCGGCTCTGGTGGGGGCAGGCGGTGTCGCGGGTCGGGGACTACGTCTTCGACACGACGCTGGTGCTCTGGATCGCGGCAAAGCTGGGAAACGGCCGGAACTGGGCCCCGATCGCGGTGTCCGGCGTCCTGATCGCGGCGCTGACCGCCACGATCGCGATCGCGCCGGCCGCCGGGGTGTTCGCGGACCGGTGGAACCGCAAGCGGACGATGCTGCGGATGGACGCGATCCGGGGCGTGCTGGTCGGCGGCCTGGCCGCGCTGGCCTTCGTCCCCGCCCACGACCTGCCGGTCGGCGTCTGGCTCGGGGTCATCTACCTGGTCGTGTTCGCCGTCGGCGCGGCCGGGACGTTCTTCGGGCCGTCGCGGATGGCGGTGATCCCCGAGGTCGTCCACGGCGATGAGGAGATCGTGCGCGCGTCCGGCATCACGCAGTCCACCGAGGCCCTCGCGGCGATGATCGGACCGCCGTTGGCCGCGCCCCTGCTGTTCGCCGGCGGGGTGCAGTGGGCGCTGGTCGTCAACGCCCTGTCCTACCTGGTGTCGTACCTGGCGGTGCGCTCCGTACGGATACCCGACAACACGACGGCCTCGGGCCAGGCGCCCAAGCCGGACTTCTGGGCCGAGTTCCGGGCCGGCCTCGCGTTCTTCGCCAAGACCCGGGTGCTGGTGGTCCTGCTGGTGGCGGCCTGTATAGCCAACTTCGGGGCACAGGCCATGAGCACCCTCGACGTCTTCTTCATCACCCGGAACCTGCACGCCGCCCCCAAGCTCTATGGACTTCTGGGCCTGGCGGCCGGCGCCGGGGCCATCGTCGGCGGCCTGCTCTCGTCCCGGGTGGTCGCGCGGATCGGCACCGTGACCGCGGTGTGGGCGACCGTCGGGTCGGCCGGCGTCCTCATCATGTGCTATGCCCGGCAGTCCTCGATCTGGGCCGCGCTCCCGATCATCTTCGTGGCCACCCTGCCGATCGCCATGGTCAACACCGCATTGGAACCGCTCCTGATCAGGGTGACGCCGCGGGAGATGCTGGGCCGGGTGATCTCGGTGTTCATGCCGGTCAACAGTGTGGTCCAGCTCGGCTCGACGGTGCTGATCGGCTGGCTCATCAGTACCGTGATGCTGAACTTCCACGCCGAGGTGGGCGGTGTGCACATGGGCCCCATCGACACCATGTTCACCGTCACCGGCCTGCTGTTCATCGCCGCCGCGGCCTACGCCTTCGTGATGCTTCCGCGTGATTGAAAGACGCGTGCAACCTCCGGCCCGCCCCGCCACTCTTTAGCGGCTGTCACGAATCGACAGCGAACCACTGAGAAGGACGGGGTCCGGTGATCAGCAGGCTCAGTCCGGAAGAGCTGGCGGACTTCACCGAGTTCGCCCAAGTCCGGCAACGACATCTGATGCGCACGGCGTATCTGCTGTGCGGCGAGAAACAGACCGCACAGGATCTCACCCAGACCGCACTGCTCAACCTGTGCAGGGCCTGGCACCGGGTGCGCCGCGCCGACGAGGTCGACTCCTACGCGCACCGCGTCTTGATCAACGCCTTCCTGTCCGCTCAGCGCAAGGCGGACCGGGAACGCAAAGCGTTGTGGGACAAGGCGTGGGATACCGCGCCGGCGCGTGCGGCGGACCACACCACCGAGCTGCGGCTGACGCTGCTCGCGGCGCTGGACCGGCTGCCGCCGAAGGCGCGGGCGGTGGTCGTGCTGCGGTACTGGGAGGACCTGAGCGTGGAGGCGACGGCCGCCGCCCTCGGGTGCTCCACCGGGAACGTCAAGAGCCAGTCGTCGCGCGCCCTGGCCAAGCTGCGCGAACTGCTCGGCGACGGTTTCGACACCATCGAATCCGAGCCCATGGAGAACAAGCATGGAAACTGAGCACTCCGAGAACGAGAGGATGCACCGGCTCCTCGGCGGCGCGCTGGACGACGTCGACCTCGACGCGAACGTGGTGCCCGCGGTGCTGGCCGGCTACGACCGCGGCGTGCGGACCCGCCGGTACCAGGCGGCCGGGGCGGCTCTGGCCGTCCTGGCGGTGACCGTCGGGACGGCGACGCTGCTGCCGAGGTCCGGATCCGGCACGACCCGGCCGGCCACCTCCACGACCGGCAAGCCCAGCGAGACCACGGCTCCGGTCATCAAGAAGCCGGCTGTGGACCTGTCCCGCTGCGCGCACGAGCGGTGGGCGCGGATGTACTCCGACGGCATGACCGCGCCCTCCGGGACGCTCTCCGAGGACCCGGCCGCCGAACAGGCGGATTGCCGGGCTCTGCTGAGCGCGTTCGCGGCGGTGTTCCCCGACGCCACGATCACCCCGGCCTACTTCGGCGTCCTGGAACTCGATCCCCGGGTGGACCAGAGCAAGGTCAAACAGGACCGGGCCAAGGACTCGGCGCCGGATCTGATGCGGGACACCGGTACCGAGCAGTTGTATCTGAGCACCCACCCGGACGATCCGGCCAACGTCTACCAAACCGGTGGCGGCACGATCGTCACGCCGGCCGGACGTGAGAGCTTCGGGGTGTATGTCTTCAAACCCGCGGCGGGCGACGCCTCTCCCGCCGACTGCGACACCGTCACCGCCGATTGCACGCCCATCGCCGGAAGCGGGGGCTGGCACGGCGCGCTCACCTCGAAGACAGCACCCATGGACACCGTCGACAAGACGGCGATCCTGACCGACGGCCACGGGAACTTCGTCAGGGTGACCTTCAACGGCAAGGACTCCACCGGCTGGTACACGGTCGGCGCCTACGCGGCCGACGGCGGCGCCGGCGATCCGAACCGCGGCAAGTGGATCAACCGCTGGACCGGGAAGCTGGCCCCCGGGAACTGGCCGCCCGCGACCCCCGCGCTGACCGACGCCCAGTGGCTGCAGCTCCTCGAGTCGACGGCCTTCCACACCTACCTGGACAGCTTCGTGAAGTATCACGCCAAGCTGCCGGCCGATCCTCTGCACTGAGCACTCCGACACGGCGGGCGCCGGCTCAATCCAAGTGAGCCGGCGG